>JAZSDQ010000106.1:0-1629 GCA_045531235.1 Eubacteriales bacterium
GAAGAGAAGGTGGAAGCGCGGCGAAGAAAGCGGCAAAAGCTCTGCGAGCGCTACGGAGAACGGATCGCGCGGGCGGCGGGTTTGATCGAAAGCTCACCGTTGCGGGAATATGCGCTGTATCATTATCTTTACGGACTGACCCACGAAGAGATCGCAGAGCAGAGCTTCTTTTGTGTGAGAACGGTGTACCGACACGGAAAAGAGGCGAGAAAGGCGCTGGAGAAAGCGCTCCTTTCCATTATGCCCAAGGCGAAACGGATCAAAAACGCAAAATATAAGCTGCAAGGAATTCTTCCGCGAAAGAAAGAGGCTCGGGATAAGGTTTCCCAAAGTGTTGCTTTTTCTACGGCACGTCGAAAGAGCTTGCCGTATCGCCCTGTGCCGATGTACATTTAAAAAGCCCAAGCGCAAGGCTTGGGCTTTTGTCTTTTATTTTTTTGTCAGGTCCTTGGAGGCGTCGTACGGAGGGAGATAGCGATAAGGCAAACGGGCGGGATCCCAAATGCTGTTGGGATCAAAGAGATAGGGGTATTCCTTGACATAGATCTTATAGCCCATTTGATAGAAATAAAGAATTTCGCCTGTGATCGCCTTTCGGTCGCTGAAGATACCGTTGCCGTCCGGCTCATTTGCCAAATACCGTGCTGCGCCGCAACCAAAGAAGAATTTGAATCCGCTGTCGAAGAGATACTTATGGCCTTCGTTGGATCTTAGGGAAACATTTCCCAAGGTATGACCGCCATAGGGCCAGCAGAAGAGCTTTGTTTCACCTACGATGGCGCCTACCTCTTCTAACCAATGAGAGGTATCCCAGCGAAGCTCTGCATCGGTATATTTGGGCATATTATGGTGATTATAGCTGTGAGAGCCAAAGGAGAAGCCTTCGTCTCTCAGTGCTTCCACGATCCCCTTTGCTTTGCGCACTTCGTCCTGACGGTTCAGATTCAATGCGGCTTCGGCGGCGTTTACAGGCTCCGATTGAGAGCGATAGCCGCAGATTCCGTCAAAGCCTGTGAAGAACAAGGTTCCTTTTGCTCCGCGGAAGGTGAAGTCGGGGTGCTCGCGGCAAAATGCGGCAATGATGGGGAAGATCTCGTTGTCGTAGGAGATGATCTCTTTGCCGTTTTGCTTGGTATAGGTACAAACTCTTCCGCTTTCATCGAGAATGAGCTTATCTACCATACCGCGTCCCATTTTGCGGGAGTCGTAAGTGACATCGTCATAGGTGAGAAGAAGCGGTTTTTTTCCGGCGGGCAGGGAAAGCTTTGTAACGGGAGAATCGGTTTCTTCGTTATAGAAAAGATTGGCATCTACGATGATGTAGCCTTTTTCGTAAAGGGCATTGAGAATGGCTTTGAATTCGCTTACGGTAAGACAGTCATCGCCGCACCAACGATATGTACGTTCCGATGCAAAATTGATCTCGGGGAAGGCGATCAGGCAGTGGGTGTAAATATTTTCCAGGGTGTTCGGCACATAGCATTGCACCAGATTGTCTTCCTGAAACGCGCGGTATTCTTCCAGTCGCTTTTCTTCCGTTTCAACGTGGGAATCAATGCCGATTCCTTTCAGCGCCTGCAAAAAGGCTTTGCCTTCGGGAATGTCATAGCGCACCATAAAATCGGTGAC
>JAZSDQ010000065.1:0-10057 GCA_045531235.1 Eubacteriales bacterium
CCCGCTTGGCCTCCGACTTATATTAGGCGTTGGCGCCAAGATGTTCACAATAGCAGGCCCGGTAATTGTGTATGGTGTCAGCGCAAGTGTAGTATATGGACTCATTTATTGGGTAACCACATTGTTTTAACGAGCGGATGTGCCTTAATCCACCCCTACAATCTATATCGCATACGAATGTAGGGGTCGGTGCCCACATCGACCCGCAGAAAAAGGCTTGACCGATTCGGTCAAGCCTTTTTCTGCAACTAACTTTAAGTAAATGTTTTTTGAACGATATTGATAGTTTTTTAATATTACCCTTTTTTATGTTGAAATGATAAAATATTATTGAAATAGTATTTAAAAGGAGTATGGTATTATGAAAGCACTTGTTAAAAAACATCCACAAAAAGGTCTATGGTTTGAAGATGTTCCTGAACCACAAGTATCTGATAATGATGTAAAAATTAAAATACATAAAACAGCTATCTGTGGAACAGATTTACACATCTACAATTGGGATGAATGGTCTCAAAAAACAATTGAGACTCCGCGAGTTATTGGTCATGAATATGTTGGCGAAATTGTCGAGCTTGGTGCCAATGTTAAAAACTGGCGCATAGGAGATATAGTATCGGGTGAAGGACATATTGTTTGCGGCAAATGTCGTAACTGTCTTGCTGGTAATGGTCACTTGTGTAAGGAAACTATTGGTGTTGGTGTAAACCGTGATGGTGCATTTGCACAGTACCTGGTTATTCCTCAAGAGAATGTACGAGGGTGCGAAAAAGATATTTCCGAAGAGTTATATTCCATTTTCGACCCGTTTGGTAATGCGGTGCACACCGCTCTCTCGTTTGACCTTACAGGTGAAGATGTGCTTATTACCGGTGCAGGCCCGATAGGCATTATGGCGGCAGCTGTTTGTAAATTTGTTGGTGCACGTCATGTTGTTATTACAGATATTAACGACGAAAGATTAGAACTTGCAAAAACACTTGGTATTAAATATACAGTCAACACAGCAAAAACAGATTTAAAATCCTTTATGGATGAAATCGGTATGAAAGAAGGCTTTGACGTTGGTCTTGAAATGTCGGGTAGCGAGAACGCCTTTAACTATATGATTGATTGTATGATACATGGTGGAAGAATTGCTCTGCTTGGTTTGTTGAAGAGCGATACAAAAATAGATTGGTCAAAGATTATATTCAATGGCCTTATTATCAAGGGAATCTACGGCAGACAAATGCATGAAACCTGGTATAAGATGTCTGCTATGCTTCAGGGCGGCCTTGATATTTCAAACATAATCACACACAGATTAGACATAACTGAATATGAAAAAGGCTTTGAAGCTATGAATAGCGGTAAATGTGGCAAGGTTATTCTTGATTGGACAAAATTAGATTAAGGAGTAAAGATATGAAAACTGCACTTAAATATTTTAAAGAAACTTGTGAGACAATTGAAAAAGAAGGTCTTACCAAAAACGAAAAGATTATAACCACACCACAAGGCGCAAAAGTAAAACTTTTTGGCGGCAAAGAAGTTATAAATATGTGTGCTAATAACTATTTAGGTCTAGGGAACAACCACGATGTTATTAACGCCGCAAAAGAGAGTTATGACAATTACGGTTACGGTCTTTCCTCTGTAAGATTTATATGCGGCACACAAGAATTACATAAGAACTTAGAAAACAAATTAAGTGCTTTTTTAGGCACTGAAGATACCATTCTTTATTCTTCTTGCTTTGATGCAAACGGTGGTCTTTTTGAAACACTTCTCACCGAAGAAGATGCTGTTATAAGTGATGAACTTAACCACGCAAGTATTATTGACGGTGTTCGTCTTTGTAAAGCAAAAAGATTCCGTTATAAAAACAACAATATGGAAGATCTTCGCACAAAACTTGAAGAAGCAAAAGATTGTCGTATAAAGCTTATTGCAACAGACGGTGTCTTTTCAATGGACGGTATTGTTGCAAATTTAAAAGCAATCTGTGACCTTGCTGACGAATACGATGCACTTGTTATGGTAGACGACAGTCACGCAGTTGGCTTTATGGGCGATACAGGACGTGGCACACCTGAACACTGCGGTGTAAGTGGCAGAGTAGACATTATTACCGGAACCTTTGGTAAGGCTCTTGGTGGCGCATCGGGCGGCTTTACATCAGGCAGAAGAGAAATCATTGATCTATTGCGTCAACGTTCTCGTCCATACCTTTTCTCAAACACATTGGCTCCCGCAGTTGCGGCAGGTTCGTTAAAGGTTTTGGAAATGTTGGAAAGTGATACCTCTATTAGAAAAAAGTTGTTTAATAACACAAAAATATTTGCTCAGAAAATCAAAGAAATCGGCTTAGATGTTATTGATGATGGTACACCGATTATTCCGGTTATGCTTTATGATGAGCATAAAGCTGTAGAAATGGCTAAACGTATGATGGATAAAGGTGTTTACGTGGTTGCATTCTCCTATCCCGTAGTTCCTCGCGGTAAGGCAAGAATAAGAACCCAGATGTCTGCGGCTTTAAGCGAAGACGATATAAACTATATTGTAAAATGCTTTAAAGAAGTAAAAGCGGAAATGGGGCTTTAACCCATATTAAAAAGATTATGAATGGAACAACAATAATTTTTATTATGGAGCTAATAGGTACTATTGCTTTTGCAATTTCAGGCTCGTTGATTGCAGTAAGACGCAGTTTAGACTTATTTGGCGTAGTACTTGTTGGATGCATTACCTCGGTTGGTGGAGGAATAATGAGAGATTTGTTCTTGGGTAAAACTCCCCCAAGTATATTTTCAAATGTTATTGTTTTAGTAATTGCTACAATAACCTCTATCGTTGTTTTTATTGTATCTTATTTCAATACCAACAAGTTTGAATCTTTTGAAAAACGCATAGAAAGCATCAACAACTTTTTTGATGCGGTGGGTCTTGCAACCTTTTCGGCAATTGGTACCGAAATGGCATGTGAGTCGGGCTTTTTAGGTATGGCAATATTTTCAATATCTATGGGCTTGCTTACAGGAGTTGGCGGGGGCATAATACGCGATATTTTGGTAGACAGTACACCATACGTTTTAACGAAACATATATATGCGTTGGCATCTGTTATTGGTAGCACGGTATATTACCTGATTAGAATAAACAGCAATAAAATTGCTGCACTTATTGTTGCAATGCCTATAATAGTAATTATAAGGCTTTTGGCGGCAAAGTATCATTGGAGGTTGCCGAAAATCATTTTAAAGAAGTAGTATTGTGAAAGGGAAAGAATATGACTATAGCACAGTGTAAATACGTTCTTAAAATTGCAGAATGTGGTTCGTTTAACGAGGCGGCAAAACAATTGTTCATCGCACAATCAAGTCTGTCGGTTAGTGTAAGACAATTAGAAGAAGAGTTTGATATTAAGATTTTTGAGCGTTCGGGTAATGGTGTTTATTTGGCAGAAGACGGTGCCGAGTTTGTAAGATATGCCAGATATATAGCAGAACAAAATGATTTTATCGTTAATAGATATACCCATAAGAAATTAAATAAGCGTTTGTATGTTGCTACACAACATTACGATTTTGTTGCAGATATTTTTGGGAAGTTGGTGGATGAAACCAAAGAAGATTATTTTGATTTTTCATTAACTGAAATGAAAACATATGATGTTATACGTCAGGTTGAAACTGCATATTGTGATATTGGTATAATTGCAATCAGGGCGAATGATATCAGCATTATGAAACGATATCTGAGTAAGAGAGATCTGTTATTTACCCCTTTTTTAGAGGCATTTCCACACGTGTTTATCCGCAATAATCACCCTCTTTCCAATAAGAGTTTAATCACTTTAAAAGATTTAGAAAAATTTCCGTATGTTACTTACGAACAAGGGGAGCATAATGTATCCTTTTTTGCCGAAGAGATAATAGATATTCACAGTAACAAACACATAGCAATCAACGATAGAGCAACCTTAATGAATGTGTTGCTTTCTACCAATTGTTATACAGTAGGAACTGGAATAATGCCTTCTCAGCTTAATGAGGGTAGAATAATCAGTATACCGCTTGAAAATGAAGATTATTACACGATAGGATATATTTTGCGTACCGACAGAAAGATATCGGAATTAACAAAAGAATTTATAAAAATGTTGAATATAACTGCAAAAGGTTATACCAATAAATAAAGATGATGATATAGCATTATATGGAATCATTTATTGGATTACAACTTTATTCTGACACAAAAAGGCTTGATCAATTGATCAAGCCTTTTAATACTATTTTGCATGGAAAAGCTTTTGCAATACCAGAACATTATCTGTATCCATAGCTTTATAGTCCACATTCTTTCCGGTAATTTTTGATTTAACCTCCGTATTCCTTAAACTTAGTATACCGTCTTTCCTTTACAAAGAAAATACACACACAAGAAAACAGACTTTGTGTTGACAAAATTGTTTTAATTATATAAAATTAGATGTGCTATAACAATTAAAAACAAGGAGAAAGCAATGGGTTATCAGTATTGGAAATATGAGAAATTGGAGCAGCTGTGCAACGATGCTTTTCAGAAGTTCGGATTTTCTGCCGACGAAGCAAAGACAATCTCTGATGTTCTTTTAATGTCCGATCGCATCGGCATTGAAAGCCACGGCATGCAGAGAATGTACCGCTACTACAAATCAATTCAAAAAGGCATGATCAAAGTTGAGTCAAAAGGCAAACTGGTTTTTGAGACTCCCGTTTCAGCAGTTTTGGATGCAGAGGACGGCATGGGACAAGTCGTTGGTAATAAAGCAATGGATATGGCCATTGAAAAAGCAAAAAAATCCGGCATCGGTATGGTTGTAGTGCGCAACTCCAATCACTATGGTATTGCCGGTTATTATGCAAAGAAGGCATGCGCTCAAGGGCTGATCGGTCTTAGCTGCACCAACACCAATGCTATTATGGTTCCTACCTACGGAAGAACAGCAATGCTTGGCACAAACCCGATTGCCGTTGCAATGCCTGCAGAGCCATACGACTTTTTCTTTGATGCTTCCACTACGGTAGTTACTAGAGGAAAACTGGAAGTTTATAACAAAAAAGGTGAACCCCTTCATGACGGTTGGGCTCTCGATAAAGACGGTAAGCCTTCCAATGATGCAGCAGATGTTCTTGATAATATTGCGGCGAAAAACGGCGGTGGCATTATGCCTTTGGGCGGTAGCACAGAGGATACCGGAAGCCACAAAGGATATGGTTGGGCGATGGTTTGTGAGCTCTTCTCTTCTATCCTGGCGGTAGGCACAACCTCAAACAATACAGGTGCTGGTGGCAGAGGCGGTATTTGCCACGGTTTCATGGCAATTGATCCCGCTATTTTTGGTGACGCGAAAGCGATTAAGGATCACTTGTCTCGCTATCTTGAGGAGCTTCGTAACTCTCCCAAAGCCGAGGGACAGAGCAGAATCTACACCCACGGGGAAAAAGAAGTTGAGGCTGAAAAGCGCTTAATGGAAAACGGTATTCCTGTCAATGATAACACCATGGTAGAGGTTTACGAAATGTGTCAGTACCTTGATATGGATTTTTCCAATTACTTTGGCAACTATGTTCCCGAAGCCTCTGCCGGTTTCAAATCACCAGAAACATTTAAGTAAAACAAAAAGGCTTGACCAATTGGTCAAGCCTTTAATTATTGACAAATCGCGCGTGCTACATATACGCCGCTTGCAGAAGCGTGCGAAAGTGAGTGTGTAATACCGCTACCGTCACCAATAATATACAACCCGGGATAGCATGTTTCAAGCTTATCGCTTACTTCAACTTCCATATTATAGAACTTCACTTCAACACCGTAGAGCAAAGTATCGTCATTTGCTGTGCCAGGTGCAATTTTATCAAGTGCATAGATCATTTCAATGATTCCGTCTAAAATACGTTTCGGAAGAACCAAGCTTAAATCGCCGGGAGTAGCGTTCAATGTTGGTGTAATGAAAGCTTCTTCAATTCGGTTGGGCGTGGATCGTTTTCCGCGAATCAGGTCGCCAAAACGCTGCACAATTACACCGCCACCCAACATATTGCTTAGACGTGCAATTGACTCACCGTAGCCATTTGAATCCTTAAACGGTTCGGAAAAATGCTTAGCAACAAGTAGCGCAAAGTTTGTATTTTTTGTTTGTCTGGCAGGATCTTCATAGCTATGTCCGTTTACGGTTACAATTCCATTTGTATTCTCGCTAACAACGGCACCTTTGGGATTCATACAGAACGTTCTGATTTTATCACCGTATTTTTCCGTACGATAAACAATTTTACTCTCATATAGCTCGTCAGTTAAGTGAGCAAAAACCTCAGCCGGAAGTTCAACTCTAACGCCAATATCAACTCTGTTGGACTTTGTAGGAATTGCTAGATCATAGCAAACCTTTTCCATCCATTTACTACCGCTTCTACCTACGGAAATGATACACTTATCACAAGAATACGTAGCGTTTTCACAAACGACGTTATAGTGATCGTCATTATATGAAACAGATTGAACAGGCGTTTCAAAATAGAAGTTCACTTTATTTTTTAAATCATTATAGAGATTTTCGAGAACAATATAATTGATGTCCGTACCCAAATGACGTACCGATGCATCAAGAAGATGTAGATCATGCTGAATACAAAGTGTTTTGAATCGGGAACCTGCCGTTGTATAAAGCTTTGTTCCCTCCCCGCCATATTTTAGGTTTATCTCATCAACATAATGCATGAGATTTAGTGCTTGTGCTTTACCAATGTATTCATAGAGTGTACCGCCAAAATTGTTGGTTATATTATATTTCCCATCAGAAAATGCACCCGCACCCCCGAATCCGCTCATTATGCTACAACTTTTACAACCAATGCAACTCTTAATCTTTTCACCGTCAATCGGGCAGCGCCGCTTACTCAGTTCGTTGCCTGCTTCAAAAACCGCAACCTTTAAATCCGGCTTGTGCTGCATCAATTCATAAGCAGCGAAAATTCCACCAGGACCAGCTCCGATAATAATAACATCGTACTTCATATAATTCCTCCAAGATACAAAAAAGAAACTTTTCATCATTACTATTATACATCTTATGACAAAAATCGCAAGTGCTTCTTTTGCAATTGAAAAAAATAATAAAAATATCGATAATAAGTGTATATACTCAAAAATATTCCAAAAAAATACAGCTTTTTTTTGAAAATTACTTGCGGATTTCAAAAAGAGCGTGTATAATAATTCTGTTATAGGAGTGACCTATTAATTCTAGTACAAGGTGGAAAATATAATGCAAAACAGTACAAGAAAAGTCGGAACAATCTCGAGAGGAATTCGTTGCCCAATCATTCGTCAAGGCGATGATCTTGCAAAGATCGTTTCCGATAGTGTTTTGGAAGCTGCCGAAAGTGAAAATTTCAGCATCCGTGACCGTGATGTTATTTCAATCACTGAATCCATTGTTGCACGCGCACAAGGAAATTACGCAACGGTAGATCAAATTGCGACCGATGTTCGTAATAAGCTTGGCGGTGGAACCATTGGCGTTATTTTTCCTATTCTCTCCAGAAACCGTTTTGCAATCTGCCTTCGCGGTATTGCTCAAGGTGCGAAAAAAATTGTTTTGATGCTTAGCTATCCTTCGGATGAAGTCGGGAATCAGCTTGTTACGCTTGACCAACTGGACGATGCCGGAGTTGATCCCTTTACTGACGTTCTTTCTTTGGAAAAATACAGAGAATTGTTTGGCGAGAATAAGCATGAGTTTACGGGTGTAGACTACGTTGAGTACTACAGCAACCTAGTTCGTGAAATGGGCGCAGAAGTTGAAATTGTTTTTGCTAACAATCCGAAGGTCATTTTGAATTATACCGATTCCGTTCTTACTTGCGACATTCACTCAAGAGCGCGTACCAAAAGAATTCTGAAAAAAGCCGGAGCAAAAATCGTGTGCGGTTTGGATGATATTCTTACTTCTTCTGTTGATGGAGGCGGCTACAACGAAGTTTATGGCCTTTTAGGATCTAACAAAGCTACTGAGGAAACAGTAAAGCTTTTCCCCAGAGCTTGCAAAGATCTTGTGCTTGATATTCAAAAGAATATTTTTGAAAAAACCGGAAAGCACGTTGAAGTTATGGTCTACGGAGACGGTGCCTTTAAAGATCCTCAAGGTAAAATTTGGGAGCTTGCAGATCCTGTTGTATCCCCTGCTTATACTGACGGACTGATCGGCACTCCCAACGAATTGAAGCTTAAATATCTGGCAGATAATGATTTCAAAAATCTTTCCGGACAGGAACTAATGGATGCAATTTCCAAGAGCATTAAGGAAAAAGACAGCAATCTTGTCGGCAATATGGCTTCTCAAGGAACGACACCTCGTCAGCTAACTGACTTGATCGGTTCACTTTGTGATCTTACCAGCGGCTCCGGAGACAAAGGAACGCCTGTTGTTCTTGTGCAAGGATATTTCGATAATATGACCAACTGATTTTAATCGCAGCTCATAAGAGCTGCGATTTTCTTTCGCATAAATCCTCTCAATTTTCAAATAATACGGGTAGAAAATTGCGAGGTGAAGAAATGATTGAAATGAAAAGCAGGCCTTCAATTATAGGTTTCGGAAATTCAGTTGGAAAACTTGAAGGCGATGGCCCACTAAAAGAATACTTTGATTTGACTGATACAGACAGCAAATTCGGGATGAAAACCTGGGAAAAAGCAGAAAGCGAAATGATTCGACAAGCTGTCAGTATTACCTTAAAAAAAGCACATTTAAAACCCGGAAATATAGAATTGGCCTTTGGCGGTGATCTTAGTAACCAATGCACTGCAACTGCTTTAGGAATGAGGGGGTTCAACATCCCTTATGCAGGTTTGTACGGCGCATGTTCAACCTTTGCTTTAGGCATAGGCCTTGCGTCCATCTCAATCGAAAGCGGTAAGTTTTCTACAACGATGGCAATTTCATCATCTCACTATTCATCCGCTGAGAGGCAGTACAGATTCCCATTGGAATACGGATGTCAAAGAACGCCGACAGCACAGACAACCGTTACGGGAGCAGGATGCGTTATTTTATCCAAAGATACAAAAAGCTATCCTTATGTTTCAGCTTTTGTCCCCGGAACAATTTGCGATCTTGGAATTACCGATGCAAACAATATGGGAGCTGCAATGGCACCGGCAGCAGCAGATACGGTGCTTAAATATTTTTCAATAACAAGAGAAGACCCAAACAATTATGATTATATACTGACCGGCGATCTGGGCGCTGAGGGCCACAAAATTTTTACCGATCTCTGTTTGAAAAATGGATTAGCACTTGGCAAGAACAGCAATGACTGCGGAAAAATGATTTACAATTTAAAAGAGCAAGAGGTGAATTCGGGCGGAAGCGGTTGTGGATGTTCTGCAAGTGTTTTTACTGCTTTCGTTATGAATGAATTTATGGAAAACAAAATACACGATGTACTTTTAATAGGAACAGGTGCTTTGCTAAATCCATCAACAGTTTTACAAAATGAAACAATTCCGGGGATTGCACACCTCGTTAGAATCAGGAGAGAACAATGAAATTCATACTTTGCTTCATCATTGGCGGACTCTTTTGCGTTATAGCACAAATTCTTATTGATAAAACCGCGTTGACTCCGGCAAGAATTCTGGTCTTATATGTTGTTTCCGGCGTTATACTGACTGGAATAGGAATATATAAGCCGCTTGTTGAAATTGCAGGCTGCGGTGCTACCGTACCACTAACGGGATTTGGCTACTGTCTTGCAGATGGAGTTGAAAAAGCCGTTAACGAACATGGGTTTATTGGCGTATTTACAGGAGGTATCACTGCAACTTCGGGCGGCATAGCTTCTGCAATTCTTTCGTCTGTCACGGCAGCCTTGTTTTTTAACGGAAAACCTGAAAATTTATAAATTCAATATTTACAAATCTGTTTCTTCATAGTATAATATTAATAAGAATATTTTGGAGGAACTGTTTTGATTATCCAGCTAGAACAGGCAAGAAATCAGCTTCGTGATTTTCAACCGAAAAT
>JAZSDQ010000023.1:0-14369 GCA_045531235.1 Eubacteriales bacterium
AGAGTTAGAAGAAGTAGCTTCCGGAGCAGAGTTTTGGAATGACCCGGAAAACTCTCAGAAAGTTTTAGGAGAGCTAAAGGAAGTAAAAGACACAGTTACTTCATACGAAGAACTCTCTTCCCTATTCGCATCCACCATGGAGCTCTTGGATCTGGCCATTGAAGAAGATGATGAGAGTTTTACAGACGATATCCTATCTGATATTAAAACCATTGAAAAATCTTATGAAGAGCAAACAATAAAGCTACTTCTTTCCGGGGAATATGATAGAAATAATGCAATTGTATCCATTCATCCCGGCGCAGGTGGTACGGAAGCTCAAGATTGGGCGGAAATGCTCTACCGTATGTATATGCGCTTTTCCGAGCGCAGAGGCTTTCGCTTTAAAGTTCTCGATTACCTTGACGGCGATGAAGCAGGCATTAAGAGCGTTACTTTTCTTGTAGAAGGTGAATTTGCTTACGGATATTTAAAATCCGAATCAGGTGTTCATCGACTTGTTCGTGTTTCACCTTTTGATTCTTCCGGAAGACGACATACCTCTTTCTCTTCAGTTGAGGTAATGCCCGAATTTGATGACAAGATCAAGATCGAAATTCGTGAAGAGGATCTTGAAATTGAAGCCCATCGAGCCAGCGGTGCGGGTGGTCAGCACGTAAATAAAACCGACTCTGCCATTCGTATCAAACATATTCCAACCGGTATCGTTGTCGGCTGTCAAAATGAGCGTAGTCAGCTTCAAAACAAGGAAGTTGCTATGAAAATGTTAAAATCAAAGCTACTTGAGATTAAAGAACGCGAACAATTAGAAAGAATTGAAGATATCAAGGGTTCAAAAACGAATATTGAATGGGGAGCTCAAATTCGTTCTTATGTATTTATGCCCTACACCTTAGCAAAAGATCACCGCACCGGTCACGAGGACGGCGACATCAACAAAGTAATGGACGGAAATTTAGATGAGTTTATGAATGCATATCTCATCTTTAAATCCGGAGAAAAGAATAAATAATTATATAAAAGGAGATTTATTATGTCTAGAAAAACCAGATTTATTATTGCTATTTGCCTCGTTGCACAGTCATTTACCAGTCTTGTTCTCTCTTTTATCTACTCTGATCGCAAAAAGGAATTATCCAAGGCTTTTCTTGGATTTGGTATTCTTGGTGGTCTCGGCGGAGCTTATCTTCTATACAATGAATATCAGGAGAGCAAGAACGACAAGCTCGCTTTTGATAGCTCTGATTGGTGCTCTGACGATTGTGATTGCTGTGAGGACGACTTTTTTGGCGAAAGCAGCGCAGACGATATTAACTTTACAATTGCAGACGAAGAACCCGCAGAAGAAAACATTTAATAAAACAATAAAAAAAGAGCCACGATGTATCGTGGCTCTTTTTTTATTTTCCTTTGCTGTCTTTGAGTTCTACAATACTGTTAAAAGTATTATCATATTTGGAATCTTTGCAGAAATAGCCGTTTCTTACAAACTGGAAGCGGTCCCCCGCTTTAGCATCCTTTAAGGACATCTCAAGCTTACAGCCTTTTAGAAGTTCCTTTGAATCAGGATTAAGGTAATCGCCGTAGCTCTTTCCTTCGGGAAGTGCTACAAGGTTTTCCTCTGCAAACAGTCTGCCGAATTTATAAACATCTGCCTCAAAGCAATGAGCAGCAGAAAGCCAATGGATAGTTCCCTTGATCTTTCTTCCGTCCGCAGGATTCTTACCACCGGTTTCAAGATCGGCAGTAGCGCGAATTAAAGTGATATTCCCCTCATTATCTGTTTCATATCCGATACACTTAATAACATAAGCCCCCATCAAACGCACTTCGTTTTCGGGATAAAGCCTATGGAATTTCGGGACTTTTTCAGTGCGGAAATCTCCACGCTCGATATAAATCTCACGTGTAAACGGAACCATCCTTGTACCTGCGTTTTCATCGTTGGGATTGTTATTCTGAGGAAATTCCTCTACCTTATCCTCGGGATAGTTTTCAATTACAACCTTTACAGGATCTAGAACTGCAATGCGGCGTACAGCGTTGAAATTCAGTTCATCACGGATGCAATGTTCCAAAAGTCCTATGTCAACAATACTATACGCCTTAGAAATTCCTGCACGGCGAACAAATTCAAAAATTGCAGAAGGAGTATATCCTCTTCTTCGAAGGCCGCAAAGAGTGGGCATACGAGGATCATCCCATCCATCTACCGTACCGGTTTCTACAAGCTGTCTAAGGTAGCGCTTGCTCATCACGGTATGAGTAACATTCAACCTAGCAAATTCATACTGGTGAGGTTTTTTTTCAAATCCAATATGATCCACTACCCAATCATAGAGAGGTCTATGATTTTCAAATTCAATGGAGCACATAGAATGAGTAATACCTTCCAAAGCATCCTGAATGGGGTGAGCAAAATCATAAAGAGGATAGATACACCACTTATCGCCCTGTCTATGATGAGAAAGATGTGCAATTCGATAGATTGCAGGGTCACGCATATTCATATTTGGAGACGACATATCGATCTTGGCGCGCAAGGTGCAAGAACCGTCTTCAAATTCACCATTTTTCATTTTCTCAAACAGTTCGAGATTTTCCTCCACAGAACGATCGCGATAGGGACTGTTTTTCCCCGGTTCAGTTAACGTTCCGCGATACTCTCTCATCTGCTCTGCATCAAGATCACAAACGTATGCATCCCCTTGCTTGATCAGCTGAATGGCGAATTCATAGCACTTCTCAAAATAGTCAGAACCGTAAAAAACACCGCCGCTGGGTTCGGCCCCCAGCCACTTCAGATCCTCATAGATACTTTGTACATATTCGTCATCTTCCTTGGCAGGGTTTGTATCATCATAACGGAGGTTAAATAAACCACCGTACTTTTTAGCGAACATTGCATTGATGTAAATCGCTTTAGCGCTTCCAATATGAAGATAGCCATTCGGTTCGGGCGGAAAACGAGTATGAAGCTTATCAATCTTACCTTCATTCAGGTCCTTCTCAATAATTTCCTGAAGAAAATTGCTTGTTGTCTCTTCCATGTTATATCCTCCTTATTTGACAAGCAAAGTTGCTTTCTCAAGGCGTTCCAATACTTTCTCTTTACCAAGAATCTGCATAACCGAATACAAATCCGGAGAAGCGGTTTTTCCGGTAACTGCAATTCTAAGAATCATACTGATATCACCAACATGCCCTTTATAAGCTTCAGGGTTAGCCTTGAATTCCTTCGGCTTTGCTGCAAAACCGAGAGAAACAGCTAAATTAGTAATTCTCTCAAACCACAGATTTGAATCGTCTGAAACATCAAAAATTTCAACATAACGATGCAAAACCTCGGTGATATCCTCAGAAGAAATATTTTCTGGAAATGCATCTTGAACTGAAAAGAGATCATCATAGAAAAATCCAAGATAATTACGTATTTCACTCCAAGTTGCAAGATCTTTGCGCGGTTTAGATCCGCCCCTGCCGATAGATAAAATCGCAATTGCTTTCTCTCTATCTGCTCCCAAAAGACTATTAAGTTCAGTATCAAATTCAGCAGTCCAACCAAGAATTTCATCATAAACATCATCAGCAGACATTCTGCTGATGACATTTTTAGAAACGTCAAGAAGTTTCATTTGATCAAAAAGAGAACCGGCAGGATTCATTTTCTTATAGGAGAATTTAAAGTCGTCAGTTGGAGCATTCGGATTTGCTCTTCTCCAGTCCTCAAAATTAGAGTTGAGAATTGTCAAAATATACTCATATACAGAGCGAATCGGAAACCCTTCCGACTTGTAATAGGACAGAGCAAGTTCCGGATCTTTACGTTTGGAAAGTTTACGCTTAGACGTACCGTCCATTTTCATCAATGGTCCGATATGGAGGTACTTTGGCAATCGAAAGCCTAAAGCACGGAATAGTTGAATATGAAAAGGCAAAGTAGAAAGCCATTCATCACCACGTACAACGTGCGTTGTATGCATCAAATGATCATCAACAGCATGAGCAAAATGATAGGTAGGAATTCCGTCAGACTTTAAAAGAACATGGTCAATGTCATTTTCGGTAAGCTCCATATTACCCTTGATTAAATCGGTAAAATGAATTTTATTCTCAATGGAACCGACAGAGCGAAAACGAAGTACCCAAGGCATATTCTTCATTAAAGCATCTTTAATATCGGAAAGGGTGGCATCACGCCACAATGCCCATTTTCCAAAATAGCCAAAATTCGCTTTTTCCTTTTCTTGTTGCTCATGAATTTGAGTCAATTCTTCTTCTGTACAAAAACAAGGATAAGCCAAACCATCCAAAAGAAGCTTTTTCGCAAAAACATGGTATATTTCTTTGCGTTGACGCTGACGATATGGACCATATAAACCGTTGTCGCCGTCAAGAGTTGCACCTTCATCAAAAACTATACCATAATGAGAAAGCGTATCGATCAGTGTTTCAATTGCACCGGGAACTTCTCTCTTTGCATCTGTATCCTCAACTCTTAAAAAAAGGCAGCCATCTGACTGATGACACATTCTTTCGGATGTAAGACCTTGGACAAGATTTCCTAAATGAACAAATCCTGTAGGGCTAGGTGCCATCCGAGAAACGACAGCACCCTCCTTAAGATCGCGAGGCGGAAAAGCTTCCTCAATCTGTTCACAAGTTTTCGTAACACCAGGAAAAAGAAGCTCACTCAGTTCTTCCCTTTCTGCCAGATTCAGTTGGATCTTTACCATAAATTACCTTCTTATTTTTGATTTAAACATTATAGCACACAAGTCTATAAAAGACAATATAATTTTAGTTATTTCCCTAATAAAAATATATAAAGAAAGCATTTTCGAAAAAATATTAAAAAAATGTTAAATGTAGAAATATTATTGCAAAATAAGTTAACTTTGTGTATTATTAACATTGATGTTAATAATTAAGGAGGAAGCATTATGGCTATTTCCACTTGGTTTGTCATTTTGATTGGACTCAGTACAGCCTTCATTGGTTTGATTTGTCTTATCCTATGTAAGATGTTAGGAGCTGTCTGTACAATCGCTGACGCAAAAAGTTCCCAACCGCAGGTAGCGGCTCCCGCTGTCGCATCGGTTCCGGTACCAGTATCGGCACCTGTGCAATCATCCGTTAATCGTCAGGAAGTTATCGTAGCGATCGGCGTAGCAATTGCTGAAGAAATCGGCGCCCCTGCAAGTGCAATTCGCATTACTTCCATCAAAAAAATTTAATTTTCAAGGAGAACTATAATGAAAAAGTATCGTGTAAATGTAAACGGAACCACTTATGAAGTTGAAATTGAGCTGATGGATTCTGCCGCAGCAGAAGCACCTGCAGCGGCACCTGCCCCCGCTCCCGCAGCCACCGCAACACCTGCCCCTGCCGCGACACCTGCCCCTGCCGCAACACCTGCCGGCGGTGAAAGCGTAAATGCTCCCATGCCCGGCACCATTCTTGCCGTGAATATCACCGCAGGTCAGGCTGTCAAAAAAGGCGATGTGCTTTTTGTCCTTGAAGCAATGAAAATGGAAAATGAGATTATGGCACCTGTAGACGGTACCGTAGGTGCTGTTAACGTCACTAAGGGCGCTACCGTAGAATCCGGAGCATCTCTCTGCACTCTCGCATAAAAGTGATTCAGTAAAGAGATCTTTCCATAAAATGAAGCTGTCATTGCTATACAATCTCTGCTTGTACTGTTTTTCCTCTTCATTTAACTAAGGAGATATATTATGTCTGAAAAGAAATTATTTATAACTGATACCATCCTACGCGATGCGCATCAGTCCCAAGCAGCAACAAGAATGAAACTGGAAGATATGTTGCCTGCGTGCGAGATTCTTGATAAGGTCGGTTATTGGTCCCTCGAATGCTGGGGCGGTGCTACCTTTGATGCATGTATGCGCTTTCTTCGCGAAGATCCTTGGGAACGTCTGCGCACATTGAAGAAGGCTCTTCCAAACACAAAGCTACAGATGCTGTTCCGCGGCCAGAACATTCTGGGATACAAACACTACGCCGATGATGTTGTTGATGCATTCGTTCGTAAATCCATTGAAAACGGTATTGATGTAGTTCGTGTTTTTGATGCCCTCAACGACACTAGAAACCTGAAGCAGGCTGTTGACTCCGTTAAAAATTACGGCGGTATCTGTGAAGTTGCCATAAGCTATACAACCAGCCCTGTCCATAACAAAGAATACTTTATTGACCTTTCCAAGAGAATTGAGGAAATGGGTGCAGATGTTATCTGTATCAAAGACATGGCAAACCTTTTGCTTCCTTACGAGGCCTATGATCTCGTAAAAGCACTGAAGGAAGCCGTCGCTTGTCCCATTCATCTTCACACACACAACACCACCGGTACCGGCGATATGACCAACCTCATGGCAGCCCAAGCAGGTGTTGATATTGTTGACTGTGCACTTTCCCCCCTGGCTAATGGTACTTCTCAGCCCGCAACAGAAGCCCTGGTAGCAACACTAAAGGGTACTGAACGTGACACCGGCCTTGATCTCGAACTATTAGCTCAGGCTGCAGCTCACTTCCGTAGCGTTGCAGACAAACTGAAGTCAGAAAAAATTCTTGACCCCAAGGTTTTGAATGTTGATACAAAAACACTTCTCTACCAAGTGCCCGGTGGAATGCTTTCCAACCTTCTTTCTCAGCTGAAACAACAAAACGCTGAAGACAAATATTATGAAGTTCTCGCTGAGATTCCCCGCGTACGTAAAGACTGCGGCTATCCTCCTCTGGTAACTCCTACCAGCCAGATTGTCGGCACACAGGCAGTTCTTAATGTTCTTTGCGGCGAACGCTATAAGATGATCACCAAAGAAACAAAAGGTGTGCTTCGCGGTGAATACGGTCAGCTGCCCGCTCCTGTAAATGAGGAAGTAAGAAAAAAAGCCATCGGTAACGACGAAGTTATCACTTGCCGCCCCGCAGATCTTCTTTCTCCTGAACTTGAAAAGTACACAAAAGAAGCAGGCGATCTTGCAAAGTGTGAAGAAGATGTGCTCTCCTATGCCCTCTTCCCACAGGTTGCATCTTCCTTCTTAGAAGAAAGAAACAACGGTGGAAAAAAGGATGAAGAACCCGTTGAAAATGCAGTAAAAGAGCTATACATTGATGACCGCACCGTAAACGCTCTTTGATAAAAAAAGCAAAGTGCTGAGCATTGCTCAGCACTTTTTTATGAAAACATTTTTCGTAACAACGCTACCGTTTCAACGTGCGATGTCCTTGGAAACATATCAACCGGCTGTACCGAATCCGTAGTATAACCAAGATCATATAGCATTTTAATATCTCTTGCCATGGTTTCCGGATTGCAGGAAATATACAGCAAATTTTTAATTTTATGTTCAGCAATATCTAAGACAAGCTTTTCTCCAATTCCCTTGCGAGGTGGATCAACTATAACAAGAGGATTTTCAGCACCACTTGTTTTCACAAGTTGAAAAGCATCAGAAGCATCTCCACAATAAAATCTTGCGTTTGAGACGTTATTAATTTTTGCGTTCAATGCAGCGTCATTTACAGCTTCAGCAACTATCTCTACACCTACAATAGGGCTGGATGTACTTGAAGCAAGAGAGATGGATCCGATTCCACAGAATAAGTCAACAATTAGATCGTACTTTGAAAGATCTGCCATTTGAAACGCCATATTGTAAAGCAATTCAGCGCCGTCATGATTTACTTGATAAAATGATTGTGGCGAGATGACAAGACGTTTTTCACAAAGGATATCTTCAATTTTATCTTTGCCAAACACAGTAATGGTTTCGTTACCGAGAATTACATTTGTTCTTTTTGGCTGAATGTTAAAAGAAAGAGAAACAACTTCCGGAAATCTTCCATTTATTGACTTGACCAACTCTTTTGTTTTTGGAAATGAATTTGATCGCAAAACCAAGCAGAGTGCTAATTCGCCCGTTGCTTTTCCACATCGCAGATAAATATGACGAACAAGCCCACAGTCGGATACCTCGTCATACGGTAATATTTGGTTTTCATAAAAAAAACTACATAAAAATTCTGTAATTTTTGAAAAACGCTTATCTTGAATTAAGCAATTCTCTACCTTACAAAGCTTGTGAGATCGAGGCGAATAAAAACCGCTGACCACTTTTCCGTTCTCATCAGCCCGCACGGGATACTGCGCCTTATTACGGTATGCTTTTTGTATATCTGTTGAAAGCACCGGCAAAACATTAATCCCGGACAGCCCAACCTTTCGAATACAGGCTTCAACAAAATTTCTCTTTATTACTTTTTCCGTATCGTAGCGTATATGCCAAAAAGAACAGCCGCCGCAGCTTTTAAAATGCGGGCATTCAGGAACAATTCGATCCATTGACGGTCTAATTAACTCTTCAATTCTGCAAACATAATAATTCTTAGCACATTTGATTATCTTTAATTTTGCCAGATCACCAGGAACACCGTTTTGAACGAAAAACACTGCGCCATCTAACTTAGCAACGCCGAAACCAAGTATATTAATATCGCAAATTTCAGCTTCCAAAATCTGATTCTTAAAAAATTTCACAGCAACCTCATATATTTTTTATATGAAATATCTTACCACAACATATAACAAATGTCAAAATTGAAATTTACTTGCTTCATAAAATTATTTATGTTAGAATGATGTAAATGATATAAGGAGGTTTTTATGAAATACGAATACAAAACGAAAGGCACCTGCTCTCAGGCGATCACCTTTGAAATCGAAGATAATATAGTTAAAAACGTTAGTTTCTTTGGCGGATGTAATGGCAATTTAAAAGCCATTGCAAAGCTGGTTGATGGAATGACGGTTGACGAAGTTGAAAAGAAACTGAAGGGCAATACCTGTGGATTCAAAAAAACCTCCTGCGCAGACCAACTTGCAATTGCAGTTAGACAAGCTGCCAACAAATAGAAAAAGACCGCAAATTCTCATGTAGATTTTGAAAAATGATGTGAATTTATTGTGAAAATATAAAATAGTACTTGATAATAAAGTAATAAAATGATAAGATGAAATTGATAAAAATAAGGAGACAAAAGTATGAGCAATCTTGAAAAAATCAGCGAAACACTTCACCGTTTGACCCTCCCCTACAAGGATATATTCACGACGATATATTTTCTTCGCGGTCCAAAAGGATTTGTTATGTTTGATGCAGCAAGTTTTCCTGAGGATCTTGAAGAACATATTCTTCCCGCAACCCGCGAGCTCGGCATTACTGAAGATAATCTGAAATACATCTTCATTTCTCATCCACACCGTGACCATGCCGGTTGTCTAATGCCCGTGCTTGAAAAGTTTCCGAAGGCAACGGTTATAACAAGAAGCGACGCTCTTCGCGAAAGAGTAGCAGAATACTCCGTACTTATGCCTGAAAACGATGACATTATCGACGATGTATTTAAGGTTATTGCTATTCCCGGCCATACCTCAGACAGCGCAGGTATTCTGGATATCAGAGACGGAACGTTTATTACCGGAGACTGTCTTCAATGCTTTGGCATTTACGGTTCAGGAACATGGGCATGCAACATCACCCTTCCCGCAAAACATTTCGAAGCACTGAAGAATCTTCCTCTTGACGAAATAGAAGTTCTTTATACCGCACACGATTACCACCCCTATGGTTGGACGGTAAAAGGAAAAGAAAATATTCAGAAATACGTGGAAGCCTGCATCGAGCCTTTGATGATGATCCGTGAACTGATCGAGAAGAATCCCACTCTCAGCGACGAAGAAATTACCGATCTTTATAATACACCAAAAACACTTCCTACACTTGCAAAAAAAGTTGTATCTTCCATACGCAAAGCAATGGAAGAGGACAATATCTAAAAAGAAGAGCCTAACGGCTCTTCTTTTTATTTCGGTTTTAATTTATAAGATGCTAAATCAAAAAGGTTAAAATATCAGTGTCTATCTTTAAAAGAAGAACTAGAAACCAAAAATAGAAAACGACCTAGGAATTCAGGTCGTTTTTTGGTGGAGCCGAGGGGAATCGAACCCCTGTCCGAAATTTGATTCACAGAAATTTCTCCGGGTGCAGTCGATGGTTAAATTCCCGTAATCAGACGCCCACCGACAGGCTGCTGAGTGGTAGCTTCATAAAATGCGTGACCGGACGCAAAGCTTTGTCCGATACACGTTCACCGCTGTGTGACACCTGTTTCGGGTTCGCGGTCCTCCCCGAACAGATGGCCGCCTTATTAGGCAGCGAGAGCTACTCTATTGTTAGCGTTTAATTTTAAATTTGCAGTTTTGAAGAGTGTCTGCGACTCTACCCGCTTATTCTGCTTCAGAAACCCCGTCGAAACCATTACGGCCCCATATTGAAAATTACCTATTGTCAGTTTCCTCTGCAGCAAAATCAAATACATACAACGTTTCGCTGATACGATCAAAACCGGTCGCTTCGCAAATAATAATATCGTCATTACTTTGAATAGGATAAACTAGAGATGCAACACCAATTCGGTTTAAAAATTCTATCACGCTTGTAAATACATTTGCAAGCATTTCAACAGAAATCTTATCCTTAATTCCTTTTAAAGCAAGAATGTAAGCCGCTTCACCCACGAATTTAATTTGGCAAAGGCCGAGTTTTTCATCGTCAGAAAAGATTTTAAAGCCAAACGATCCTTCTTCACGCTCGACGCAAAGGAGTTTGCAATATTCCAGATGTTCCATAACATCTGCAAACGGTGATATATGAATCATTTTTTTCGATACGCCAAGACGGCGTTCAATTCCTTTCCTTCCAGTTCTTCCCAAGATCCGGAACGCAATGCACCAAGCCTTACCTCGCCTTCAGCAATTCTCTTTAGTCTTGCTACCTCGAGACCAACCTTTTCGCACATTTTTCGAATCTGGCGGTTTCTTCCCTCTTTGAGAACGAATCGTAATTTTGTCGGCACTGAGGAATCAGGAATGGATACTCTACACGGTCTAATGGTATAATCGTCAAGCACCATACTTTGATTCAATAGACGCATCTGATTCTCATCAGGAACAGATTTCACCTTAACAACATATACCTTTTCTATTTCAGAAGATGGGTGCATTAATGCATTTGCAAGCTCACCATCATTGGTCATTAAGAGGAGACCTTCTGAATCAAGATCAAGTCTGCCAACAGGATATACACGCTCAGGTACATTTTTTACAAGGTCAGCAATGCACTTTCGACCTTTTTCATCTGACATCGTCGAAACGTAGCCCCGAGGCTTATTCAGCTTAATGTAAAATTTCTTACCACTGGTAGATATTGTCTTCCCAAGATACGTAACGTGATCTTTTCCAGAAATTACCTTTTGACCAATCTGAGCAGGGTGCCCGTTTACAGTCACTTTGCCGTTGAGAATTTCTTCCTCTGCTTTTCTTCTACTCATAACGCCACAATCGGCGAGATATTTTTGAATTCTAACTAGTTCCATAATTTTAGCCACCATGCTTTGATAATATTCCAAATTTTTTGAAAAAAAGTCGGTTCAATTTGCTCCTTAAGGGCGAAATTTTCTGCAACCATAGTTGTTCTTCCCAATTCTTTATCACCCAACATAAATACTGCTTCACCTAGAACGTCTCCGGCTGTTATCGGCGCATAAACAAAATGCGGAAGTTCATAATAAACACTCGGCATTTCATTGGCAAGCAGCGGTAACGAAAGTGCATAGGTATTCACACAGCGAATAAATTTTTCATTTCCACCTATAACCGGTATTTCAACACACAGAGCACCAATCTCTGCGAGGCATTTTTCTTCATACAAGGAAAATCCATAGTTGAAAAGTGCTGTGTGATCCTTCCAGTCATTGGGATCACCCAAGGTAGCACAAACAAGTGTCTTCCCATCCTTTTCGGCAGCGGTCACAAGGCAGCGACCGGCGCTTTTTGTATATCCAGTTTTGCCGCCAATGCAACTTTCAAAATTACGAAGAAGGCGATTATGGTTAGAAAGATAACGTAATTTTCCACCGGGAGCTGAAATTGTTTTTGTCTTTGTAGAAGTAATCTCAGCAAACACGGTATTCTTCATACAATACGCCAGCAACTGGCACAAATCGTGCGCAGTAGAGTAATGACCGTCGCAAGGCAATCCGTGTGGATTTCGGAAAGAAGTGGATGTCATTCCAATCTCACGTGCCCTCTTATTCATACGTTCTACAAAGATTTCTGTAGAACCATCAACGGCAATCGCGATAGCAACAGCTGCATCATTGGCGCTTTCCAACATTAAAGCATAGAGAAGCTCTTCTAATGTTAACTTTTCACCTTTTACTAAATATACAGATGAGCCCTCAATGCCTACGGCTTCTTGTGGAATTAAAACCTCAGTGGAAGGTACCATTGTCTCTAATGCAAGAATGCAAGTCATAATTTTTGTAGTACTTGCCATAGGGAGCGTCAGTTCTGCATTTGATGATGTTAATATTTTTCCGGTGTCAGCGTCTAAAAGACAATGGCTTTGTGCGGAAAGGCCTGCTAAGGTTTCTACAGCATCCGGTCTTGACGCAAAAACTGGTGAAACAAAAAAATAAAAAACAAATAATGCACAAATTATTCTTTTAAATAAAGATGATATCATTGCATCTCTCCAATATCTTGATACCAAAATATATGAAAAAATGCAGAAAAAGATAACCGACTATTCGCCTACAGTTTCACCATCAGTAGCTACGGATAAATCTTTAGTAGACTCCACGGCCTTCTCTTTTTTGAAATAAGATTTAATCTTTTCAAAAATTGCCGGAGATTTATCAACAATATCAGAAATTGTATTGATAATTGCGCTGTCTGACGATACATTTGTACCATTAACATTCATCAAACGCACATCTCCGTTAGAAATAACAATGAAGGTTAAAGGGGTAACAGACATACCTGCGCCATTACCTCCCCCAAAATGAGGTGTCTCACGGCGAGGATTGACCTTGCTGTCAAAATCAACGCCGCCTGACGTAAAGCCGCAGCTAACCTTAGAGATAGGAATAATCGTAACACCGTCAGGTAAGGAGATAGGCGTACCAACAACAGCATCAGCATCCAATACCTTTTTAATATTTTCAAGGGAAGCATCAATGACCTGTTTCAATGGGATTTCACTCATTTTATCGATTCCTTTCTTTCAAAAAATCTAATATATGTTCGAAGAAGCACTCCGAGAAGATGAATTGGTTTGACACATAGATCAAGATGTATGGAAAGCTGACTTTTTTCTGAAGTAAAATCAGGTGAAATAGAAAGATATCTATTGTCACAACGAAAATCAGAAAAACGTTGTAGTACCGCACAGAGCCCATTGGCTGCTTGGATGGCGACCCCGGCAGTCAGTGCAGTTTTTGCAGCATCATCTGTTCCAATGGAAACAATAAGTTCCTTCAAATTGATCTTCATACTCTCTAAGCTCTCTTTTACGGCAAGAGAAATTACGCGTGTGACATGTGCTAAAAACTCAGCAAAACCCAAAGGATCAAATCCTCTTGTATCTTTCACTTGAATTTTATCTTGAGATACGCTCTTTGGTTTGTTCTCTTTTTTCTTTTCAACGTAGCGGTTATATAGCTTTATTGCATCAAAAGATAAAAACAGAATTCGAATTCTGACCTTCTCCTTCTCACGATAAATAAAAATGAGATGCACATTGACAAAGAGGATCACTAAGATAAAAGCAACAAGTGCCAAAAAAATATATAGAAAAATCATTCGTTTTCGTCACTTTCGCCGCCGGATTCATCGTCACTAAGCTTTAACTGAACAGAGTTTTCACCGGGCAATTCATCTAAACTGCTTAAGCCAAAGCAACGAAGAAAAGCCGGCGTTGTTTGATAAAGAATCGGTCTACCCGGTGCATCCAAACGACCGCATTCTTCAATCAAATCACGCTGAAGCAAAGTAGATACGATACCGGAACAGTCAACACCACGAACTTGCTCGATATATGTTTTTGTTACGGGCTGTTTATAAGCAACAATGGAAAGTGCCTCGAGTGCTGCCTTGGAAATCGGCGATGTTCGTTTAATTTCAAGATATCTTTGGACAGGATCAGCATAGTCTTTTTTTGTGCATAACTGCAACATATCACCAAGACGGCAAAGCTCAAACGACGAATCCTTCTTCAATAGGCGCGCTTCCAAAACGCCCGCAACAATATCAACTTCAACTTTAGTAATATCAAAAAGCGCGGCTATCTTTTCCAAAGGAACAGGATCCCCACCTGCAAAAAGAACTGCTTCCAAGGCGTTAACAAGGTATTCTTTATCATAGCTTACATATTTTAATGAAAACTCCATAATCACGCCCCCTTCTTCTTCAAATTCATACTCATAATATAGTCGCCGTCTTT
>JAZSDQ010000007.1:0-20617 GCA_045531235.1 Eubacteriales bacterium
ATTTTCGATATAAAATTCAAAAAAACACCGCATTTCTGCGACGCTTTCAATCGAGTTCACTTTTCTATAATCAAACAATGCAAAAGACAGCATAGCCATCATAGACTATGCTGCCTTTCTCTGTTATCCTATTCGGTTTTCGTTTTCTCCGTTAAGGACATCCCGCTTTACAGAAGGATCTTTTCTTTATAAAGCCGAACGGCGATCAATGTGAATTGCAAAAAAGCGATTAGAGCCGTATACGCTCCAAGCACCGCAATGGAACAAAACCTATAAACAATAGGAGAAAACATAAGCGAGGAAAGAAAAACCAAAAGGCTATCTTTCATCAGTTTTCTCCCTTCTTTTTTCCCTAACGCTCTGCCGAGAAAAAAGAAAAGCGTGGGGCACAGAAAAGTGATTGCAAAGAGAAGCTCTTTCATTTTCTTTTTCTCCTTTCCCAAAGCATGCACGATAGATACGCCGTTCCATAGCCGGCAAAGCCCCCTGCCAGATCAATGATCACGTCGCTGACACGGCTCCCCCTGTCAAGGATCAGAAACTGTATCTGTTCATCGGTCAATGCTAAAAAAACCGTGCAAAAAAGTATGTGAAAAACCAAAGCTTCCGGTTTTCCTCCCCAGGAAAAAGCAGAAAGAGAAAGAAACAAAGCAAACGCTCCATACTCCAAAAAATGACCGATTTTTGATATCTTAACTCTATCCTTACTGGAAAAAGACACATCCTGATGGGTAATACTACTAACCTGATCCTCAATCACACCTGCGATATCGGAAGAAGAAACAATAGCTTTTCCACTCGTAGATGTTCCGTTAACAAGAATAAACAGCATAGACAGAAACGTGAGAAATGGCCACAAAAACTTTAAAAAACGTTTCATTTCATTCTTCCCCCGTCAAGTGACCTTGGGTGCAAAAGCCGTCAAAATCCCATTGGCGAAGCACCTCAAAAGCCGCAATTGCCACAGAATTGGAAAGATTTAAGCTACGGATCTTTTCAAGCATAGGAAGACGGAGAGCGTGATCCCGATTTTTACGGATCAGATCCTCGGGAAGCCCCTTTGTTTCTTTTCCGAAAACAAGGTAGGTTTCGCCCTCAAAGGAAACATCACAGTAGCGATTCTTCCCCTTGGTAGTGAAATAATAGAAAGCGCCTTTATTACTCTCAAAAAAATGTTCCAGATCGGGATAGATACAAAGATCCAAATACTGCCAATAATCAAGCCCCGCACGCTTCAGATAGCGATCGCTGATTTCAAAGCCGAGAGGCTCTACAAGGTGCAAAACTGCGCCGATAGCGGCGCAGGTTCTTGCAATATTTCCTGTATTTTGGGGGATCTCAGGTTCTACCAGTACGATGTGAAGTTGATTCTTCTCAGGCATGACTTGCCATGTAATCGCAAAGATCCTGAACGGTGAGAATGGTATGAATATCCTCCTCGTCAATCTCAGCGCCGAATTTTTCTTCGCAAAGCACGATAAAATCTGCGATTTCAAGGGAGTTGAGCTTCAGATCGTTGATAAATTCCGCTTCGGGAACAACAAGGGATGCTTCTACCTCAAGCTCTTCGGTCAAAATCTTCTTTACTTCTTCAAACATAGTCTTTTCTCCTCATTTAATGGTGTATCGAATAATTTTTTTGGAAGTATTCTTCTCAAATTCGGTGCGACGCATTTCAACACCGCGAATTTGTTTGAACGACGGAAGAGAACGGTTCAAATCTGCAATTTTTTCTTTGATTGCAGAGGCAATATCATTCAAATCACGGCCCACGCCCATTTCATCGGCACGGTCAAAATCGGGATAAATAAGAGCGGTAACTACCACATTCTTTTCTTCATCTTCTCTGCCGATAACAACGCACTCACGAACAAGATCAATCTTGTAAAGGTACTCCTCAATCTCCTCGGGGAATACATTTTTTCCATTATTAAGAACGATTACGTTTTTCTTGCGTCCTGTGATATAGATAAATCCGTCTTCGTCAATATAACCGTAGTCACCGGTGCGGAACCATGCGCCGTGCACAACTTCAGCAGTTGCAGCTTCATCTTTGAAATAGCCCTTCATTACGTTGGGACCTTTTACCATAATTTCTCCGATGAGCTTTCCGTCTTCTTCCTCTTCCACATCAATTTTGGCAACAACACCGGGAATGGGCTGACCGACGGACCCTGCGCGGTTATCATCCTCGGTGCAAACGCTGATGAGGGGCGCGCACTCGGTGATACCGTAGCCCTGACAAAGCTTAATACCAAACGCCTCAAAATCCGCAACCAGATCGGGGGGCATGGGAGCGCCGCCGCAAATGATGCGCTTCAGTCTTCCGCCAAATACATTCTGCACACTTTTAAAGAGAATACTGCGAGGATCAATTTTCACCTTGCGAAGGACATTGGACACGGACATACTGCCGCGAAGAAGCTTTTCTTTGCCACCTTTGCGGGCAGTTTCCCAAATCTTCTTATATACAGTGGATACAAAAAGAGGAACCAGAACAAGACCCGTGGGACGGAAAAGCTGAAAATTACGAACAATATACTTCAGTGAATCATTGATACAAACGGTTGCACCTATGAAGAGGGGTGTCAAAATACCGCAGGTCATTTCATAGGTATGGTGAATAGGCAAAACGGAAACAACGGTATCCGTTTCATCAAAGCCTGTCCTACGATAAGATCCATTGATGGCGTGAATGATATTTTTCTGGGAAAGCATAACGCCCTTGGAAGAGCCTGTAGTGCCCGAAGTGAAGAGAACGGCACAAACCTTCTCCAGATCTACCGGTGCACTTTCGTATCTGTCACTTCCCTCTCTGACGAGACGACGTCCGAAATTCAGAAAATCGATAAAATCACAAAAGCCTTTTTGAGGTTCATCCTCGTGGACTTCATATTCCGTTGCGCGAGTAAATTCCACAAAATAGTCAACGGTCTTATAATCTTCCCGACCTTCTTCAAAAAAATGACGGCACTTATGAGAAAAGACAACGGCACGGCAATCTGTTTTGTTAGTAAAGCCGCAAATCGCCTCTCTGGAAAGCTCTTTATCCAGAGGTACGATCACACCGCCGCTGATAATGGTAGCAAGATAGGTGATGATCCATTCGGGAGCCGTTTCACCTACTACGGCAATGGTTTTCCCGGCAAGACCCAATTCAAAAAGAGCTTCGCTGAACGCGCGCACTCTTTCCTCAAATCCGCCAAAGGTGACGGATTCCAATCCGCCGCCGCACTTATATACAAGGTACTCTTTATCAAAATAACGGGAAGCCGAGTCGGCAATCATCATTCTAAAATCAAACGCTTGCCGTGTTTTCGGTTTCATAGATGTTCCCATAGAAATCTCCGTTTCAAAATATATGAAAGTATATCAATTTTTTGTTTTTTTGTCAACCGAAGGGCTCAAAGGTGGCCCTTCTCGGCGCGGTCAATAATTTCTCTGGTACCACGACGGAAACTGTCCAGATCGCCATCATTGAAAAGGAAGAGATCGGCCATGGCAATAGGGCCTCCCTTTTCCATATTTTCAATTTCCGCAATATCTCGGCTTTCCGCTTCCGCGGGAGTTAAGGGACGAACAACTCTCTTGCCGATGCGGGAATAGCGCTTTTTGCGCTCGGTAATAATGGCAACGACCGTAAGGCTCTCTCCCAAAGCTTCTCTGAGAACCTTAAGTTCCGACCAAGAATAAAGGCCATCCAAACAAACATGGCCTTCTTTCAATTTTTCTTTGATTTCATCTTTCAATAAAATGGCAAACGCCGCAGGGCCATAGGTTCTTCTCAATTCCTCACGAACGCTTCTCTCATTTTTTTCGTTTCTTTCCAATCCTCGCTTTTCCAGCTCGCGCATGGTAACGCCGCCGAAATAAACATAGTCCCAACCACATTCGCGAAATACTTCACAGCAGACACTTTTTCCGCTGCCACACATTCCAACCAGAGCGATGACTTGATTCATAACGCTCCTCCTTTCATCGGTCCTACTTTTATATTTTACTCCATATTCAATGAAAAAACAAGTATTATATGAAAAAAAGACCATTGGCGTGCTTTTCTTGACTTTTAATTTCCTCAAAGATATAATATTTTTAATGAGAAAAAAGGAGAAAAAACGTGAAAAAAAGTCGTTGTCCCGCCCTTCAAAAATTTCCTAAATCAAAAAAAGAACGGGCAAATGTTTTGTGTAGCTTTTTGGAAGAATTCTACCCTAACGCTGTATGCGCGTTGGAATTTGAAAACGATCCCTTTCGCCTGATCGTGATGGCAAGACTTTCCGCACAGTGCACAGACAAGCGTGTCAACGAAGTGTCACGGCCGCTGTTTGAAAAATACCCTGATGTTTCCGCTATGGCCAATGCAGACCGCGAGGAATTGGAGCAAATCATTCGCCCCTGCGGATTGTTTCGCTCCAAGGCTGATCAGATTCTGAAAATGTCAAAAATATTGGTTGAACAATATGACGGCACCATTCCCAAAGACAAAGAGAGCCTAATGGCGCTTCCCGGGGTGGGAGAAAAAATAGCAAATCTTATGCTGGGAGATGCCTTTGGTGACCCTCACATCGTTGCTGATACCCACTGCATCAGGCTTGCGGGAAGATTCGCTCTTTCCGATTCGGAAAATCCGTCCAGAGTGACAAAAGATTTGGAAAGGATCATTCCCAAAAAAGAGCAAGCCGATTTTTGCCATCGGCTGATCACCCTCGGAAGAGAATTTTGTCGCGCTCAGTCCCCTCGCTGCGAAGAATGCCCTCTTCGAAAAGAACTTATGTGATACAGAAAAAAATCCAGCTTGTTGAAATTTCAACAAGCTGGATTTTATCACATTTTTTCTTCTTTGTCAACCAAGTCTTCAACAAAAAAGCAGTTCACGAACGAACTGCTTTTGTCTTTTACCAGTTTTCTACTTGATCCGTGATCCAAGCAACTCTCGCCTCCAGGAAATCTCTCAAATAGTCCATTTGAGATTCAAAAGTCGGATAACGGGAGGTGCTATGAGGCTCAAAAGCCACCTTTTTGCCGAGAATATCCCAGCGTTTGAAATTTTCCATTGCCGAAGGATACAAAAGTTCATAAGAAGCATTGATCTCATCCAATGCCGTTTCCAGAAGCAGATCCTTCACCTCAAGCCACCGCGCTTTGAAAAGCTTTTGAAATTCCGGATCCTTCAACAGATGGGTGGACCAGGTTTCTCCCACATAATCGTCTTCCGTGGTGCTTGCCCAGCTTTCGTAGGTCTTATCATCTTTGGAGAAGTTGCCAAAGGCGAGATCAAAGTCCCAAACGGGACCGAATTTTATCTTCTCACCGGGATTTTTCACAAGGTAAGTGCTTCTTCGCCAAGAGCAATCGGTATTGTTTGAAAGCTCAGTCATAATAAGCCAGTCAACCAGCGTTTCCATATCAAGGTATTCTTCATAGCCTTCTCCGGCTATAACAGCAGCATTTGCTGCCGTAAGATAATCCTTAATGTAGGCAAATTGCTCGGAAGTGAGGGAATTATATTCCGGACCTTTGACCAGAACAAATTTCACAAGACCAGCGTGGAAATAATTCATTCCCTTTACATCCACCCCGCTGACAACGCCGCCTGCTTCCATAAAATAGCCGCAGTCTCTTTGGGACATATCATATTCTACTTCGACTCTGCCCTCCCCCTCTTCCAGATGTTCGCCCAGAGTATATACGCCCAGGTATTCACCGTTAAGGAAAACATCGACACAAACGTGAGTGGGGTTATAATCGAAGGAAAGGTTGGATGCCATCACCTGCGCCAAACGGTTGCGAAACAGGCTCTTATCGGCATAATTGGAGAACAAAGCCCATTCTTCAGCCGCAGGCAGCCCCAGAAGCGAGGTCGGCTCAGCAAAGTGAATTTTATACGGTTTTTTATCCCATTTCCAGGAAGAGTTACCTCTGCCGCGAATGCGAATGGTTGTTTCTTTCTGATCGGTATATTCACTCGTTCCACCATCCATAGAGAAGGTGGCGTTGATATATTGCTTCTTGGATGTGATCTCCGCACCGTCTTCCGTTTCCAAATATACCACAGGGATATTGTAGCCTTGACGCTTCATGGAAAGGGCAAAACGCCTCTCTTTTCCATTGGTATCGGTAGTAATTACACTGCCATCAGCCAAAGTCCCCTCAAGCCGAGCTGAACCGCCTTGAGCAGAAAGAGAGAAAGCAGCGGATTCCAAGTCCTTCTTTACAGCATCATAAGGAAAAACACCTTCCAGTGTATTTCCGTTTACAGTAAAGATAAGATCCTTATCCAAAAAGGAATTCTCTTCCCCTTTCAAAATCAATTCGGGAACAGCATCGCCTTCACCGCCAAGGGAAAGAGGCTCGCCGTTATAAAAAGCAAGGTTGTTTTGCTTTTCTACACTTGCCATGGCCGGCACTTCGCCCAAGCTCTCCCAAGTAAGAGATGCAAAGGGCGCATCAAACACAAGATCGGCGCACAAGATTCCGCTCCCAAGAGCTGTTTTCACCGTGTAATTGCACGCATACTCAGCGGTAAAGCGCAAATTTGCATTTTCAAAATGAACGGGGACCTGAAAATCAAGATTTACCGCTTTGTCAAACCGGATTTCTTTTGTTACGGAAAATTCACGAACAAAAGAAACGTAGGAATTTTCTGTTAGTTTTGGAAGAAGTTCGTCATCACACAAGCGAATTAGGTTCTCCTCCGAGGCAATGGGAAATGAGCTTTGCTCCAGTAGTTTTCCGTTGCAGGTCTTTGCTTTCAGATAAAAATCCTTCTCGGCATCCAAAAAATTCGGTGTGAAACTGCGATAATAGACATGAGCCATAGGAGCATTTACAAAAAGCGCGGCCTCAAATGGAGTATTTGGGGACAATACCAAAGGCTTAGGATCGGAGTACTCCACACTTATCTCATCAAAGGAAAAATCACCGAAAAAACGAAATGGATGGAACAAAGAAAGCGTTTCAAAATCACAATGGCTTAGACAAACAAGATCTCCACCGTTTTTCATAACCAAAGCTGCCATCTTTGCAGAAGCAGAATCGGTAAGATATGCCACCGCACTTTGATCTTGCAAAACTACAATGGACAAAGGCGCTTTTTCGGCCACGGAAAGACGTACATCTTTCTTTTCATAAGGGGCAAAGGATGCAGAATACAGTTCAGCGCCGTTTTGATAGAGGATAAAGGTAGCATTTTCCCTTTCCTCATTAGAAAGACAAAGCTCCATCTCACCGGAAGGTACGGGAGCAAAGCCTTCCTCCGAAAGAAAGACAAGATTGCCTTGGGAAACGGAAAACTGATAGTTTTCTTTTTGGAATGCACCGTTATATGCGCCATCGCCATGAAAGTATACGGCAAAACACATCGCAGCTATAAGCATTACAGCTACAAGGCAAAGGATCGCATAAAGCTTTTTAGGATAGGTGTGTATCATAAAACCCTACTTTTTCAATACAAGAATTTCTTCGTTGATCAGCGTGCCGTCTTCTTTGCATTCCCGAACGATGGCGCGGGTAGCATTTTCCTTCTCCGTAGGCATCATAAAATCGGTAAAATAATAAATCTCCCGATAATCGCCGCCAAGAGCAGTTTTTCCACGAATTACTTCAAATACCATAGCTCGCCTTTCTGTTTTTTTCTATTGTAGCACAAATAATATAAAAATGAAAGATATTAAATAAAAAGCTCCGTGCTTTCACACGGAGCTTTTTAGATTTCATTAAGCTAATGTAACTGCTTTTTCGATGTAAGCAAGGAGTGCCTTGGAAACAGAAGCAAATTTGTTCTCAGTTGCAATGTAGTCTGCACAAGAGTATGCAATGCTGTTGGTGCAAGTAGCAACGGCAGTTCCGTCTGCAAGAGCAGCGGTCAATGTGTAAGTATCAGCCATTTCCGTAATGGAGAGCTTAACAGATACGATCACATTATATTCGGAAACACCTTCTACAGGCTTAACATTGATACGAGAAGCATCTACAGTCTTGGTACCAGCTGCATTCTTTGCTGTAAAGAGCATCTGATTTGCAGACACACCGCTAGCCAACTTCAAGTAGAAGTTCAGGGAAACTTCGTCTTCCAGAGAAAGGCTTGTTGCAAAGAACTCAAATCCGTCCTCAGCAGAAGTACGGGAAGATGCGCCGGTGTAAGAACCTGTAGGAACGATTTCAGGATACTTGAGAGCAGTTTCTTTGTTCTCAAAGACATTTTCTGCTTCCGTACCGTAATTGTACATTGCTTTCAAAAGCTCAACGATCTTTGCATCGGCGTTATCAGTTTCGATACCGCCTTCAAGCAACTCGAATACAGACTTAGAAAATGCTTCTTCGTTGCCGGACCAGCTGACAACGATCTTCTGATCGTAATCTGCCGCTGCAATACCGAGGTTAGTAACAAAGGTGAAGCAATTAACGCCGTTTTTGTCAAGAACAACTGCCTCTGCGGGAATATCTGCAACACTGGCAAAGCCACCGTTTACAAGTTCGGTACCGCCAAGCATTACACTGTAATCCCATTCGCCCAGCTCATCAAGGAAGAACTGGATCTGGCTGAGAGGAATAAAGAAGCGAACCTTAAGAGTATTATCCAAAACAAAGCTGTAACCGCTCAGCTTGGGTGCATTTTCAAAGGAGAGTGAAAGACCTCTTGCAGAAACTAGTACTTTGCGACCTGCACTGTTTCTGAAGACTGCCTTGCCTGTTGTTAGGGTGGAATCCTTATTTACGGCTTTAATATTCGTAACATCGGTATCAATGGGAAGAGAAACATAGCTGACCTTAGTCTTCCATGTAGCAATCTGGCAGAAAATGATATTGCGCTCATCTTCAATTGCATCTGCGTAGATCATTGTCTTTTCAGTAAGATTGATGGGCTTGTTTGCGCCGTGAATGGTAACAATCGCTTTGTCTTTGGCGCTGGAAACTGCACCCTTGAAAGTCAGGGCCTGAGCAGATTCATCCGGCTTGATGTCAATGGTAACATTTTCTTCTTCACAAGCACCAAGACCTGCGCCGTAAACATTGCCTACAAACTCACCGCCAGCAAGGGTAATAACAATTACATTATCAACTTCCTCTTCTGCAGGAGAACCACCGTAGATATTCTTATTGAAGATGCCGTTGTCAACGTTAAGCTCAATTTTCTTGGCGCCGGTCATCTTATCCTTATAGTAAGCACCGCCACCGTAGACATCACCGTTAAAGGTGGTATCGCCATTGAAGTTACCGATAACATTGCCTGCAACCGCACCACCTGCGCTGGAGAGACAAACTCTGCCTTTAATGGTGTTACCATTGTTGAAGTTGGTAGTAATATCGCCGTTCACCTCACCGACAAGCGCACCGCCGTAGAAGCTGGAATTAAAGACGCAGTCTTCAAGAGTATTGGTAACGAAATTACATTCAATTTCTTGGCCTGTGGTATAACCGCCTGCCATATTGACAGAGGCACGGAACTCAGTATTGGTAATATTGTTGTATACGCCTTCGTAGGTGCCTTTTCTGGATGCGCCGTAATAGCTGTAGGTCGTTCCCTGCAGGTTGGAATCCTTGATGTTGTTGGTAATGATACCGACATCACCGCCTGCGGAACCCATCCAGATACGATCGTTTACAGTAACCTTATTAAAGTTGTTGGTAAGAGCGCCAAGCTTTCCGGCAGCAGAACCCATAAGAGGACGTTCGCCGTCACCGAGAACGGAATTCGTAATGTTATTGGTAACGGTAGTTGTGGTAGGCAGGAAGGTTTCAGTAACTGCGGAATACACTTTATACTGCTCAATTTCAGTATAAACCGTTCTGGAGGTACCGGCGCCGTTTCCGCCATAGAAGTAAGACTTGAATGTACAATTCTTAATATTATTGACAATGGTATCACATTCACCGGCAGAAGCACCGCCGTAGAACTGACCGACAATGGTACAATTTTCAAAATTATTGATAACTTCGTCCACATTAGAAAGAGTTACTTTATAGGTGGCGTAGTTATAATCAGTCTTTGCATTTTCGGGGCTGCGTTCCCAATTTCCGGTTTCTTCGTTCTTAACCAAATAGATGTAATTTCCGTCTGCATCCTTTACGGATGTCTTTTTCACGTACGAACCGCCGCCGCAGTAGAGAACATCGCTTGCGCTGTTGCCGAAGGTAATATTCTTAATGTTGTTTACAACTTTTTCAACGGCTCCGGAATAACCATTATAGCAGGATCTTCCAAGATAAGTCGTGGCAAGGAACTCACCGCCGGAAATATTGTTGGTTACAAGTTTGGTAGTCTCACCACGGCCGCCGGATCCGGCACCGTGATAGGAACCTTTGAAAGTACCGCCGGTAATGTTATTGGTGACCGAAGTAGCACCGGAAGCAAGGCTCAGCCCGTAATAAGAATCAAAAGTACCGCCGGAGATGTTGTTGATAACATCCTTGTGCATAGCCATGTGAGCTACGCCCTGATAGGATTCAAAGGTTCCGCCGCTAACGTTATTGGTTATCGTACCGTTCTGCTGAGTGTCGGAAACTCCACCGCTGCCGCGGAAATAGCCCAAAAATTCACCGCCGGAAATATTGTTGGCGAGCTTACCGGGCACAATACCGGAAAATCCGGAATATACATGGGACTTGAAGGTGCCGCCGTAGTAGTTAAAGCTATGATCGCAGGTAACCGTAGTGGTTTTTACTTTTGAAACGGGAGTGATCGTACCCTGAATCTCACAGCCTTCCATAAAGTTCACGGTGATTCCACCGGGTACTTCATAGTAACCATCACTGCTATTAGTGTAAAGGCTGATGTCGTCTTTATTCTTTTCTACAACTGTGCCGCTACCAAAAGTTACAGTAATACTGTTCGCCTTCTGATCAAGAAAGGGGTTATCCACTTTGTTAGAAGAACTGCTAAGGATAGAAAATGCTGCAACTTTGGCGTTTTCAAAAGAAACATCCAAATCATAATTGCTGACAGCATAACCGGAAACGACGAGGGTACAGTTGGTATAATCACCGTTCTTCAGAGCAAAGCCGGAATGACCGGCGGTCTTTACAAGAACATTCGAAGAGGAATATTTATCCGCGCGAAGAGTCCACTTGATATCCTCGGGCGCTTCCGTAGTGAATTCAACATTATCGAAGGTAGCGTAATGACCGGAGGCATAGAAATAACGAGTGCAGTAATGGCCTGCTACACCACTGCCATAGGTCTGATCCTGCAGCTTTGAAAGGAATCTGACACCATGGAATTCCATATTGCCGCCCAAGAGAAGCCACTGACGATAAGACTTTTGGCTGGAATTATACCAAGTACAATAGACGTCCGCACGGTTTCCAACGTCGCCATCAAAGCCGTAGCCTTCAGCGAGAACGGTGATCTCGTTTCCTTCCGTGTCATATACCGGGACATTCAGCGTTTCGGTGGTGACAGTGACGCGATCTACAAGAAGAAGCTTCAGCTTCGTACCGGGCTTCAATTTCATTTCATTGGCAGCCTTGGTAGCATCAAGGATGCTCGTATAGGCAGAAGCCTCGTCTATACCGGTAGTATTATCACCGTGATCAGACACATAAAGAATTACCGTGCTATCAGCAGCGCCGACATAATAAATGCCGAGGAAAAGAACCAGTGCGCATGCCAGCACAACAGTAACGCTTTTCAACAGTTTTGCATTTTTGAACATTTGCAGAACCTCCTGTGGTTTGAAGAATGGGATACCGATACCCATAATATCTTATCATTATTATAACGGATTTTTTTCTTTTTGCAAGAGGAAATTGTTTCTTCGTCCGTCACTTTTGGCCATTTTTCGTTTTTTTGGCATTTTTTACAAAGTAAAGATGTAAAAATTGTGCAAAATTCAGCCCGCTTTTTATGGTAAGAAAAGCAGGGGAAGCATAGATACCGCCAAGACGGAATAAAGGATCAGAAAATCACGCAATTTCCTTCGAAACGCTATAAAAATCACCAAGATTGCAATAAGAAAAAATGCAATAGGAAGAGCATATCCTCCAAAGCCGATAGGCGCAGGCGATGAATCGTTCAAAACAGCAACCAATTCCAAAAACAAACGGTTGAAAAAGAAGACCGCTTTTGTCGCAAAAGGAAGTTGGAACGGAAAGAGAAAAAGAAGCAAAAGGATAACCCCTGCCGTGACACAAGGAGTGAAAAGCGGGATCAAAATAACAGAATAAATAGGCGACAGAAGCTGATATTCCTCAAAGGCCAAAAGACTGATGGGCAAAGTGAAAAGCGTGGCTGCCACTCCTACGGTAATACTTGAAAGAACATAGGCAACACTTGAATATAACAGCTTTTTCCAAGGACTGTAGAAAAAAGGAAGAATACGTTCCGAAACTTCAGAACAAAGAGGCGCGGCAACGGTCACAATGGCAAAAGTCGAAACAAAGGAAAACTGAAACGATAAATCCGTTACGGCAAACGGATTATTAAGTACAATTATGCTCGCAGCAAGGGTCAATGCAGTGACGGGATCCCCTCGGCGCTTAAGGAAATAAGCACTTGCAGAAAGCACTGCCATAAAACCTGCGCGAAAAACAGAAACAGCGCCGCCCGTTAACAAATACAAAAGCAAAACCAGCGGAAACAGCAATGCTTTTTCCCAAGGTTGCGGCATATAAAAGAATTCCATAACGCAATGCGCCAAGCCTACAAGCACTGTAATATGCAGTCCCGATATGGCAAGCAAATGCGAAGAAGCCGTTTGACGAAACGCCGCTTTGTGTTCGTCAGCCAAGCCGCTTCGATCCCCTAACAACACGGCTTTTAAAAAGCCTCCCTCTCTGCTTGTTCCCAAATTCTCGAAAAAACGGACGCGCAAAGAATGAATAAAGGAAATGAGCACGCTTCTTCCCGTTTCTTCATACTCACTTACCTTCCCGCAAAGAAAAACGCCGTCCTGAAACTCATCCCGACTTGCGGCTTCGGCAACGAACGTAAAGCGATACCGCTTTCCCACAGTCAGAGGTTGATCTTCATCTACGCGGATCTTTTTCTGCAAGAATTTTCCGTCCAATGAAAGCAGCGAAAGGTCAATGCTTCCGTTTTCTTCTCCGGTAACATAGCCCTCCGCTTGACATTCTTTGTTAAAATATACGCCAGAGCTCTCGATTTCTTTCATTCCCAAAGAAAAGGCCAAAAAAGCAAGTCCAATTCCTGCGACGGCGAACATCAGAGAAATGCTCTTGTCCCGCAGTTGCTTTTTTCCGAAAACAAACACGAGAACAAGAAAAAGGATGGCTGTAGCGCAAAGAAAGCCAAAGGTAAGCCACTGAGGGTACAGCACCAAAAGAAGCGTTGCTCCTACAAAAGGGATTCCCATGCTATTGAGCCATTGCCGAAAAAACAAGGTTCGAAAGCGAAATCGATTGATCATAAAAAGCCTTTCTAAAAAAATCCCGACCGAAGTCGGGATTTGTTCAGTGAATAGTGATAGGTCGAAGACCGAGTCCAAGGGATTCCCGTGCGATATTTAGCCCTGCGCCTACGGTAGACATGGTTCTTTCATAAGAAGCACGCGCTTCCTCTGCCGTCGATTCTGTAAGGCCGAAGGTTTTCCAATCGGCTACGGAAAGATCCAGAGGGATGATCTGATATACGTTTCTCCCCCCTCTTTCCTCTCGAATGACCCAAAGGGGCTCAATATTCACTTCGGAAATCTCCACCGTGCCGTCGCTCCACTTCCGGAACGTGACACCGAAGATCATTCCATCTTCGGTTTTTCCGCCGTAAAGGTGAAGGCCTGCTCCCACCTCGGTTTTCCGTTGATTGGAGATGGCATTGCCTACGGAGTAAATGCAATAAGTTTTGTTGCCGTTGGCACTCGTCAGCGTTTCAAAAGGCTGTACCACGTGAGGGTGACCGCCGACGATCACATCCACCCCCAGATCGCAAAGCTTTTGAGCCATCTCTTTTTGACGGCGATTGGGAGAGGACTGATATTCGTCACCCCAATGAATGTAGAAAACAATAGCTTCCGCGCCTTTATCTTCCATCTCCTTAACTGCTTTTTCAGCCTCAGTATAAAACTCATCCAAACGATCATAGGAAAAGCCGGAGATCAAGGGACTTGCATCCTTGGAAACGGGGATCCCGTTGAGGTTTTTCGTGCCGTCTGCGCCGATGGAATCGCAATACGTAAAACAAGCCATACCGATTTTTATTCCTGCGATATCTTTCACGGAATAAAAGGATTCTTCCGTGGTTTCGCGGGTACCGAGATTTTCAAGACCTTTTTCCCGAACCACACGAACCGTGCGGCTAAGTCCGGCTGCGCGTGTATCATAGCTATGGTTATTCGCGGTGAGAAGCAGATCCACCCCTGCACCCTTCAAAGCATCTACAAGGCTGTCGGGACTGTTAAACGAGGGGTAGGCATTGGGATAAGAACCAACGACGGGATCTTCTCCGCCAAGAGTTACCTCAAGATTGGCAACCGTATAATCGTATTTGGAAAAATATTTTTTTACGTACTCGTAATTTTCCGTAAAGTCATACTCTCCGTTGCCTGCCGCTTTAGCGGCAAGATAGACCTTTTCGTGGATTAAGACATCGCCTGTTACGCCGAGGGATGCGGTTGCAACCACTTTTTTCTGTGTTACCGCCGGCACGGAAGAGGAGGATACGGGGACCGAAGTGACCGTTTCCTCTTTTGTATCCGTATTGTCAATACCAGACGTAACCGGGCTTTCTTCTCTGCCGCCGAAAGCGGCAAAAGCGATAAGACCCAACATCAGAACAAAAAGGAAAAGAAGTCCGATGCCACGGTAATTCAGAGTCCGTCTTTTTCTACGTTTTGCCATAACAGCTCCTATTTGTCATAGATGGTAGTACTGCCCTCGTAGGTATAGAGCGCAGGATTCTTTTTCACGCCGTTGAGCATCACTTCCCAATGCACGTGATTTCCTTGGGAGTTGCCCGTGTTTCCGATTTCGGCAATTTTTTCTCCTTGCTTTACTTCCTGTCCCAAGGTAACGTTGATCTTGCTGCAATGGGCATACAGTGTGGAAAAGCCGTCGTCATGCTGGATCACAACGCAGTAACCGTATCCGGAATAAGCTCTGTCATAGCTTTCCGCAAAGAATCCGTCCGGCCCTTTGGCAACAATGACCCGTCCTGATGCGGCTGCGTATATATTAGAGCCTTTCGGGCTGGGAATGTCCCATGCGTAATGCATTCCGTCTTCACGCACACCCCAATAATAAGAAACGTGAGCGATACGCGGAACAATAAAACGTTTAGGTGATGCTGTAAAGGAATAAAAGCCAAGGTCTTCCGGAAGAATCTTTGTGCCAATAGATACAACACAATCCACGGTTTCTTTTGTTACCGTTTGAGAAAGAATATCGCGACGTACCTCTTTGCCATCCACGTAATACACGCGAGCTTCTACCGTGGCGGCGCCATTGATCCCCTGCGTGGTAACATCCGCCATGGTCGTGTAGTGCTTCGCGCTTTCCTGATATACGGTTTTATAAGGAATTACGGTATCATATTGCACAACTTCGGAAGTGTACAGATCCAGCTTAATGTTATTGACAGGCTGAGGCTGATTGGAAACATTGTTTTTTTCGGCAGAAGCCGCATATTGAAAATCGGAGAGAAGATTCGGCTCCACCCGATCCAAAACTTCATTCTTATCGGAAACGGAAGGAACTTCTACCTCGGGGAGAGAAATCTTATCTCTTTCCTCCAGAGGAACGATCATTTCCTCCAACAAAAGCCATAAACGGTCCGACGATATGATGCTTGCCGTAGGATAGGCTTGCGTAATTACTCTGATGTCATTGAAAATACCACAACCTACCCCTTTGGTATTGGCAAGAACGAACTTTTCCAAACATGTCTCAATGCTGTCAGCATCTTCACACACGGCAACCAGGGTATCATCAACATAAAGTCCTCCTGCAGTGCAAATGGAATCTTGCATATAGGAGAAAAGCGTTTCGTAGATTTTGTTTTTATCCGTCAATTCACCGTTGCTTCGACGGACAAAGCTATACTCAACCTTGTGGGGAAATTGAAAACTCGTTCCAAGAACGATTTTGGCATTATCTTCTAAACGGTCAATGGCACGATCCACGATAGAGGTGTCTTCCACAATACCTATGACTTCACCATTGATCTCAGCACAAAGCGCAGGGGGAGTATGGAGCATCAAAAAAATATGCAAAGCGATCAAGGCGGCAAAAAGTATTACGGCGCAAGGAAGAGCATATCCCCGCAAAGACACAAAGAAAGCGGATCGTCTGGAACTGCGGTCCACTTTAAAAGCGGATAAAATGGGGGCGGTAATGCCTCGAAAAAAACGAGCGATGAAAGAGAACAAACGAAGCAGCGGTCCATGAAATTCCAAAAAGTGAGATTCGTTCACCTTTCTTTCGCCTTCTTTTTTCAAGCGGTTCTTTTCATTTTCCACGCTTTTTTCGCAAAGAGTAATATATAATGCATTGAAGTAAGAATCAAATACACCGAGGCCTCCGTTTCGAAAAATTCGGTATTGTCTTCTGAATTTTCTCTTTTGAAAAAGCTTTTTTTCTTTTGCAAATTCAGGTTTTTCATCCAATAGCATGGATTCGCTTACAGAAGAACGGCGAAAAGGCGTGACATTTCTGCCGATTTTTTTCTTCTTTTGCTCTTTGGACTCATTATTTTTTTCATTCATAAAAGAACGATCGTTTTTCACGGGAAGCCTCCTTTCGACAAAATCTATGTATATTTTATCACAATATCAACAAAAATGCAAGTCGGCCTTGGCGCATAGCAAAACTCGAAGATTGCGCTTTCTTATTTTTGAATGATTCTTTATTCAAATTTCATATAACCGTCACAAATTTAGATTATCATAAATAAACATTACAAACGAAAGGATTTTATATGAAACGTTTTTTCGCGCTTTTTTCAGCGCTTCTTTTTCTTTTGACTCTTCCCTCTTGCAGCGAAAAAGAATACTCCTATCCCGAAGAAAAGTTAGGCGGCATTCGTACCGAATCCGGAGAAGTATACCCCGAGCAATTTCTCACCTTTGACGGAGAAGAGATTTCCTTTGATATTTTTCGCTACTACTATCTCAATTACCGAGATGAATATTTGAAGAATGACAAATTACATTTTGAAACTGAGGGCACGGAGGCCGCTCTGAAAGAAGAAGTCCTTGCTTGTCTTTTGGATTATTACGCTGTGCAGGCCATTGCACAGGAAAACAAGGTAACGCTTGACGAAGATGAAATGGATGCCGTTCGCGAAGAAATTCAGCAAACGGTAGACTTTTACGGAACCGAGGAAGAGTTTCTCGAAATCATACACAAATCGTATATGTCACACGGCCTGTATTACAAAATGATGGAATACTCCTCTTTGTACCTGAAGCTGTTCAACGAGCTTTATGAGGACGGAGGAAAAGAAGCCTGGAGCGACGAAGAATTCTACGAATACTATCGCGACAATTATTTTGCAGTACAGCAGATCTATATTCCTTATGAAAAGGGAGAAGACAGCAAGAACTGTGAAAACACCATGGCTCAGGCAAAAAGCATTCATACGGAAGCGATTGGCGGAGAAGATTTTTGGAAGCTGATCGAACAATACGGAAAAGACGACACGATGCTTAATTACCCCGAGGGTATTTACTTCACAAAAGGAGAAGCCGAAGAAGCTCTGTGTGAGGTTACCAAGGAGCTTACCATCGGCGAAATTTCAGAACCTGTAGTTTCCGAAAGCGGCATTTACATCATCAAGCGCATGGAAATGAAAGAGCACCGAATGAAAGAAAACCGTTCCACCGCCCTATTCGGGTATTACGACACCTTGGACGAGTGGCACCCCGGTGCCTACGATACCGCTTTTCACGAATTGTACCGTGCAAAGGCAAAAAAAATCAAAGTGGATTACAGCAGTTACTGGGATTTGATTTCCACGGAAAGCGTCTTCTAATTGCATAAAAAAAGCAGAGCAAATTGCTCTGCTTTTTCTTTGTTACTGCTTTTCATATCGGTAAGTCGGAACCATTCTCGAAACAACTTCGCGAATCGAATCACTTTCAGATCGACTTGCTTCATCCAATTCATAAAGATTTTTCAAAAAGACTTCATCATCCATTTTAATGGGCTTTCCAATATGAATCAAATGGTTTTCCGTTTGCTGAAGTCCTTCTTCGCCCATCAAAAGCTCTTCATACAACTTTTCTCCGGGACGAAGACCGGTATATTCGATCTTAATATCAATATCGGGCTTTAATCCGGAAAGGCGAATCAGATTGCGTGCCATATCATCAATCTTGACCGGTTCTCCCATGTCCAAAACAAAGATCTCTCCGCCCTTGGCATAGTAAGATGCCTGCAACACCAAAGAAACTGCTTCGGAAATGGTCATAAAATAACGAATAATTCTTTTATCTGTAATGGTAATGGGGCCGCCTTGGGCAATCTGCTTCTTAAAAAGAGGAATCACGCTTCCGTTGCTTCCCAACACGTTACCGAAACGAACCGCCACGAAACGCGTACCGCGGCTCTTTCGTTCCATCATCTGCACTACCATTTCGCAAAGTCGCTTGGAGGCGCCCATGATATTGGTAGGATTCACCGCTTTATCCGTAGAAATAAGGACGAATTTTTCCACGCCGTATTTTTCGGCTGCAAGTGCAGTTTTATAGGTGCCGAACACATTGTTTTTAATGGCTTCGCAAGGGCTGTCTTCCATCAAAGGAACGTGCTTGTGAGCGGCGGCATGAAATACCAAATGAGGCTTATAATGCTCCATCACGTAATTGATACGGGAAGTATTCCTTACCGAGCCGATCAGCACCGAAAGCTTTAGTTCCGGATAATTCGTTTTCAATTCCTGCTGAATCTCGTAAGCGCTGTTTTCATAGACATCAAAAATGATGAGTTCTTCCGGCTTTGCACGAGCGATCTGACGGCAAAGCTCGCTGCCGATAGATCCGCCGCCGCCTGTGACAAGAACGACCTTTCCCTGAATGGAAGAAAAACATTTCTCGTTATCCACACGGATCTGTTCACGTCCCAAAAGGTCGGAAATATCCACATCGCGGATCTGCCCGACGGTCACTTCTCCATTGATCAACTGGGAAATACCCGGAATGGTCTGTAATTTACAGCCCGTTTCCTTGCAAAGCATAAGAATATTTCTTCGCTCTTGCGCAGAACAGGTGGGGATGGCAAAAATAATTTTGGTGATCTTATATCTTTCCACTGCCGCCATGATATCATAGCGGTCTCCTACGATCTCAACACCGTCCAGAAAACGGCCTTTTTTTCCGGGGTTGTCATCAATAATGCAGCACACCTTATCACGGCCGACGTTAAAAAAGGTCATCTCGCGAATGATCACTTCCGCTGCCATACCGCCGCCGATGATCATAATTCTTTCACCGTTTTCGGAAGACTCTTCCAGGTTTTGGTTTCTTCTTTGAAGCATCCTCAAAAACCGATAAGCAAAACGAACGGCAAGCGTTCCGCAAAAACAAAGAATAAAACCGATGGGATAATAAGAAAACGGCATTTCAACATCAATACAAAGAGCTCCGAGAAGATACACGGGGATCAGAGCAAGATAAGCAAAAAGAAGATTTCTTACCTCCACCGTACCCACCAGGCGCCAAACACTGTGGTACAAATGGAACACATATAACGTTACAACGGTAGCTACAATCCAAAAGGGCAAAAGAGTCAGATACCCTTCCAGATACCGTCTTTCGATCATAGCAAACTGAAAGTCAAAGCGCATATACAGTGCCACGAAATAGGAGATCGCTACGATCACCGCATCGCAAAAAGCAATGACCAACGCGCGCAAAAACCAACTTTCAGATAAAGACGTTTTCTTTTTTAGTTCCATATCTTCTTTCAGGGAATTTCTCCTCAAACCGGAACCAAAAGCTCTAGAAACGACAAAAAACGCCCCTACAAGCAAACAAATACCCATTGCGATCAATGAATAGGGCATACGATCTTCAATACACATATTCCCAAACATAAAAATCCTTCCTCATAGCAAAATATCGTATCAGAATAATCCGAAAAAGAGAATTTTAAAGCAATACAATACGAAATAAACGTCGGCATTAAAAATGCTATCACGCTATTATACCATAAGATACGAAAGATGCAAGATAAAATGTTTGGAAAAAAACAAAAAAAGCAGAGGTATCAACCTCTGCTTTTAATATTTGCAAACTTATTTGTTTACAGCTTTTTTCAGAGCAGCGCCTGCCTTGAATGCAGGAACCTTGCATGCAGCAATCTTGATTGCCTTGCCGGTCTGGGGGTTCTTTCCCTCACGAGCTGCGCGCTTGCGTGCTTCGAAGGTACCAAAGCCGATGAGCTGAACCTTATCGCCTTTCTGAAGAGCTCCGGTAACAGCGGCAAGGGTAGCATCGATAACGGCAGCAGCGTCCTTCTTGGATACGCCGGCAGCGGCAGCAGCTGCTGCAATGAGTTCGGTCTTATTCATAAGTTTTTTCCTCCAAAAAATAATTACATTGTTAATAAATAACATTTGCACTATTATTCTAACATGGCAATTCATAAAAAGCAATAGTTTTTTTACATTTTGTTCGTTATTTTTCGTAATTTTTGCTAAAAATAAACATTTTTTTGATATTTTTTT
>JAZSDQ010000108.1:0-7784 GCA_045531235.1 Eubacteriales bacterium
AGATACGCTTTGGTATTGGAATTTGCAAGACGAGTTTCCACTTTATTTTTTAAATTCTCTCTGTCGGCAGAAAGAAATACCGCTTCGGGATAGATTCCCATATCCGCCAGGTCAAAAAAGATGGTGCTACCTTCCGCTGAAAAAACGCCTTCCTTATCTCTCGCTTTTTTTTCAGCAAGAGCTGCCAGGCGCTTTACCGTAGGGTTCTGACGACTTTCAATCGCGTTCCATTGCATAGGGCATACCTCTCCTTTTTCTCATACCCTTTATCATATACCAAAAGTGGGTAAAATTGCAAGATTTTTTTTCTATTTATTTCTAAATAAATAGAAGAAACTTTTTTTCGAAAAAAATACAAAAAAACCTATACATTTCCCTTTTATTATGATATAATACATATTATGAATGATTACAGAAATGCAAAAAATGCTGCCCCCTCCGTCCACGGATCGGTAGTAGCAGGACGAAATGCTGTCCTGGAACTTTTGTCTTCAGGCAGAGCCATTGAAAAGATTTATCTGCAGAAAGACGGGGTAGGATCTTTAAAACGGATCCAAAGTCTTGCCAAGGACAAAAAAATCCCTTTTTCTTTCGCAGACAAGAAAAAATTGGAGCTTCTCTGCGGCGGCTCTTTTCACCAAGGCGTTGTTGCTCTTGCCGCAGAAAAAGAATACGCTACATTGGATGATCTTTTTCAGATCAGCAAAGAACGGGGAGAAGATCCCTTTTTCGTTTTGGCTGACGGGGTGGAAGATCCTCACAACTTAGGTGCACTCATTCGCTGTTGCGACGGTGCCGGGGTTCACGGCATCATTATTCCCAAATCAGGTGCTGTAGGGCTTACTCCTACGGTGATTAAATCCTCCGCGGGGGCTGCGGAGCACGTAGCGGTATGCCGTGTATCCAATCTTTCCCAAACCATCGATAAATTAAAAGATAAAGGTCTTTGGATCTTCGCCTGCGAGGCAGACGGGGTACCGTATGACAAAGCGGATTACAAAGGGCCCATCGGGATCATACTGGGCAGCGAGGGCTTTGGTATTTCCCGTATATTAAAAGAAAAAAGCGATTTTGTTATTTCTCTGCCGATGCGCGGTAAGGTCAATTCTTTGAACGTTTCCTGCGCAGGCGCCGTAGTACTCTACGAAGCAGTAAAATACAGATAATTTTCGGAAAGGATTTTGTATGGCTTCCATTTACAGATTCACCAGAAAAAGTAAACAAGAAGATGCAAAAAACGAATCTAAGCAGGTTTTTGAGGAAAACGCTCCTCTTTCTTCCCCTGTGGCAGAAGAGGACACTCCTTCTGCCGAAGTAACTCTTTCTCCTGAAGCAGAGAAAAAAGAAAATGTCACTGCAGAAACGGCAGTGGAAATCGAAGCAGAAAAAACGCAAGAGATCTCTTTTGTAAAAGAAAGCAAAAAAGAGAAGGAAGAAGTGTCCAAAGAGGATACCCTTCATTTTGAAGAAGCAATGCTTGCGGCAATGAATGATGAAAGCGAAGAAACAAGCGACAAGGAAGATCTGATTCGGGCATTGGAAAAAACGCAGCAGATCGATGCTCAAAAATTTGACGAGATCTTCGGACATGCAAAAAAAGCAGTTGCCTCCAGCTCGGAAGGCAAAGATACGGATGAAACCATTGACTTGATCAACGAGATCTTCGGCACTGCTGTTCCGTCTGAAAAAAAGGTGCACGACGCTCATTTAATAGAAGAGATCCACGGAGGAGCGCCCGAGGGAAAAACCTTGCAGGAAGCTCTTGCCGATGCCCGTCTCCAAGACGAAACAAAAAATGACGACAGCCAATATATTGCCGTTCACGACGCGCCTGGCGAAAGCACAAAAGAATACCACTCAGTCTTCTCTTTTGAAGAAGAACTGGAAAACATAACACCGGAAAGCGGAGAAAACTCCGTTCCCGAATTGGCGCAAGAGGTTCGTGTTTCCGACGGCGAAGACCTTTACGGCGATACTTACGACGAACTGGAAGAAAAATCAAAAAAACTTGAAATTCTTCCCGAAGAATACACAGCCGAAGAGGAATTCGACGAGTTTGCCGAGGAGTTGCGCAACCGTAACTTTGCAACGCTGAGAAATTCCGTTTGGACTTTTTTCTCTTTTCTTGCTCTTTTGTACCTTGAAAGTGCCACCTTTTCCGGCATTTGGCATCCCGAATTTTTAAAGCCCGACGGACTTTACGGAACGATTTTCCTTTTGGTTGACATTCAGCTGCTTTTGATCTCCACGCTCCTTGCAATGCCTACCTTAAGCGATGGCGTCCGCTCTCTTTTCAAAGGAAAACCCTCTCGCAATACCGCAGCGGTATTTGCGGTTCTCGTCGCAGCTCTCCACGCGGTACTTCTTATGGTATTCGGCGCAACGAAATATCCCTTGTTCGGTTCCGTTGCCGCGCTTTTTGTATGGATGACTTGCATTGCAGATTTTCTTGATGCAAAAAGAATTCACCGCACCTTCCGCATCTGCGGCCGGCACGGAGAAAAATTAGTTGCCGAAAAGCTTGGAGAAGACAGTGCAGAAGCAGAAGCCTTCCGCGATCAACTTTCGGGAACGCCGAAGTTTTATTCCATTTGCAAAGCTAATTTTATTGAAAACTTCTTCTCTCGCGTGAAAAGCCGCTGCAAAGCAGACCAATCTCACGGTTGGGGACTGATTCTTTCCTTCCTCTTTGCTTTAGGATTTGCCGGTTTTTCCTATTGGAAAGGCGCAGATCTTACGGAAACGGTAAATCGCTTTGCCATGATGGCAATGATGACTCTTCCCCTTTCCGGAATTTTTACCGTAGTTCTTCCGTTCTCTCATCTTTCCAAAAAAGCGGAAAGAAAGAATTCTGCCATCATCAGCGCGGCAATGGCAGACGAATACGCTGCTGCCGACGTCGTCTCCTTTACCGACAAGGAGATCTTCCCGCCTAAGAACGTAAAGATCAATACCATCCGCACCTACGGACAGGCAAGGATCGACAAAGCGATTCTTTACGGAGCGATGATCTTCCAAAAGCTTGGCGGTCCCCTCTCTCACGTATTTAAAAAGACCATTTCCGGCGTTTGCACCGAAATTCCCGAAAATTTTGATTTTCTGGAAATCACGGCAGACGGAATGTGCGCCAAGATCGACGGAAAAGACGTTTTTGTGGGTAACAAAAATTACATGCTCTCCTACGACTTCGGCTATACCAAAGACGATATAGACGACGGCTTTGAAGCTCGCTCGGGAAAGATCATGTATATGGTCATCAATTCCGAATTGGCAGCAAAGTTTTATATCCGCTATTCCATCAGCAAACGCTTCAAAAAGACCGTATTCACCTTGTTTAAATCAGGTATTTGCCCTGCTGTAAAGACTTGTGATCCGAATATTGACAGCGATCTTTTCCGCACACTGCTTCAGAACGACAAGATCCCTGCAGGAATCATCAAGACCTGCGAAGCAATGAAAGATACTCCCAACAAGGAGACCAGCGAAAGCGGTGTTGTTTCCACATCTACCATTGCAAATCTGCTTCAGACCTTCAGCCTTTGTGATTCTCTGAAGCACTTATCTGCAGCCAATGTGGTAATTAAAATTCTTTCCCTGCTTTTAGGCGCAGGAATTGTTATTTTCCTCTTTGTGATTGAAGATCTTACCAAGATTACAGGTCTTTTTGCACTGTTGTATCAAATTTTGTGGATGATTCCCGTGATCATCCCTTCTCTTTCCGAGTAATAAAACAGCGCCGAAAATTCGGCGCTTATATCCGCCCGTGGCGAAGCTGGATATCGCAGCAGATTCCGATTCTGAAGGACGGGGGTTCAAATCCCTCCGGGCGGGCCAAAAAATCCAAGTCTTCGGACTTGGATTTTTTTATACATTGCGAAGCGGGTGGTATATCATCACACGTGAATTTGCCGCGATTTGTTATGTGAAAGTTCGTTATTTTATGGTAATCTTCCATTTCACGTGCTATAATGGCAAAGGAAACATCAGAAGAACAAAAAATGATAAAAACTTCCACGGAAATACGGTCTGCCGCAGCCATCATCGGTGAAGAAAATAACAGAAGCTTTGTGGCAAAAGCTTGCAGAAATGTATGAGGAGATTCATGAAAAACATTGTATTTGAACAGCACCAGATTCGAAAAAGCAAAAAACAAAAATCCGCTTTTATTTCGTTTATTCACGCTTTTGCGGAAAGAAACAATTACGCATGCAACGTTGAAAAAGGTTCCTTTGGCGCAAGAAATATCGTGATCGGTGATCCCGAAACGGCAAAAGTGATCTACACCGCCCATTACGACACCTGTGTAGCGCTTCCCTTTCCCAATTTTATTACCCCCAAACATATCAGCATCTATCTCTTGTACAGCCTTTTGGTAACAGCAGCCATTCTAGCAGTAGGAGGCTTGTCAGCGGTTCTTTTTACTGTAATAGCAAGCATTTTCAGCATTGAGAATTTATTGATATGGATATTGATGTATGAATGCAGCTTTTTTCTCCCAATGATTCTGATGATGTTTGGCCCTGCAAATAAGAATACCGCCAACGATAATACCTCCGGCGTTATGACCCTTATTCATTTAATGGAAAAGATGCCCGAGGACAAGCGGAAAGGCTGTGCCTTCATCTTTTTCGATTTGGAAGAAATGGGGCTTTTCGGCTCAGCAGGTTTTGCATCAAAACATAAAAATATCAGAAATAATACCGTCGTTATTAATTTTGACTGTGTTTCCGACGGAGACAATTTCATTTTCACACTACCAAAAAAGCTTCACTCTCAAGCAGAATACTTTTCCGATGCTTATAAAAGTGATAAATTCAACGTAGAAGTTTTGAAAAAAGGCTGTTTTTATCCCTCTGACCAGGCAAATTTTAAAAAAGGCGTTGGAGTGGCGGCGCTAAAGCGTTTCAAGGATACAAAAATCCTCTATATGGACCGCATCCATACAAAAAAGGATACGGTATACAGCGAAGAAAACATTCATTTTTTGGTAGATGCATCCATTCGTTTTTTGGAAATTTATAAGACTGCATAGGAGAAAACATGTACGAACTGATTCAGGTATCGGAAAACTGCTACTATATTCAATGCCCTGCTAAAATCGGTATTGTTAAAATCGGAAAAGATGAGGTTTGTCTCATTGACAGTGGCAACAACAAAGAAGCAGGAAAAAAAGTGCTGAAGATTTTAAATGCCAACGGCTGGAAACTGAACGCCATTTACATCACCCATTCCCATGCCGATCACATTGGCGGAAATCAGTATCTTCAGGAGCAGACGGGATGCAAGATTTATGCCCCGGGAATCGAGTGTGATTTTACCAATCACCCCATATTGGAACCCTCTTTTTTGTTTGGCGCCTATCCACCCGAGGATCTGAGGCATAAATTCCTTTTGGCCAAAGAAAGCTCTGCGGAGAATCTGACGCAAGACTCGCTTCCTCAAGGCTTTGAGATCATCCCGCTCCCCGGTCACTTTTTTGATATGGTAGGCTTTAAAACGCCGGATAATATCGTTTATCTTGCAGACTGTCTTTCAAGCAAGGAAACCTTGGACAAATACGGTATCGGCTTTATTTACGACGTCGGCGCATATCTTGATACACTGGAAAAAGTAAAGGAGATGAAAGCAAGGCTCTTCATCCCCTCTCATGCCGAACCCAGCGAAAATCTTCGTTTGCTTATTGATTACAATATCGCTAAAGTAGAGGAAATTATGGAAAAGATCACCCAGATCTGCCGTAAGCCTCTCACCTTTGAAAACATTTTGCAAAAGCTTTTCCAAATCTATGGACTTACAATGAATTTTGAACAATATGCCCTTGTGGGAAGTACGGTGCGCTCATATCTTGCATATCTGAAAGAAGCAGGAAAAATACAAGCTATCATTGAGAGCAATCGACTGCTTTGGAAAAAAGCAGAGAAATGATTTATATTCTATTGATTTTGAAGCGGCCTTTTGCTACACTGTAACCAGATTTATATCAGAGGTGAGATTATGAAACATTCTTTTTTGCTCATCGGGCAGTCCAACGCCGCAGGGCGAGGATTCCCCGAAGAAGTTGATCCCATTGACGATGACAGAATTTCGGTACTCCGCAACGGGCGCTGGAGAAAAATGTACGTACCTGTCAATCCCGACCGAGTAACCTCAGGCATTTGTCTCATTGAGAGTTTTGCACAGCGATATGCGGAAGAAAAAGGCGTGGAAGTGGGAATTATCCCCTGTGCCGACGGTGGAAGCAATCTGAACCAGTGGCAGATCGGCGGTCTTTTGTTTGACCACACCTGCTACTTGGCTTCTCTTGCAAGTCGCACCTCCACCATTGCAGGCGTTCTCTGGCATCAAGGCGAATCGGACTGCGATGCAGACAGATATCCTTTTTACGAGGAAAAGCTGACAAAGATCTTTGCCGCTTTCCGTGAAAAGCTGGATCTTTATGACGTTCCTTTTTTGGTAGGTGGTCTCGGTGATTATCTGAAAGACTGTCCTCGCTCGGAAAAATATAAAAATTATCCCATTATCAATGCGGCGCTTCAGAGCTATGCTGCCAAAACGCCGATGACCGGCTTCGTTTCTGCTGAGGGGCTGGGTGCCAACCCCGATAATCTTCACTTTTCGGCAAAAGCGCTGCGTGAATTCGGACTTCGCTATTACGATAAGTTCCTGACTCTGGAAGATAAAAACAAGGTGTTTGTGGAAAAATCCACTCCCGATGCCGCCATTCGTACGGACATTGAAAACTTGTAAAAGGAGAATATTATGGAAAAACTGATTCAAGCGGTAGAAAAACACAAAGATCTGATCTTGAAAACCGAACGTCACATTTGGAAAAACCCCGAAACGGGATACAAGGAATGGAAGACCTCTCAATATATGGCTTCTGTTTTTGAAGAGCTAGGTTACAAGCTTCACTTTGCGGGAGATATCCCCGGATTTTACACGGTCATCGATACCGGCCGCGAAGGTCCCGAGGTGATGATCCTTGCGGAGCTTGACTCCATCATTTGTCCCGATCACCCGGAAGCCGATCCCGAAACCGGTGCGGTGCACTCCTGCGGACACAACGCTCAGTGCGCAGGTTTGGTCGGCATTGCCGCGGCGTTGAAGGAGGAAGGAGCACTTGACGGGCTTTGCGGAAAGATCCGCCTCTGCGCCGTACCTGCGGAAGAGCTTCTGGAGATCGAATACCGCACACGGCTGAAAAAAGAAGGAAAGATCCGTTATTTTGGCGGAAAGACCGAATTTATGTCCCGCGGTTATTTTGACGGTGTAGATATTGCCTTTATGATCCATACCGGCGCTGAGTTTGCAGCCAGCCAAGGCAGCGTAGGCTGCCTTGCCAAGCAGATCATTTACAAAGGCGTAGCTTCTCACGCAGGCGGCTCTCCCTGGAACGGCAAGAATGCTTTGTATGCCGCCACCTGCGGTTTAAATGCAGTCAACGCCATTCGCGAGACCTTCCAGGAAAAGGATATTATTCGTGTGCACCCCATTATCACCGAGGGCGGGACCTCCGTGAACGTTATTCCCAACAAGGTGAAACTGGAAAGCTACGTGCGTGGTGCGAATATGCCTGCGGCGGTGGAGGCCAACAAAAAAATCGACCGTGCGATAGCTGCTGCTGCTGCATCTATCGGTGCGAAAGTACATATCACCGACACCCCCGGCTCCTGGCCTCGCCTGACCGATCCTGTGATAATGAAGGCGTTTGAGGAAGCCATGGACGAGGTACTGGAAACAAAGGATTGCAGTCTGGACTACTGGAATGCGGGCTGCTCGGATAT
>JAZSDQ010000109.1:0-4751 GCA_045531235.1 Eubacteriales bacterium
GGTTTCATTCTGTTCTCCATGGGGGGCTTTTTCCGTTTGACAGATCTCGCGGTAAAAATCCAATGTTTTGTAATTACGCTCTAATTGATGAAGCAAAAAGCGCTCGGAAAAGCGGGAAAATTCTTTTTGAAGGCTTTCGGGAATGCGAATGGCGTACGCCTTTTCTTCCGTGCTTTCCAAGCTGTGCCGGCAAAGGGAAACAAGCTCATGAGATACACGAAGGAGAGCTTGATCCTCTTCATTTTTGCAATCGGAGCAAATCAAGTCACCATCCATCAGGCGAAAATACAAAGAAGCACATTCTTCCGTCTTTTTTTCGCACACGGCACATTCCTCAATATGAGGCATAAGACCGTTGACGGCAAGGAGTCGCAGTTCAAAAACACTTTTAATAAGATCCCCCGGTCTATCTTCTTTGGAAAGAAGATAGAGAGCGTTCATCAAAAGGCGAAGAACCGCCTTGCCCGTTTCCGCATCTCTCGCGGTATCCTCCGAAAGCTCAGCAAAATAAGATGCAAGCGCCAACGCCTGAAGCGAAGCGCCTGCCCGTACAGTGGAATAGAGAGGCAGTGCTTTCCGAAGATAGCACTTATCCCCTCTTTGATCCAAAATAAATTCAGAATAGACAAAGGCTGCACAGCCTGCCGCATTTTTGCTGGTAATACTGCGAATCCCCCTTGCCTTGAAAAAGATCATTCCTTCTTCGCTGAGAATGGTAATGAGCTTATCGCTTTCTCCGTAACGTACGCTTCGGAGAACAAGGCCTTTGATGGTTTTGATCATTGCTCTTCCCGACGGAATCCCAGAGAATTGAGAAGCATATCATTGTCTCGCCAATTTTCCTTGACCTTCACCCAGAGGTTGATATTTACGTGAGTATTGAAGAAATGCTCCAGATCCTCACGGGCAAAGGATCCAACCTTTTTCAGCATAGCGCCGTCTTTTCCGATAATGATCTTCTTGTGGCTTGCCTTTTCGCAAAAGATCTCAGCACGAATGTCGATGAGCTTATCGCTTTCTTTAAAATCTTCAATGACGACGGCAATTCCATGGGGAATTTCCTTATCCAAAAGCTTCAATAGCTTTTCGCGAATGATTTCGGCAGCAATATTTCTCTCGGGCTGATCGGTAATCATATCCGAAGAGAAGAACCAAGGCGCCTCCTCAAGATATTCTTCCAATTCATCAAAAATAATCTCTACGCCGTCTCCCGTTTTTCCGGACAGAGGAATGACTGCGGCAAAATTATATTCTTTGGAAAAGACATCGATGGTGCGAATGATATCGGCAGGCGTATAAATATCCGTTTTATTGATAAGAAGAATGACGGGAACGCCTTTTTTGCCGAATTTATCAAGTAGTTCCCGTTCAATGGGATGAATTTCCGCCAGTGGCTCGGTAACAAGGAGCACGGCACAAACGTCGGTGGTAGCATTGCCCACGGATTTCATCATCATATCACCAAGCTTGGTGCGAGGCTTATGTACACCGGGGGTATCCAAGAAAACGTATTGACGGCTTCCTTTGGTAAGGATTCCCGTAATGGAAGTACGAGTAGTCTGGGGCTTGCGGGATACGGCAGCAATCTTCTCACCGAGAAGTGTATTCAAGAGGGTGCTTTTTCCTACGTTAGGGCGGCCCACAAGAGCCACAAAACCTGTTTTTTGAGTCAGATCTTTCATTGATTCTTCCTATTCTTTATCTTTTATCGTTTTGTTCGGTTTGAATTTTTTCGCCGTACAGATCAAAAAATATTTTTTCCTGCAAGGCAAACATTTCTTTCTTTTCCGCATCATTCATGTGGTCATACCCCAAAAGATGGAGTGCAGAATGAATGACCATCAAACAAAATTCTCTTTTATAATCCGTCTGATACAAAGGGGCCTGTTCGGCAATGCGCTTAGGGCAAACAATAATGTCGCCAAGGAACACCGTACCGCCGAATTCTTCATTTTCGTCTTCATCCATAGGGAAGGAGAGAACATCGGTCACACGATCCACCTTTCGGAATTCTTTATTTAAACGGCGGATTTCTTCCGAAGAAACCAAGCTGACGGAAATCTCCGCTTTTTTTGTAAAGCTCTCGCTCTCCAGCACTTTACCGACAGCCTCGCAAATGGCCGTTTTGTATCCGCGAAACGGCGCTTTTTCCGTTTGGGTGTTTTCTATGATAATACGGGGCTTCATTTTTTTCCCTTTCCGTAGCGGTCATAAGCCTCTACAATGCGGGATACGATGGTATTTCTCACAACGTCCTTCGAAGTCAATCGGTAGATGCCGATGCCTTCAATCTCCTTACAGATCTCCAGTGCCTGATTTAAGCCTGAAGGCATTCCCGAGGGCAGGTCGATCTGTGTGACGTCACCATTGACCACAGCCTTGGAACCTTGTCCCAAGCGGGTAAGAAACATTTTCATCTGTTCGGGGGTGGTATTCTGGGCTTCATCAAGAATTATAAAGGAATCGTCCAAGGTACGGCCTCTCATATATGCCAGAGGCGCCACCTCAATCACACCTTTTTCCGCAAGTCTTTGATAGGTTTCACCGCCAAGCATTTCGAAAAGGGCATCGTAAAGGGGTCTGAGATAGGGATCGATTTTACTTTGAAGATCACCGGGCAAAAAGCCAAGTCTTTCCCCCGCTTCTACTGCAGGGCGGGTAATAACGATACGGGATACTTCTTTTTTTCTCAGGGCAACGGTTGCCATCGCCACGGCAAGAAACGTTTTACCCGTTCCCGCAGGACCGACACCGAAGGTAATGGTTTTTTCTCGAATACATTCCACAAAACCTTTTTGACCCATGGTTTTCGGCTTGATGGGGCGGCCTTTGGCGGTAATGCAAATGGTACCACCCAGGATCTTTTCCGCTTGCAGTTCATCGCCGTCGCGCACCATGCTGATGGCATATTCCACATTTTGCTCCGTCAATCCGCCGGAAAGACTACACAGCTTTTCCAGATACCGAATAACCTTTTCCGCATTTTCCACACCGTCTTTTTCACCGGAAATGCGGATCTCACCGTCACGGCTGTAAATGGTAACGGCAAATTCTTTTTCGATGCGACGGGCATTGGTATCATACGGCCCAAAGATCTCTACAATGGTATCCAAATTTGAAATTTCGATAGTTATTTCAGACATCGTATTCCTTTCACACAGTCTTATTTTACAAAATAAGAAGCATTGCAAACAAAAGGTTTTTCTTCGCAAATATCTTCTACGGCACGAAGTTCCACCGTCATGGTCACGCCGTTTTCATCTACGGAAAAAGTGACGTTTTCCTCAAGAACTTCGTCGTCGGAAGCAAAAATATCCCTTTTATACTGTTCATATTTATCATAAGCCAAAATCTTTGCTCTGTCAACCGTTATCACCTCGTTTTTTTCTGCGGTTTCCAGGAAAATAAGGCTTCTTTTCACAATGGGTAATTCTCGTCGAAAAACGCTCACATCTTCTCGAAATTCCAGTATTTCAAATTGAGAAAACGCTTTGTTTTCCCGAGACGAATTCCCAATGGAAAAGCCTAAGATCTCATAGCTGTTTCTCACTTCTTCTTTGCCTGTATAACGCATTTTTGTTTGCTGAAACGGCACATTTACTTCAAAACGGCGACAGGTTTCGGCAAACACTCTGCCGCGGGCACGCAAAGGGGTAAAGCCACCGTTTTTATTTTCCCGAACACCGCTGATCAAAAGGGTGCCCGACGGAACGCTTTCGCCGATCTTTACTTGGATCTCACCGGAAAGCACTTCATAACGAATGATCTTACCGGCAACAGATGCTACCTGGTTGGAGAAAAGCTCCTCTGTTTTCGTTTTTTCCACCTGTTCTCTCTCTCGCACTTCTATCTGCGCCACAGTGCCGATGAGATTCACGGAAAGAAAAGAAAACTCGGGATTTTCCACCTGAAAACGAAGGGCAGCCTCGGAGGTATTGATCTCTTTTTTGAGAGCTCCCGGCGCGATGCCCATTTTCTTCAATCGGTCACGAATCTCATTTTCTGTAAAATTTGCCTGTCCCTTTACCTGCACGCTCCACACAAATTGAGTGGAAAACACAAGAGCCAAGGAAAAGAAAAGAATACCGAAAAAAAATCCAAGCCGCTTTCCGAAGCGAGAAAAAAACCAAAGGCTTCCTCTTTTTTCCCTACGAATGCTTTCGTTTTTCCGAATCTTTCCTTCAAAAAAGCGGAAATGGCGACGGTAGAATCGGGAAACAAAGAACGAGATTTCCGTGCCGTTTTTTTCAATTCCCCAAAGAGGAATATTGTATTCCAATGCAAAGTTCAGAATCCGTTCCGGTTCCGACGATGAAAAATGAAGCCTTTCATATCCGAGAATAGCGCGGTAGAGCTTATTCATTCTCCATTCTCCCCAAAATAAATGGCGTAAATTCTCCCCTGCACTTCCATATTAAAATTGCCCAGTTCCCTCAGATAAAGCCCCTTGCCCTCCACTGTCAAAGAAAAGGCGCCTTTCAATATCATTTTCTCCGAATCACAAAAAACAATGCGCTCTACGCCTTCCATAATGAGGCGACGGCAATTCTCAACGGTAATTGCATTTCCTTTGCGAAGCGGCAATTCTTCTCTTTTTTTCTTTTTTTCTGCCATAAACCAAAGCTCCTTTGCATACGATTGATTAAATCTTCATATATCAATATACAAACGGAGTTTTATGATTATGACGAAAACCAAACAGTGTTTTTCTTTTCTCGTTCCCCTTCTCCTTTTGTTGATCAGTCTGATGC
>JAZSDQ010000110.1:0-4721 GCA_045531235.1 Eubacteriales bacterium
TCATCACCATCAAGGAAACGGCGGTAGCTACTTGCGCCGTTGTCCATAAGTCTTCCTCCTGATTTTTTAGGGCTGATCAATTCCCTTTCACCTCTTATACGACAGTCAAGGTGAAAAATCCTTATAAATCTGAAAATATTATAGCATAAAATTCATTCACATACAAAAAAGCCAAAGAGAAAATTCTCTTTGGCTTTTTAAATCTGTTTTTAGCCGCCCAGATAGGCTTTTTTCACTTCATCACTTGCGGCAAGTTCTGCTCCGGTTCCGGACATTACGATGCTACCTGTTTCCAGAACATACGCGCGGTCGGAAATAGCAAGAGATTTACCTGCATTCTGCTCAACGAGAAGAATGGTGGTGCCGTCGCGGTTGATATCCTTGATGATCTCAAACACTTGATCTACAAGGAGAGGAGAAAGACCCATAGAAGGCTCATCCAGCATCAGAAGCTTAGGATGGCTCATTAAGGCTCTACCCATGGCAAGCATTTGCTGTTCGCCGCCGGAAAGCGTGCCTGCGATCTGATTTCTTCTCTCGGCGAGACGGGGAAAACGGGTGTAGATCCGTTCGATATCTTTCTTGAAGCCTACGTTCTTCTTAATGGAATACGATCCCATTACCAGGTTTTCATAAACCGTAAGCTCTTGAAAAATACGTCTTCCCTCGGGAACCTGGGACATACCCAAATGAACGATCTTATGGCAAGGCATTTTAGTAATATCGTGACCGTCATAAAAGACAGTACCGCTCTGTGACGGAATCAAGCCGATAACGCTTTGCATAGTGGTGGTCTTACCTGCACCGTTGGCGCCGATCAAAGTAACGATCTCACCTTCATTTACTTCAAAGCTGACGCCTTTTAATGCCTGAATAACGCCGTAATATACAGACAGATCTTTAACTTCCAAAAGTGCCATCGCGTTATCCTCCTATATAAGCTTTGATAACCTCGGGGTCATTCAGCGCCTTTTCAGGCGTTCCCTGCGCAAGAACAGTGCCGAAGTTTAATACAGTGATTTCATCACAAAGACCTGCAACGAATTTCATATCGTGTTCAATGAGAAGAATGGTCACGCCGAATTCATCACGGATGTGACGGACGATCTTCATCAGATCTTCCGTTTCGTGGGGGTTCATACCTGCAGCAGGCTCATCCAGACAAAGGAGCTTGGGATTAGTTGCGAGAGCGCGGGCGATCTCAAGCTTTCTCTGCTTGCCGTAAGGAAGATTGCAGGAAAGATTGTTTCTTTCTTCCAAAAGGCCGACGATTTCAAGGATTTCCTTTGCTCTTTGGCGCATTGCCTTTTCCACCTTGAAATGACGAGGCAAGCGGAAAATACTTGTAAATACGCCGCATTTGAACTCGGGCTGATTGTGAAGACCGACCATAACATTGCGGATAACGGTCATATTATTAAATAGACGAATATTCTGGAAGGTTCTTGCAATTCCTTTATGGTTGATGGTCTCCTGCGTTTTTCCCGTAAGATTTTCACCACTAAGGAAAAAGTGACCGGTGGTAGGCTTGTAAACGCCCGTGATCATATTAAAGACGGTGGTCTTGCCTGCACCGTTAGGGCCGACAAGTCCGTAAAGCTGACCCTTTCTGATCTCAAGATCTAATCCCTGTACGGCTTTTAGGCCACCGAAGGAGATGCCTAAATCTTCAGTTTTCAATACAATTTCAGACATTATTTACCCTCCTTTCCGGGCTTATCCGGCTGATAAGGATCGGAAACCTGAATATCCACGGAAAGAACTTCATCCACCTGGATTTTGGTAGGCACACGATCCCACTTTGCTTCATCATCTTTGATGCGGGCAGGATTGTGCTTCTGGAAACGAACGATAAGATTTCTGATATCATATTTTTCTCTGAAGCTCTTCAATGCGGGAGCGTTGTTATAAATAACAATTACAATGAGAATGAGCGCATAAAAAAGATCCTGCAATACTGCCAGATTTCCTGTGAGGATGGTCTGTAATTCCACATCAAGGAAAGTGATTAGCGTTGCGGCAATGATAGAACCATTGATGCTGCCCATACCGCCGAGAACAACCATAACGAGGATTTCAATAGAATAGTTATAATCAAAATTGGTGCTCTGTACCGTATAATTGGAATAGCTGTATAAAACGCCGGCAATACCTGCAAAAAACGAAGATACGGTAAATACGATAAGCTTATACTTTGTTACATTGATACCCGTTGCCCTTGCAGAGATCTCGTTATCACGAATCGAGGTAATGGCTCGTCCGTGCTTGGAACGAATGAGGTTCTGCATAACCGCAAGACAAAAAATAGCAAGTACAAGAGCAATAACAAACAGATACTTCTTGTCAAAGCGGGGAGTATCCAGTCCGAGAGAACCACCAAAGGTTTCGTCGTCTGAATTCATAAAGACAGAGCGAACGATCTCGCCAAATGCTAACGTTACGATGGCAAGATAGTCACCGCGAAGACGGTGCGCAGGAAGACCGATGATCACACCGAATACTGCCGCAACAGCACCGCCAACAAGAAGGGATACCAGAAGCGTGGGTACTTCACCGAGCATCGGTTCCAGAACCGCTGCCGTTTTTCCGCCCAGGTAGGCACCAAGGCACATAAAGCCGGCATGACCGAGAGAAAGCTCTCCCAAAAATCCAACAACCATACTCAGGGATACGGCAAGAATAATGGAAACGCCTATCTTTTCAAGCAAATAAATATTGGAGCTTCTCAGCGCGCCGGAAGAAGAAAGCACCGCAAAAAGAACGGTTGCAATCGCCAAAACAATATAAGCAATATAATGCTTCCATTTGATGTTCTTGAATTTCTCCATCATACCTTCTCCCTTCTCTTCTTACCGAGGATTCCTGTGGGACGGACAAGAAGGATAATGATAAGAATAATAAACTCAATGGCATCGGTGTAAGGCGCGACAGCAGGAATTGTAAGTGAAATAGCTTCCACTACACCCATAAGCAGTCCACCGAGCATTGCACCTGGCATCGAGCCGATGCCGCCGATTACCGCTGCCGTAAATGCCTTGATACCGGGCATTGCACCCAGGGTATTGGTAAGGCTGGGGGATTTCATTAGCATAAACAAACCTGCAAATGCAGCAAGTCCCGAGCCGATGGCAAAGGTGAGCATAATAATACGGTTGACATTGATACCCATTAGCTGTGCAGCGCCCTTATCCTCGGATACTGCAATCATTGCACGGCCGGTTTTTGCAAATTTTACAAAAAGGCTGAGGGTGATCATGATGACCATGGAAGTAACAAGAGTAACCAGTGTATAAACAGGAACAGTCAGACCGAGAAAGCTTAAATTGCCAAGATCTGCGATGTGAACCATTTTCGGCGCCGTACCAAAAATGATTTGAGCCAACGACTGAAGCAAATAGCTCACACCAATGGCAGTAATCAGCACTGCAAGCGGAGAGGCTCCGCGAAGGGGCTTATAAGCCACTTTTTCAATGGTAACACCAAGAGCAACGCAAAAGAGTACGGCGGCAATCAAGCCAAGGAAAGGATTTCCCATTGCAGTGAGAGTAACAAACAATACATATCCGCCCACCATAATGACGTCACCATGAGCGAAGTTCAGCATTTTTGCAATGCCGTACACCATAGTGTAGCCGAGAGCGATCATGGCATAAGTGCTTCCCATGCTGAGGCCATTGATCAATGTTTCAATAAATTTCATAGTAAAGTCCCAAATTATATATTGTAATTATTATGACAATTTGCCGCCACAGAAAATCTGCGGCGGCAAATCATTATTTCTGTTTTAAATTACTGCGCAGAATTTGCAGTCTTCAGGGTGTATTTTACAGCTTCTTTGGAAACGTAGCCGTTGTCTTCCCAAGAGATATCGTTACCGGTAACACCGCTGTACTTGAAATTGCCCTTGAACTCTGCCTTCAGGATCTCGCAAAGCTCGGAAGCAGAAATGGTAACATCGATCTTCTTACCATCTTCCATAGCAGCCTTCATAGCATTGTAGATCGCGTAAATGCAGTCATAAGCAGAAGCGCCGAACTGGTTCAGAGTAGTTGCATCATACTTTTCGGTATATTTCTTAATAAAGTCAGCAGCAGCACCGCTTGTTGCATTCGAGTCGAAGTGAGAAAGCATAGAAACTTCCTGAGGAATTACGCTGAAATCCTCAAACTGGCCTGCAAGGCCGTCAAATCCGTCACAACCGTAGTAAACAGCGTCAGCAGCGATGATATCCTTTGCCTGAGTCATAAATACGGAAGCAGGCTGATAGTAGATGGGCATAAAGATGAAGCTACAGTCCTTGAGGGTGGAAATCTGAGCGGAGAAGTCCTGAGCTTCGCCGGTAAATACTGCTTCTACAGTTTCAATAGAATCCTTGAGATTTTCCTTAAACTGCTTGTAGATACCGTTGGAATAAGCATCGTCAGACTTGTAAAAGATACCGATCTTGGTAAGTTCGGTGGAGTTTACGTAGTCAGCAGCAACCTTACCCTGGTTGCCGTCAGCAAAGCACATCTGGAAACCGTTATCGTTTTCGGGGATCTTATCACCGGAAGCAGAGGGGGTGAGGAAGAATACGTTATCTTCTGCGGAAAGCTTGGAAAATTCCAGACCGGGAGCGGTGGTAACGGTACCGAGAGATACCTGCATACCGCCTTCGTACATATTGGCATAGTTTGCAGCAACCTTGGTTGCATCGTGAGTGTCATCGGTAGCAACGAGCT
>JAZSDQ010000091.1:0-6077 GCA_045531235.1 Eubacteriales bacterium
CCCATTATGACCGAGGTGCAGGCACTCATTGCAAAATCCCCGTTTCCCAATCCAAAGCGCCTTTCCAGCGGTGTGGATTTTAACCGTATGGCAATGCTGCTTGCCGTTTTGGAGAAACGCCTTGGTCTGAAGCTTTTTGACCGAGACGTATACATGAACGTAGTGGGTGGTCTTCACTTGGACGAAACCGCGGCAGATCTGGGTATTTGTACCGCAGTGCTTTCCAGCGCATTGGACCTAAAGCTCCCGGGAGGCCTCATTGCCATTGGTGAGGTTGGACTTTCCGGCGAATGCCGCACCATCGGTGATTCCGATCTGAGGGTATCCGAAGCAGCGCGCCTTGGTTTTGAAACCATTCTGCTTCCAAAAAAGCAGGCAGATCGCCTAAAAAAGAAACCAAAAGGGGTGAATATCGTATCCGTGAGAAGCGTATATGATCTTTTGAGCACCCTGAAGGAATTAAGCCATGACGCCACATGAATTTGCCAAAAAAGAACACTTTACCTTTGAAGATTTTCGACTTCTCGTACAGCTTTTACGCTCGCCCGAGGGTTGCTCCTGGGATCGGGAGCAAACACACAAAAGCCTGAGAAATAATTTTGTGGAAGAAGCCTACGAAGTATGCGAAGGCATTGACAAAGAGAATAACGACCTTTTGTGTGAGGAATTGGGCGACGTTTTACTCCAAGTTCTCTTTCACGCAGGGATCGCGGAAGACGAGGGGGCTTTTACTACGGAGGACGTCATTGACGGCGTTTCCAAAAAAATGATTCGCCGCCACCCCCATATCTTTTCGGAAAACGGAGAAAAAGAAGACTGGGAAGAAATCAAACGAAAAGAAAAAAATGAAAAGAGCCTTGGTGACGCCCTCCTTCGCATTTCTACCGCCTTACCAGCTTTGAAGCGCGGTGAAAAAATCATAAAGAAAACCCAAGCTGCCATTCCCGGGGATCAAAAGCCTACGGAAAAGGAAAAATCCGAAATGGGAGAAAAGCTCTACCTTCTCTGCAGGGAAAGTGTGGAAAAAAGAATCGACCCGGAAGAAGCGCTTAACCATTATTTGGAAAATATTATCAAAAAAATGCACAAATTGTGAATGATTTTTTTAGTTTTTTCGTAGATTTTTACAAAAAGACTTTGTTTTTCTTGAATTTCGCAAAGTGCAGTGATAAAATCAATGTAAGCGTTTACTTCAAATAATAAGGAGATTTTGTCATGAATAAAACTCAACTGACAGAGGTTCTTGCCACCAAAACAAATATGAAGAAAAAGGACGCCGAGGCCGCCATCAACAACGTGTTCGCAGCAATCACCGACGCCCTGGTGAATGGAGAAAAGGTTCAGATCTCAGGCTTCGGTAGCTTTGAAACCAAAAAGCGTGCCGCAAGAATGGGCCGTAACCCTCACACCCACGAAACCATGGAGATTCCCGCTTTTAAAAGCGCCGCCTTCTCCCCCAGCAAAACACTGAAAAACGCAATTAACAAATAAGGACAGGACAGAGCTGCCTCAAGGCAGCTCTTTTTGCACAATGAGACTGGACAAATTTTTAAAAGTATCCCGTATTATCAAGCGGCGCACCGTTGCCAACGAAGCGTGCAGCGAAAGCCACGTATTGGTGAACGGAAGAATCGTAAAGCCCGCGTATGATCTGAAATTAGGCGACGTGATCGAGATCCATTTCGGTCAAAGAATTTTTCGCTGTAAAGTAAAGGAAATGCCTGAACATATCGGTAAAAACGAAGCATCAAGCCTTTATGAAGTACTAGGCGAGGAATAAACCTCTCTTTTCTTTCATACAATGAGTTACCAAAGAGAGGTGACTGATATGGAAGAAAAGGTATGCACTGTAAAACTTGAAAACAGGAAAAAGCTGGTGCTGACAGGGATTCTCGAGGTGATCTGCTTTTTAGAGGATCACGGAGAATTCGTAAGCACAGAAGGGCATCTTGTCATAACGGGAGAAGGCCTTCACATGGAAAAGCTGGACCTTGATAAAGCTGAGGTTCTCGTTTCGGGAAAAATAGATTCTCTTTATTACCCTGCGGGGACCGGGGACGAAAAGAAGAGTCTTTTCCGAAAGCTGTTTTCGTAAATGGAAAATCAAATTTGGTTTGATTCTTCCCTTTTCCTTCATTCCATAGCACTTGGTTTTCTTTTTGGATTGTTTTACGAACTTTTTCGGTTTTTGAGATTGGCTTTTCCTCACTCCGACCTTGCCGTTGCCGCAGAAGATTTCATTTTCTTTTTACCCGTAACAGCAGTATTTATTTTATTCAGTTACGCTTTTTCCGACGGTATCATTCGTTGGTTTTCCGTAGGCGCAGCAATGCTCGGAGCATTTCTCTATTTTCAAACATTGGGAAAAATACTTTTATTCTTTTCCGACACCATTCTGCGCTTGATCAAAGTATGTTTGCGTTTTGTTTTTGGTAAAACCGTTCTACCGGTATGGAACATTTTCAAAAAAATAACAAAATGTCTATATACAAGAATTATATTGATTGGTATAATAATAAAAGAAAATATTGTCCGCCGTCGTCTAAGAAAAGAAAAAGAGCGCATCCTTCGCGCCGCGCGACGAGGATTTGGATGTTAAAGGAGCCGTTATGCAAAGAAAAAGGCTTGGCTTTTTCGGTAAGCTTGCCCTGATCGCCATTGTATTCTTTTTGGTGATCTCTATTGTAGATAAAAATATTGAAATCAATTCTTTGAAAAAAGAAGAAGAAAAAAAGCGCCAGGAACTTCAGTCTTACACCCTTCAGGTAGAAAGGCTGAATTCTCAATTGGAAGAGGAAGTAACCGGAGAAACCATCAAAAGAATCGCGCGCGAGAAGCTTAATCTCCGCGACCCCAGTGAACTGGTTTACGCAAACGATCTTCCCAACTGAAAAGCTGTCGAAACGACAGCTTTTCTTTTTTTGAATAAAATTTCTTTTCCGTGAAAAAATAGTTACAACCACTAAAAAGCAGGAAAGGAATTTTCATTATGACCAAAAAAACAAAAAATCAGAATACCGCAAGCGGGGGCTTATACATAGCCCTGGCTATTTGTATTCTTTCTGTCATTTGCATCGGTGTTTACAGTGCTATTATCAATATTTTCGATGCTTCTCAAACCGTTAGCCCTCCTGAGAATAATGAAGAAAAAGCGCCGACCATTATCGTGGAAACACCGGAAGTAAGTACCGCACCCATCATTCAAGAAAAGCCCAATCCCGATATTGATGTTTCCGTTCCCGAAACGGAAATTCCCGATGAGAACGTTAACGCCACGCCCGAGCCTCCCAGCTACACCCTCCCCGTCGCAGGTAGTATTATGAAAGAATTTTCCAATGACGTTCTTGTATATTCCGAGACCATGAACGATTACCGCGTTCACAACGGTGTAGATCTTGCTGCCGCTATCGGCACTCAAGTGAAAGCATTTACCGACGGTGTCGTAGAAAACATCTATGAAGATCCCTTGATGGGCTACACCGTAGTTCTCAGCCACGGTGACGACACACGAAGCATTTACCAGAACTTATCTGCAGAATTGGCTGCAGGTATTGAAGTAGGAAAAGAAGTCAAGGAAGGAGAGGTCATTGCCGGTGTGGGAGAATCCAATCTCATTGAATGTGCTCAAGAGCCTCACCTTCATTTCGAAGTAACCGTTGACGGAAAACACGTGGATCCCATGCGTTTCTTTCAGTAAATAAGATGCGCCCCAAAGGCGCATCTTTTTTATGTGTTTTTTTCCTTTCTCCGCACAATTTTGTTTTTGCAGCATAAGATACATTGAGAAAACAATTTCAAGGAGGCTATTATGCTTGAGCAATTAAAAGGAACAAAAGCTTTCGGAACGGGAGGCTGCTTTGATCCTGAAAGCGGTGCCTGCTGTATCGATACATACCGCATTTACGATTCCTGCAGAAATCAGGAATGCTTGGAGGATTTAAAAGTCCTTGTAACCGATGAGGGGCAACGAATTCTCGATGCTGCATCTGCCATTCGCGTGAAAAACTTAAAAGTTCTTTGGACGAAAATCGACACCGAAGAAATGCCTTTTAACAAAGGCTATTTCCAAATTAACATCCGTTACTGGTTCCACTGCGTACTGGACTGCTGCACGGGAATGGGCACCGGTCAGGACGTGGCAGGGCTCTGCGTTTTCGATCAAAGCGTACTGCTTTACGGTGGTGAGGGCAGCGTTTCCGTTTTCAAATCGGATATCCGCCCCGATTCTTTCTGTCCTACCGAGTTTCCCGCCATTCATCAGTCTACCAATCATCCGCGGGCAGTGGTAGAAGTAGCGGAACCTGTGGCGCTTCGCCTGAACGTCCTTTGTGAATCGGAGCAAAAGAATTTCGGCCTTTCCGTTTGCCCCATTTCCCAGATTCCCGAATCTGTTTGCGCTTGCTTTGCAGGAAGATTTACAGAGCCCGGCGCACAAAGCAAAACCTGTTATCTCTCCATGGGTCTCTTTTCTTTGGTTCGCATTGAACGTCCGGCTCAGATCGTCGTCCCCGCTTGCGATAGTTGTATCCCTTCCAAAAACGGAGAATGCGAGCTTCCCTACACCGATCCTTGCGCACTTTTCCGTTCCATGGAATTTCCCGTCAGCGAATTTTACCCCGAGCTTCGCCCAACTTCTGCGGGGAATCAGCAGAACTGCCAAAAAGGAGAGTAATAAAATCCTTTTTGGTCAACAAAAAGTGCTACAACTCTTGACAAAGCCCAAAGGATTCGGTATACTGTAAACAGAGTATTTTGAAAATGAGGGGTTAATCCTATGAAAAGAATTCTTCCCATCCTTTTGGCTTTGTCTATGTTGCTGCTTGCTCTCGTAGCTTGCGGTCCCGAAGAAAATCCGACTACCACCCAGGGAGTAGAGATTACTTCTTCTACAAAGAGAACCACAACTTCTAAGATTCTGCAAGACGGCATTAAAGCTGAAGATGACGGTTGGTCTTTCTGGAGTGAGAAATAATAGTTTGATCCGACCTTTCGGTCGGATCTTTTTTTGCTAATTTTGCCAATATAAAAAAGAAAACCCTTTTAAAAGGGTTTTCTTTTTATTTTATCGAATGATTTTGACTACTTCGGGGAGCGTGTCATCATCGATTCCGTTTTCCTCGCAGAACTTTTTGGGGGAAGTTCTATGGTTTTTGCAAAATTCCCACACACTCTCATCTCTTTCGGGATAGCAAAACAAGATACCCCGTTCCGCAACGGGAAGTTCTTCGCCTTGTGACATTTCGGAAATCAAAGTTGTTTTTCTTTGGCAAAATACAGAAAGCGTTCCGTACAGTTCAAAGCGAATGGCAATTTCCCCTTCCTCGGGAACAATATCAACTCCCTTTACTCCGCCGCACAGCTCAATGCGACAATTCTCATGATCCGGAAGTGCAGACGTATCTTCGCAGTTTAAAAAGCATTTGAAATCGTAAGACTCATCAAAATGCTGCATTTCACCGTTTTCAAAAATACCGAGAAAGCGCAGAGCGATTTTTCCCTCCACCTTAATTTTCCCTTCTTCCAAATAGGAATCACGAAACTCCACCGAGGAAGAAATGCCTTCGGCGCGGACCAGACTTTTTTCACCAAAAGGGATTTTATCTTTCAGGGAAGCTGCAAAATCACACATTTTCAAAATTTCATCCACAGTGACCGTATCGTTTTCTATATACAACTCTCTCTCAGAAGAAAAGGCGTCCTCTACAGCCAAAATGCAATCGTTGGTAAACGATCGGATCTGCGCCGAATATCCAAGTTCAAAGAAAACATTTTTGTTTTCACCGTTTTCGTTGACATCCATCGTGGCTTTCAAAAATTGGGGAGTCAGATAAACCTGACACAGTTCTCCTTCCGAAATGCCGGGAACCAAAAGACGTTGATCCCATTCAATGGGCTGAGAAAAACTAATAAAGCTTTCCTCTCCGCGAGAAAGATAACTTGCTGTGATCTCACAGGCTCCACGGAACGAAACGGCCCCGTTTTCCGCCTTGGTATGGGAAGCAAAGATCACGACCCCCATTTCGCAGAGTTCGCCGATGGGAAGGTACGATGACGGAAGCGAGATGGTTTCGGAAAAG
>JAZSDQ010000097.1:0-39053 GCA_045531235.1 Eubacteriales bacterium
GATACCTTCTATCTCTCCCCCGGCTTCCTGCTCCGCACCCAAACCAGTGCCGGCCAGATCCACGTGATGGAAAAAAGCCGTCCTCCCATTAAGATCCTCTCCCCCGGAAAGGTATCCCGTTCCGATGACGATGCCACCCACTCCCCCATGTTCTCCCAGATGGAAGGCCTTGTGGTGGATAAGGGCATTTCCGTATGCGACCTTCAGGGCATGCTGGATCTCTTCTCCGAAAAGATCTTTGGTCAGGGCGTAAAAACCCGTCTTCGCCCCTCTTACTTCCCCTTCACCGAGCCCAGTGTGGAAGTAGACGTTTCCTGCTTTGAGTGCGGCGGCAAGGGCTGTAAGCTCTGCAAGGGCACCGGCTGGATCGAAGTCCTGGGCGCAGGCATGGTCAACCGCCACGTTCTGGAGAACTGCGGCATTGATCCTGAGGAATACACAGGCTTTGCCTTCGGCATGGGCGTAGAAAGAATTGCTATGCTCAAATACGGCATCAACAATATCAAAACACTGTTTGAATCGGACACCCGCTTTGCAGGGCAGTTCCGCGACTGAGAAAGGAGGAAACGAATATGCTGGCACCTCTTAGTTGGTTAAAAGAATATGTAGACATTGATGTTTCCCCCAAGGAATTGGAAGAAAAGCTTTTTTCCGCAGGCTTTGAAGTGGAAGAAATGGTGGAAGTGGGCAAGGATATTTCCGGCGTTGTCGTCGGCCTTGTTACCCAGTGCCGCCTCATTCCCGATACTCACATCAGCGTTTGCCGTGTAGACTGCGGCGAAAAGGGCTCTTTTCAGATCTGCTGCGGCGCTGATAACGTCCGCGAAGGCAAAAAATTCCCCGTAGCTCTCCCCGGCGCTACCGTTTACGCTACCGCCCGTGATCACGTCACCATTGAAGGCACAATGACCATCAAAAAGGGCAAACTCCGCGGCGAAGAATCCGAGGGTATGCTCTGCTCAGGCATTGAACTCGGTCTGACGGAAGAAATGTACGAGGGCGCAGGCTATCTCGGCCTTCTGGAGCTCCCCGACGATGCCCCCTTGGGCGCAGATATTAAGCCCATCGTCGGCCTTGACGAAGTGATCTTCGATATCGGCATCACCGCCAACCGCCCCGACTGTCAGAGCATCATCGGTATGGCGCGGGAAGTGGCTGCCGTTTTGAAAAAACCTTTCAAAATGCCCGCCCTGGATTACAGCGAATCGGGAGAGACCATTCCCTTTACCATTACCGTGGAAGATACCGATCTTTGCCCCCGTTACATCGGCCACGCCGTCAATAAGGTAAAGATCGCACCCAGCCCCAAGTGGATGCAGAGAAGACTTGCCCTGGTGGGTATCAACGCCATCAGCAACGTGGTGGATATTACCAACTACGTTCTCAAGGAATTCGGTCAGCCCATGCACGCCTTTGACCGCAGAGATCTTGGCGACAATGCCATCATCGTGCGCCGCGCAAAGGAAGGCGAGGAAATCGTCACCCTGGACGAAAAGACCTTCAAACTGACCACCGATAACCTGGTTATTTGCGACAAGACCCGTCCCGTCGCCCTGGCAGGTATTATGGGCGGTCTGAATTCTGAAATTAAGGATTCCACCACCGAAATTCTTTTTGAAGCGGCAAAATTTGCCCGCGACAGTATTCGTAAAACCGGCAGAAGTCTGGGTCAGAGCTCCGATTCCTCCGCCCGCTTTGAAAAGGGCGTAGACGAATACGCCACCGTTATGGGTATGAAGAGAGCCCTCCACCTCATGGAAGAGCTTGGCGCAGGCGAAGTAACGAGCTACCACTGCGACGTTGCCGTAAATCCCGAGGTCAAGAGCCGTCCTCTCACCGTATCCCTCCAAAAGATCAATGAAATTCTCGGTGTACCCGTTCCCGAAAAAGAAGTCATTTATCATCTGACCGCCCTTGGCTTTGAGCCTGAGATCCGCGGCGATGCCCTTTCCGTGATGGTTCCCCCCTATCGTGACGATATTGACGATTCTGCCGCAGACCTTGCGGAAGAGATCATTCGTTCCTGGGGATATGAAAACATCAAGCCTCGCTTCCTGGATCTTGCCCGCGTAACCAGCGGCGGCAGAACCGAGGAGCAGAAAAAGGCCCTCAAGGTGAAGAACACCCTGTGCCGCGGCGGATTTTCCGAATCGGTATTCTATTCCTTCTTCTCCCCCAAGGATCTTGATCTGATCCGCCTTCCCGAGGACGCTCCCGAAAGACAGGCGATCCGCATTATGAATCCCATCACCGAGGATCTTTCCCTGATGCGTACCACCCTTGCCCCTGCAATGATCCATTGCGCCGTGAGAAACCTCCGTCGCGGCAACACCCACGGAAGATTCTTTGAAATGGCAAGAGTGTTCCGCGCCAAGAGCCTTCCTCTCACGGAATATCCCGAGGAAAGAGATACCCTTTCCATGGTAGCCTTTGGTGATGACGAAACCTTCTTCACCGCAAAAGAAGGGCCCGAAGCTCTTGCAGCCGCTTTCGGCACGAAATTCACTTACAAGAAGGCAACCCGCCCCTATCTCCACGGCGGTATGTGCGCAGAGATCTACTGCGAAAAGACCTTGGTTGGTGTAATGGGTCGCCTTTCTTATGAGATCTGTGAAGAACTTGCCGTAGAAAAGCCCGTATTCCTTGTGGAAATGGATTACGCCGCCCTGGCTCCCCTCCTTTCCACCAAGCTTCGCTACAAGCCCATTTCCAAATTCTCCACCGAGGAAAGAGACCTTGCTCTGGTGGTAGAAGAATCCTTGACTTGCGGCGAAATTCAGGAAGCCATTGAGACCGGCTGCAAATTCCTCAGCGACGTTCGCCTCTTTGACGTTTACCGTTCCGAGGCCATCGGCCAAGGCAAAAAGAGTATGGCATTCCGCCTGACCTTCACCCCCGAAGATAAGGAATTTTCTTCTGACGAAATTGATAAATACGTTCAGAAGATCCTGAAAAAGCTCTCCTTTATGTTCGGCATTGAATTACGATAAAAAAACCATAAAAAGATGTGCAGAAAATTCTGCACATCTTTTATTTTTATAGAAAAGCAAAAAAAGCCTTAAATTTCAAATGGTATAAAAAAAGCTCCATCCGGCAAGGTATTGCCGCCCAAAAAGAAAAAAAGCTTCCCTCCGGGAGGGAGGCTTTTTATATTAGAATGTTTCATTCTAAATTGCTTCAATAGGAAAACTGCCAATATTTATAATTTTTATATTTTGTTTTTTTGCTTTCTCAACAAAGGTATACGTATTTGAAAAAGTAAATTCTAAATAACAAATTAAATATTCTGATTTTTGAAGCATATAATCATTTCTTTTATGAATTGCAAAACGCGGTGGAGTTTTTGTTATTGTTTCAGGAAAAATGGTTTTACAAAAATCAAAGTATATATCTTCATTTTTTTGATTCAAATAGGGTAAAACAACCCTCGTTTTAATATCATATTTATTTTCAAGATCACATAAGACTTGATAAACAAGTCTATCAAACCTTCCTTGGTTTCCTACATAAAATAAATCTACCTTTTCTTTTATAATCAAATCTTCCAATATTGTTTGCAGCTTTTCCTTCATATCTTCCGAACAATTTCTATGACCTATAAAAGTGCATGCAGGCATAACATCACCTCCGAATAAGCCCTATTTTAAGGGAATTTCCCTTAAAAGTCAATAAGGCATCTTCCCTTAAGGCATAATCACTTTAGTGGGGTGATTATCATGTTCAAAAGAATTCGTGATCTGAGAGAAGACCGCGATATTACGCAAATGAAAATGGCACAGCTTCTGCAGATCCACCAGACTACCTATTCGGATTATGAATTAGGCAATTTGAACGTACCTGCAGACATTTTGATCCGTTTGGCAAAATTCTATGAAACCAGCATTGATTATATCGTTGGATTAACGGATGATCCTCGTCCGTACCGATAAAAAGAAGCGGCGTTGCCGCTTCTTTTTTCTTTTTCCTTGCAAAATAACATTTTCTGGTGTATAGTAGGTTCAGAATATTTTCACGGAGGGTATTATGCTTTACGAAGATTTTTTAAAGGTCATTGATGACAAAAAAGAAGAGATCGAAGGGATTGCTGACTATATCTGGGATAACCCTGAGCTCTGCTTTCATGAAAAGAAAGCTGTCGCTCTTTTAACGAAAAAACTGGAAGAAAACGGTTTTACCATAACCCGTAATCTGGTAGGAATTCCCACCTCTTTTAAGGCCACCTACGGAAGCGGTTCCCCCAGCCTTGGTATCCTTGCCGAGTACGATGCCGTGGAAGGCTTTAGCCAGGTCGGCGGCATTGCCGAGAAAAAAAGCATTGAGGGCCAGACCGCAACGCACTGCTGTGGACACAATCTGTTTGCCGCAGGCTCCTTTGCCGCAGCCCTTGCCGTAAAGGAATACATTGAAAAAACGGGAAAAGGCTCTATCACCCTCTTCGGCTGCCCTGCAGAAGAAGGCGGCGGAGGCAAGGTATTTATGGCTCGCGATGGTGCTTTTGAAGGCATTGAATCCATCGTCAGCTGGCACCCCGAAGCCTTTTATATGGTGCGCACCCGTCCTGCCCTTGCCAACGTTAAGGTAAATTACTCCTTTGAAGGCACTGCTTCCCACGCAGGCGCCGCTCCCCATCTGGGCAGAAGTGCTCTGGATGCCGTAGAACTGATGAACGTCGGCGCTAACTTCCTCCGTGAGCACATGGATCTCTCCTGCAGACTTCACTACGCCATTCTGGATGCAGGCGGAGAAGCGCCCAATATGGTACAGTCCCACGCCACCGTTTGCTATATGATCCGCGCCAACGATTCCGAATCCGTTCGCGCGCTTCACGCCCGTGTGGATAAGATCGCCCAAGGCGCGGCTCTCATGACCGAAACCGAAGTAAAGAGCGAAATCACCAGCGCTTATTCCAACCTCATTACCATTCCCACCTTGCAGGCGACGGCAAACGCTTCTCTCCACGACATTCCCGTTCCTGTTCCTACGGAAGAGGAATTGGCATTTGCCCGCGCTCTGCAAGCTACCCTTCCCCTGACCAAAGAGCAACTTGCCGAATCTCCTTTGGCCATCGCCGTTCGTGATCCTGCGCCTCCCGTGGCCCACGGCGGTTCTACGGATACGGCAGACGTTTCCTGGGTATGCCCCACCGTACAGATGCACATTGCCAACCACATGGTAGGCACTCCCGGCCACTCCTGGCAGTCCAGCGCCCAGTCCAGAGCAAGCTTCTCCAAACGCGCCATGCTTTATGCAGGCAAAGCCGTAGCTCAGACCTTAATGCGCCTCATGGATGATCCTGCCTTGGTGGAACAGGCAAAGAAAGAGCATTTTGAAAAAACAGGCGGCGAATATATCTGTCCCATTCCCGCTACCATGAAGCCTGATATGTAAAATAAAAAAGCACCCTTCGGGGTGCTTTTTTATTAACGCTTAGCTATTACAAGCTCTTATGGGTAAGTTCTCGCAAACACTCTTTACAAATCCGTAGATTCTTTTTTGGCGTTTTTCTAAGCTCTGTTTTCTTGCCGCAAAGAAAGCAGCTTTCCTCCGCTTTTTTCATCATAATCGTGTTAGAAATTTTATCAGGAATCAATTCCACAAAATCTTCAATTTCCCAATTCAGCTCAGTCAGCATTTTCTTTGGAATTACAATTCGCCCTAAATTATCAATCTTTTTCTCCATCCGTTGCTCCCTTGATGTGGGGGTTATATCCCCTTAATAAAATAGATTATAACCCCCATAATATAGAATGTCAAGGGGGGGATACTCTTATGATTACATTTGATCCGCTGTGGAAAACCATGGCAGAAAAAGGCTTTTCCACCTATCGTTTGCGAGAGATGTGCGGAATCGACAGCAAAACCATACGCCGATTAAAAGCAAATGAGAATATTGAAACCAAAACTCTGGATAAGCTCTGCCGAGCGTTAGACTGTTCCATTGAGGATATCGCGCTTTATATCAAAGACTAAAAAAGAAGTCTTGCAACTGCAAGACTTCTTTTCTTTCATTCCGAATTTTATTACAAAACGTTGTACTTCTCTTTCATTTCCTTGGGAATCCCCCAGGGGTGAGCGGCTATACACTCCCCAAGGGTGGCTTTTTTCACCTTGATGGGGGTGGAACCTAGGATCTCCACCTCATCGTCCGTGCCGATCAGAATGGTAGGATCGTCATAGCCTTCCACGGTGCAGTTTTCAAAAATGATCTTCTCAAAATTGCCTGCTACCAAAATCGGCTCGTGTCCGAAGCCTTTTGCCGCGCGTATGGTGACGTTTTTAAAATGGCAATAGAGCTTTTCCTTTTCGTCACCCCAAAGCTTGCCTGCGCGAACAATTTCACCTACGGTAACGTTTTCCAGGGTAAGCTTTTTCAAGGAACGGTTGCAGCACCATCGGTGGAAACCGTCAAATTCCAAACGAACAAATTCTCTCGCCTGGGTCCAGGTGCAGTTTTTGATGGTGATATCGGTTTCTTTTCTGGGATCGGCTCTGTGATCGCAATAATAGCTGAAGGTAGTCAAGGTGTCGTGGCGGCTCCGTTCGGCATCATTGGTAAGGGCGCCCATTTTCTTTTCTTCGGGGGTCAGCCCGTCACGGAACGAAAAGCGCAAAGGACGCTCGATGGAATTGCAATTTTCAATGAGAACATTATGACCGCCGAAGCGGAAGGTATTGCAAGCGGAATTGGAAATACAGTTTCGGATAATAACGTTATTGTTATCAAAGCCTGCCACACAGTCGTCACCGGTTTGAAATTCACAGTTTTCAATGAGTACGTTATCGCAAGTGCGAACGTCCACGCCATCGTGGCCGCCGCAAACGGTAAGATTCCGAACAGTGATGTTTTCACTTTGGAAAATAGCATGGCACCAGTTGGCGCTGTGAAGGAAGGTGTAGCCCTCCAGGCGAATGTTTTTGCATCTCCAGATGCTCATACCGTGAGGACCGCGGTAATTTTCCTCGCCCTCCGGGTCAAAGCAGTTGTTTCCGTCAATATACGAGCCTTTTTCACCGATAACAGCAATATTCTCTGCATCCATTGCGCGGATCAGACCGTTACTCCAACGGCTGGTGGAAACGGCGCTTCTGCCTTTTTTGGGATCGCCAAGGACGATCTCCTCAACGGTAACGGGTTCCAAAGGATCGGAAAGGAAAGCCATATAATCTTCGGGATCACGGCTACCCCTCAAAATGGCGCCGCTTTCCAAATACAGTTCTACGTTGGAGCGAAGACGAAGCCCTCCCGTCAGATACACGCCGCTTGGAAGGAGAACTCTGCCGCCCCCTGCCAGAAAGCAATCGTCAATGGCAGTCTGAATAGCCTTGGTCTGCACCTTGTCACAATATTTGGCGCCGTAATCGCAGATATTGAATACTTTCATCGCTGCTCTTCCTTTTCGAAATCCTGTTTTTTGCACTTTGCTATAGTAATTTTTTAAAGCTCGCTGATGGCGCGGGGCTGGATTCCCTTGGGAATCGGACACTGATATTTTCTGCCTCCAAGGCGCATTTTAAATTCTTCTTTGGCTTTTTCCACCGTTTTTTCGTCTTCCATCAGATCGATGGCAGTAGCCGCCAACACCTTCGCCGCGTAAAGAACCCCCTTGTGGCAAACGCTACTCTTTCCGCAGGAAACGTACTGCCAGGAATGACCCGGCGTGCCGGAAGGAGCGATTACCGCAACGAACTGTGCCGTGGGGCAGTTCCAGGTCACGTCACTCACGTCGGTGGAAGATTTCCTCAATCGGTTATGGCTGCAATAAGGCAAAAGGAAGTTCTGAATGGCAGGATCGGTGCGATAAAGCTCTTCAATTTTCTCCCTGAATTCTTCTCCGCAACGATTGACGGCAGAAGTGATAGGATTCACCTTGCTTTCCACAGTTTCCCGCAATGCCTTGTAAAAGCTATATTCTTCCTCCGTGTATTCAGGCAGAGGAATACTCTCCATGTTGTTGTATATAACCCGCGCCAAAGTATCGTTTTTGATGGTCTCGGAACAGCCTTTGATGAATTCCGGCTCCACGCGGGTTCCCGTCATCAGCGCCGCCCCTTGGGCGATATTGTTCACTCTTTCATAAATATCTTTCAGCTGCTCTGTTTTCGGTGCCCGCATCAAGTACAAAACGTCGGCTCTTGCCTGCACCACGTTGGGGGAAAATCCACCGGCATTGGTAATGGCATAATGCACTCTTGCTTCATCGGGAATATGCTCCCTGAGAAACTGCACGCCCATATTCATCAGCTCTACCGCATCCAGAGCACTCCTGCCCTTTTCGGGAACACTTGCGGCGTGCGAGGCCGTGCCGTAAAAGCGGTACATCACTTGATAATTGGCCAGATTGGAACCGCTGACAATACCATTGATGGTGCCGGGGTGCCAGGTGAGAGCGGCATCCAGCCCGTCAAAAACACCCTCTCTTGCCATAAAGGCTTTCCCCGAGCCGCCTTCCTCTCCGGGACAGCCGAAGAGAATGACCGTACCTTTTTGAGGATTTTCCGAAAGATACTTTTTTACCCCTAGCGCCGCGCCCAGAACCGCCGCGCCGAAAGCGCAGTGTCCGCAGCCTTGCCCTGCTTTTCCCATATCCTCGGCAGAGGTGGGTTCTTTCTTCAAACTTTCCGCTTTTTGATTCATTCCGGCCAAAGCATCGTATTCTGCCAAAAGGCCGATCACGGGGCGTCCCTCACCAAAGGTCGCACGGAATGCCGTGGGAATGTTTCCTATGCCACGCTCACAGGTAAATCCTTCCGCTTCCAGAACCGAAAGAAATTCTTCCACGGAACGAAATTCGCAAAACGCCGTTTCCGCATAGTCCCAAAGGCGATCATTGACCGCAAAGACAATTTCTTTTTTCTCATCAATGTACGCAAGTCCACAATTTTTATCCACGATATCCTCCAAAAAATACTTTTTTAACATTATACCATAAAAAAAATAAAACACAACGGAAAAACGGTTTTTAGAAAAAATTCTTCCCCCATTGTCTTGTTGCTTTTTCGGGGAAGAATGGTATAATAGTTGTAAGACATAAAAGGAAGGACTTTTTATGAAAAAAGTTTTGATCATTGATGCCAACAGCCTCCTGAACCGCGCCTTTTACGGAATCCGTACGCCCATGTCCACCAAAGACGGAATTCCCACGGGAGCAGTCTTCGGCTATATCAATATTCTGAAAAAGCATCTGGACGCCGTAAAGCCGGACTATGCCATTGCCGCCTTTGACGTCCACGCCCCCACCTTCCGTCATAAAATGGATGCTGCCTATAAAGCCACCCGTAAGCCCATGCCCGAGGAGCTTCGGGCGCAGCTTCCCTATTTAAGAGAAGCCACCGAGGCTATGGGTCTTGCCATTGTGGAAAAAGAGGGCTACGAGGCAGACGATATCCTCGGCACCCTTTCCCGCATTGCGGAAGAAAATGGTATGGAGGCCAATCTCATTACCGGTGACCGTGACTCCTATCAGCTGGTCAGCGAGAAAACCACCCTCTACCTTTGCGGCACGGGCAAGGATGAAAAGATCACGCCGGAAGTAATATTTGAAAAATTCGGCCTTACTCCGCGGCAAATGATCGAGGTCAAAGCTCTTGCAGGTGACAGCGGAGATAATATCCCCGGTGTTCGCGGCATCGGTGAAAAAACGGCACGGAAGCTCATCGCCGAAAGAGGAGATCTTGACGGTGTATATGCAGATATCGCCACCCTTCCCGTAGGCCCCTCCGCCAAGGAAAAACTGACTCTGGGAAAAGACGATGCCTATCGTTCCCGCGCCCTGGGCGAGATCTGCCGCGCCGTTCCCACGCTTGATACCGTGGAAAATTATCCTTACGAAGGCTTTCTCCCCGAAAAGCTTCGCCCCCTCCTTGTAAAACTGGAATTTGCAAAGCTGATCCGTTCCTTTGGTCTGGAGGAGGAAAAGAGGGAGGAAGCGCCTGTACGGGAAGACTCGTTACAAGGCTCTATGTTTGATCTCCCGGAAGCGGAAGAAAAAGAGCTTGTGGAGATCTCAGCCGAAGAAATTACCCCCGGAGAAATCCCCTTGACCTTTGATGAAAACGGCTTTTACATTCTCCAAGGGGAAACCCCTTGCCATCTGACGGGAGACGTCTTTTCTCTCCTGAAAAAGAGCCGCCCTATTGTGGAAGACGCCAAAGCCTATTATCACGCCCTCCACCGCGCGTTTGGTGAGATTTGCGGCTGCGAGGCTTCCTTTGATCTTTCTCTGGCGGCATACGTGGTCAATTCTCAGAACCACTCCATGACCCTTTCCCGCCTTTCCCTTGCTTATTTGCACCGCCCTGCGGCAATGAATATGGATAGTGATCCTGCCGCAAGACTGCAGCTGATTTCCGCCCTGACTCCCATTTTAAAGGAAGCGGTAGACAGCGATGAAGCCAAAGAGCTTTACTATGAGATCGAACTGCCCCTTGCCCTCGTCCTTTCCAAAATGGAAATTCTCGGCTTTCAGGTGGACGCAGAAAAGATCCGTCAATACGGCGAAGCCTTGCAACAAGCCGCCGATGAATTGCAAAAAGAGATCTGGAATCTGGCAGGAGAAGAATTTCTCATTTCTTCCCCCAAACAGCTGGGAAAGATCCTCTTTGAAAAGCTGGGTCTGCCTGCAGGCAAAAAAACCAAAACGGGCTACGCCACCGATGCGGAAACCTTGGGAAAACTCCGTTTTCAGTCCCCCATTATTGATCTTATTTTAAATTACCGCACCGTCACCAAGCTGAACAGCACCTACGTGGTGGGGCTGTTAAATCAGGTAGGCGAGGACGGCAGGATCCACACCGTCTTCAATCAGCGCCTCACCGCCACCGGCCGCCTTTCCTCCGCAGAGCCCAATCTGCAGAATATCCCCGTGAGAACCGAACTGGGCAGAGAAATGCGCAAGTTCTTCACGGCAAAAGAAAAAGGCTACGTTCTTGTAGATGCAGACTACTCTCAGATCGAATTGCGCCTTCTTGCCCACATTTCCGATGATAAGGTCATGCAGGAATATTTTCTGGAGGGGAAGGACATTCACACCAAAACCGCCTCGGAGATCTTTCACGTGGATATTTCCGAAGTTACTCCCGACATGCGAAAGAGCGCTAAGGCAGTGAATTTCGGCATCGTCTACGGCATCGGCGAATATTCTCTCAGCCAGGATCTTGGCGTTCCCATGTACGTGGCAAAGGATTATATCGCAAAATACTTCGCTCTCTTCCCCGGCATTAAAAAATATCTGGAAAATATCAAGGAAGAAGCCAAAAAAGACGGCTTCGTAAAAACTCTTTTCGGCAGAAAAAGATTTATTCCCGAATTACGCGGCCCACAGAAAACACTCATCGCCTTTGGTGAACGGGTGGCAATGAATGCGCCCATTCAAGGCACCGCCGCCGATATCATAAAGCTTGCTATGGTACGGGTGGATAAACGCTTGGAGAAAGAGGGGCTGAAAAGCCGCCTTGTTCTTCAGATCCACGACGAACTGATCCTGGAATCCCCCGAGGAAGAAGCGGAATATGCGGAAAAGCTTCTCACCGAGGAAATGGAAAACGCCGCCAATTATTCCGTCCCCCTCACCGCAGAGGCAGGCAGAGGCTTTACCTGGTTCGACGCCAAATAACAAAATATATAATAATCTATGAAAAAAGACTCGAAATCGGGTCTTTTTTCTTTTTTTCAACGGCGCGCTGTGACAAAAAGCTTGAAAAAAAGCTTTTACAATGAAAATAGCTACAGCAAAGCCCTCGACAAAACAAACGGGGAAAATTAAAACCGACAAGTTTCGACAGCCTTCCCCTTCTTTCTCTAAAATTTGTCACGCCGTTTTAGAAAAAAAGACATTTTCAGCATCTCGGCTTTGTGTAGTCCTACAAAATTACCAATTATTGGCAATTTTCTTGTTTTTGCTATTGCATTTTTTACCAATTTTTGGTAAAATTACAGAGCAGTCAAGGAAAAGAATGAAAAAATCTGAAGAAAAAGAAAAGAGGACAGTATGAAAGAGCAGAAAGAAAAGGTATATATTATTGATTCCGGAAACGACTTCCGATTCGTTTGCAAGGAAAATTTGACGAACCGCGGCTTTCAGGTGGTAGGCGATTCCGGTGACGGCGGAGAAGCGCTGCTTGCCATTCAATCCCTGAAGCCCGGTATCGTCCTGTTGGATCTCTGGTTTCCCGGCTATGACCTTGCCAGTCTTATTCGGGAGGTAAAGCGTTCTCTGAAGAATGAATCTCCCAAATTTATCCTCGTTACCTCCGTCAGCAATAAGAATGTATTGGAGGACGCCTTCCAGAGCGGCATTTCCGGCTGTGTGCTCAAGCCCTTTGATTATGACGTATTGGCAGAAAAGATCATTCAGGTGGCCGCCGATGCCCGTTTCCGTCTGGAAGATGATTTCGATCTGGAGGCACAGGTCACACGGATCATTCACCAGGTAGGGATCCCTGCTCATATCAAGGGCTACCAGTATCTGCGCTATGCCATTATGATGGTAGTCCGTGACAGCCGCATCATCGGAGAAGTGACAAAGACCCTCTACCCCGGTGTTGCCAAAGAGTTTCACACCACCTCTTCACGGGTGGAGCGCGCCATTCGCCACGCCATTGAAGTGGCTTGGGACAGAGGTGATGTGGAGCAGCTTCATTCCTTTTTCGGATATACCGTCAGTACAGGAAAAGGCAAGCCTACAAACTCCGAATTTATCGCTATGATCGCCGACAATCTCCGCCTGAAAATGCGCGGTATTGCAGGATAGTCTTTCCCAGGGCGGTTCCCCCTCACCGCCACTGTAAGAAAGTGCCGACTCTCCAATGAGAGTCGGCTTTTTTCATTTGACAAGCACGGCTTTCAACGGTATAATCAAAGTAATCTTTTTTTTGGAGAACGAAATGAAACTGAATCAGATTCAAAAGGAGCTGGACCGCATGGAAGCGGAAAGCGCATTGAGAAAAGCCGATTGCTCCTTTTTCCTACCCAATCGAAATGAGGTGGTAGATCTTATCAAGGATCTGCAATCTCTCCTTTTCCCCGGATATTTTAAAAGCCGTTCCGTCACCCAGGAGGGTCTTAGCGGCATCGGTCTGTTGAGAAAGATTCAGAATCAGCTGGTCACCCTTTTAGAGAAGGTCAGCGATTTTACAGGCTGCGAGTCTATGGGTGAAGACGTGGCAAATGCCTTCCTTTCCCGTCTTCCCGAGATCAAGGGAAAGCTGCTGAAAGATATTGAAGCCTTGTACGAGGGCGACCCTGCGGCAAAAAGCCACGAAGAGGTTCTGCTTTGCTACCCCGGCTTTTACGCCATTTCCATTTATCGCCTGGCACACGAATTGTATCAGCTCCGCGTTCCCCTCATTCCCCGTATTATGACCGAGTACGCCCACGAAAAAACAGGTGTGGATATCCACGCAGGCGCTACCATCGGCGAATACTTCTTCATTGACCACGGTACGGGTATCGTCGTCGGTGAAACCTGCGTCATCGGTGACCACGTGAAGCTCTATCAGGGCGTGACCTTGGGCGCAAAGAGCTTTGAACTGGATGAAAACGGCAACCCCATCAAGGATCTCAAGCGCCACCCCAATATCGGAAACCACGTTATTATTTACGCCAATGCCACCATTCTCGGCGGCAATACCTACGTGGGCGACGGCTGTATCATCGGCGCCTCCGTTTGGCTGACCCAATCCGTAGAAGCAGGCAAGACCCTGTATTACTCCCCCAACCAAAAGTAAAAAAAGGCTCCCTCCGGGAGGGAGCTGGCAGCGAAGCTGACTGAAGGAGCTTGCGCAAGTCAAGAGATTTTACAAAGTGAGGATATCGCGTACAGATTTTTTGTTTTGTGCGTTATATCCTCGCTTTTTTCTAACTTCTTACTCTCGCAGGCTCCTTCCGCCTCGTCCCTCGGCACCTCCCTCTCGGAGGGAGGCTCTCAAAGCAGCCTTTCCCTCGAAAAGGCTATTTTAATTTTTGTTTCTTTTGGGCACATGAAGTACAGAGGTATATTTCGTCTTTTAAAAGAAAAAGGTCTTCTTTTTCTCCACAACAAAGACATACAGTTTCTGATTTCTTTAAAATCAATTCTCCCGTATCTTTTTGGATACGAATATCCAAAGGCGCACCCTCCTCCCAATGTAAAAGCAATCGGATGTTTTTGGGAATTCCAATCCGTCCTAAATAGTCAATCTTTGTTTTCATACCTGCCTCCAACTTTATTTTATGCAATTTTTGCATAATTGTAAATATGCATTTTTCGCATGAGTTAAGATGGTTTTGGTGATGAATATGTATCAAAGAATCCGCGATCTGCGAGAAGACAAAGATCTTTCACAAAAGCAGATGGCAAATTTATTGAATCTTTCCCAATCCACTTATTCCCGATATGAAAACGGAGTGCTGGATGTTCCCAGTCACGTTTTAATTGCCCTTGCAAAATTTCATAAGGTTTCCGTGGATTATCTTCTCGGCTTGGAAAAATAAAAAAAAAGACCCCCCTCCGAGGGAGGCATAAAAAAAGACGGCAAAGCCGTCTTTTTTTATTTGATTCTATCTACCAAAAAGCCTGTGGCTTCTTCAAAATTGACGCCGTAGGTATTGTGATCAGGATCCTTCAGGGTAAGGCGAATACACTCCAGGGTGTAATCCACCGCGATGGTAAGCGCATCCTCCACCGTTTTTCCTGCGGAGACAGCGCCGACCACGGCAGAAGCGAAAATATCTCCCGTGCCGTGGAAAGAAACAGGCAAATGCTCGTTGTAATACTCAAAATAACGATCCGCTTCGCTGTCATAGAGCATAGCACCGATCTTTCCTTTCTCAAAGGAAACACCGGTCAAGGCTGCCTTCTTCGCGCCAAGGGCGCAGAGCTTCTTCAAAAGCGCTTCAATATATGCTCTGTCGTAGCTTTCGGGATAGTCTTCCCCAAGCATAAACACCGCTTCGGTAAGATTGGGAAGGATCAGATCTGCCTTACCGCAGAGAGATCCCATACGGAGAGCAAATTCCTTGGTAAAGCCGTGATAGAGAACGCCGTTATCTGCCATGGCAGGGTCTACCACACGCAAGGTATTTTCCCCTGCAAAGCGGGAAAACAGATCCTCCACCAATTCGATCTGGCGGAATGAGCCGAGATAGCCGGTGTAAATCGCGTCAAATGTAAGTCCCTCTCTCTGCCAATGGCTGTAAATAGGCTCCATTTCATCGGTAAGATCGTGGAAGGTAAATTCGGAAAACTGAGTGTGGGTAGAAAGAAGCGCCGTCGGAAGTACTGCACACTCCACACCGCAAGCGGATATAATAGGCAGTGCCACCGTCAGCGAGCATTTTCCTACTGCGGAAATATCCTGCACGGTTACAATTCGTTTCATTTTTGGGACTCCTTTCCCCTTTTTTCACAGTATATAAAAAAAATAGGGACAAGTCAAATACCAAAACCGTTTTTTTTCTTGTAGCCAGCGCTTCTTTGTGGTATACTGAAACAGAAGATGAGGTAATTATGTATTACACCTATATGATCCGTACCGAAGACGGCTTTCTCTACACGGGCATCGCCAAAGATCTCTTTTCCCGTATGCGTGACCACGCAGGCCAAGGGAAAAAGTGCGCTAAATTCACCCGCGCTCACAAATTAAAAGCCCTGGAGGCTGTCTGGTCCTCGGAAGACAGAAAAAGCGCCTCCCGACTGGAGTATTATCTGAAAACCTTAACGAAAAAGCAAAAGGAAATGCTTCTTTCCAAGCCCCTGCTGCTTTTTCAATTCCTTCCCATCATTGAAAAGGAAGATTATATCCACCACCCTAAGGCAAATCTGGATCTGTTTCTGAAGAAAACCGATCTTTCTTTGATTTAAGCACTCCCGGCTCTGTCGTAGAGAGCCAGAGAGATCTTTTCATCTTTTTTCACGTATTGCCCGTAGCGGTACATATCCCCAAGGCGAGAGAGTGCCGAGGCGTTTTCATACAGCAAAACGCTTTTCATAAAGCAGTCGTAAGCCTTTGCCCGATGGCGGCTTCTCTCTTCATCACTTTGGGATAAATATCCGCAGTAATACAGATTTCCCAAATTAAAAAAGCCGAGAGATGCCATCTTTTTATCCTTGGATCTACAGCAAATGCGGTACATTCTTGCCGCAGCGCGGGGATCGGATCCACCGTAGTACCCCCATTTAAAAGCCTCTGCCAAAGAAAGGGCGGCGCGAATATTCCCCTTTTTCACTTCTTCTTTCAATTCTTTGATTCGGTCTGCCACAAGGCTCCCTCCTTTCTACGGCTTTATTTTATCAAAAGTTCTGTACCATAAAAAGGACAGCAAAAAAATTTTCAAGGGTTTTCCCTTGCAAGCATAGGAGGTTCTTATGAAAAATTTTAATTTTATCCGCAGCGTTTCCTCTTGGGGCTATTGGATCTCGGCCATCGGCAAGGTGATGACGGGCATCGTCGCCGTGTTCAGCCTTCTCGGCGTAGTGCTTCTCATTTCACTCCCCAAGAATTTCGTGCAGGTGGAAGTGCTTTCCACCGTCAAAATCGATATGAATTTTAAAGATCTTTTAGGCGAAGATTGGGAAAACCATAAAGAAAGCATTGCCGCCACCATCGGTCCCGACGTGGAAATTACGGAAAACGGCGCAAGCCTGACGGAAGAAGAAACAAATTCCGTTTTGGAAATGCGCGCCGCGGCGCTGTATCTCATTCCTGCCTTCGTGGAATATTCCATGCTTTCCGCTACCCTCTATTTTGCCTCCAAGGTCTTCCGCGAATTAAAGGATTCCCCCGTGCCCTTTACTCCCGAAGCGGCAAAGCATATCCGCACGGCAGGCACCATCACCATGGTCCTCGGCGCAGCTCCCGGTCTTGCTTCGGGGCTCATCGGTCTTTTAACCTCCGCCGCCATGGACTCTGTGGATATGGATCTCGGTCTTGTTTTCACGGGCTTCGTCCTTTGGGCGCTCTCTGAGATCTTTCAGTACGGCCTTTCCCTCCAGTGCGGCAGTGAAACACCGCCCTCTACGGATAATCATACAGATCCCAACGCATTCTGAAAAAGAAAAAGCCTTCACCAAAGTGAAGGCTTTTTTTATGCGTTAAGCTTCGATAAAATATGTAAAAGTGCTTCTTTTAATGTGGGAAAATTCGCATCTGCCTTATCCGGTTCGGGCAAATGAATTCCCACGGAATAGCCTGCTTCCCGAAACATGGGATAGTCATTGGTCCAATCCCCCACAGCGATCATTTCTTCCGTGGGAACTCCCGTCATACGGGAAAGGGCTTTCAGTCCCTCTCCCTTGGAAAGAGAGGAAAATTCAATATCAAAGCAGTCGGGGTGCTCGTACACCGAAAGAAGCATATCGGGAGTAATATAGTCCTCGATGAGCTTTTTCAGCGGCGGAAAAATTTCTTCCCCGTAAGGGAACGGCGTCAAGGCCGTTTCGTTGGGCTGATACCAAATTTTATCGGGAAAAGCCTCTTCCATTTTCTCCCGCAATTCCTTCAAAGCATGCCTCGTCTTTTTGGGAAGGCAAGCCATTTCAAAGCGCACAGGGGGAAGGTCTACCCCCTCCACGATCACGCCGCCGTTTTCTCCGATGAGAAAGGCATCTCTCAAGCCCATCTGACGGGCATATCCGCAGAGATAAAAAGTAGGCTTTCCGCTGCTTAATGCAATTCTTGCTCCGCTTTCACGAATACGGTGGATCAGATCCACACATTCACGGTCCGTTTCTTCCCCTACCGGGGCAAGGGTCCCGTCCAAATCAAATACAACGAACACTCAGTCCTCCAGATCTTCAAAGGAAATCACGGTCTTTGCCGCTTTTTTCTTCGGTTTTTCTTTTTCGGGCACAGGGGACTTTTCATTCAATTCGCGGGCAATCTTTGCCTGCTTTTCTTTTTCCTCCCCGCTCGTAGAAAGAGCTTCGGCAAGAGGGTCTTTCTCCTCTTCCCCTGCTTTCTTCTTTTGATCCGGACCGGGGGCGATCTTTACGCCCTCTGCATCGAGAGAAACTTTTCTTTTTTTATTCTTTGCGGTGAGTACCACCGTAATGACAATGCCCGATACTGCCGCTACGGAGAGCGTGGCAATCAGAACCCAAAGCCAAACACGTCCGTTATCTTCTTTGCCACCGATCACGGGTTTATCCGTCGGCACGGCAGCCTTCTTTTCACCGTCAAACAAAGCAATGGTACCAAGCCCCTTCACTTCCAGAGAAAGGTAGGTTACTCCCTCCTGCTCTTCCACCGAAACTTCTAACAGCTCTGCCGATTTTTCATAAAAGCCCGCCTTAATGGTACTAAGCTCCAGCGCCGCCTCTTCTTCCGTCAAAGGAATCTGGAAGCGCAGGGTGCCGTGCTTCGGCAAACTAAGCTCCTTGCCTTCTTTGGATACAACACGCACCTGAAAGGCTTTCATTACGCTGTGGCCAAGCTTTTCCGAGAGAAGATTCCGCGTTTCCTCCGGTGCCGTAGACAAGGAAAGAATGGCACCTGCAGGGAGCGCGCCCTTGCTTGCGCTGGCGCGGATCTTTGCTTTTTGCGCGCCGAGAATATAGCTTAGATCGGCAATATCCGCCACCGCGGAGAAAGGAAGCTTGCCCACGTCTAGAATGGTCAAAGTTCCTTGCTTTACAAGGATCTGATAATTGGCGATCTTATCGGCAGCAAAGGAAAGAGAACCGATCAGAATGGAATATTTACCGATATCCTCTCCTTCCGCGCGTTGAAGAGAGCCGTAAAGAGGATCGCATACGTTTCCCAGAATGGTATAGGAAAATTTAGGATCGGGATCGGCAAGATTCTTTTCCGCATCTTCAATCTGCAAGGTGATTACGGTAGGAGTAATTTCAACATCTTGCGAGGCCGTGCGACTCGTCTTCGGCTCTATGGTAGGATCGTCCGTCACACGGGCAGTTACCGCACACAGATATTTTCCCGATTGAGAAACGTCCCGAACCGTATAACGGCTTTCCGTCGCGCCTTCTATGAGAACCATATCCCGATACCAGGCGTATTCATAGCTGATACCACCCAATTCATCTAATAGTGCCGTCAAGGTAATACCCTTGCCGTCAAACTCTTTTGTTTTTTCACCCTCTACCGTCAAGGAAACCTTGGGCTCAAAATCGGCAGGAATGGCAAGAAATTCAGCAAAAAGCTTCAGCTTTTCTCCCTCCACACCCGACTGCGCGATCGTTCCTTCTTTGCCGCCGACGGAAAGAAGCGTTTCTTCGGTCACCGGAATTCTTGTGATCAATTCCACGTTCACTTCGAGAACGTAGGTTCTTCCGCTGATAAACAGATCCTCATCGCCCAAAGCAATGCCCGTATCCTTTTCTTTCCAGGAAAAGCCGTGAACGTCAAAATCCACGTTAGGCACAAATTCCGTTTCCACGTCCCCCACAACGGCAACCACCCGGGTTTCGCCGATGGGTGCTTCCGATGCCTTGATGCCTGCCAAAGGGGAGATAATATCCACCGAAACGGCCCCAATATGATCCTCTGCCGCACTGACGGAAACAGAAAGGCTTGCCGTCAAAAAAAGAAGCAAAAGAAAGATAGCTATCTTTTTCATCGTTTTCTCCTTTAGTATGAGGTAATGGGAAGCGTAGGATCATCTTCCCCTTTTTCAATGGCACGAATCACTGCCGTGTAAGAATAAGAGGGGCTGGGGCTTATTTTCACCTGATCCCCCACCTTTTTTCCCAGAATCGCTTTTCCCAAGGGGGATTCCTTGGATACCGCCCCTTCCAGAACGTTCTCCCGCAAGGTGGTCACCAGGCGATACTTTTCCTCACAGTCATCTTCTTCAATATATAAGGTCACAAGATCAAAAAGACCAACCTCGTCGTCCTTGGAAGTGGCGTCTATGATCTTTGCCGTAGCGATCATATTCTGCAAATAGCGGGTACGGGAATCGTTCTTTCCCTTTTCCCTCTTTGCGGTGCGGTACTCGTCGTTTTCCGAAAGATCACCCAGTTCCCGCGCTCTCTGTACCTCCTCCCGAAGACCGGGGCGGAGAGAAATACGGTATTCGATCTCCTCTTGCATTTTCTGTATATCTACCGAAGTCAATTCGTCGTACATATTATTTCCTTCTCAATCCTTTGGGGTATAGATTTTTTCCTCGGCCGCCGCTGAGCTTCACACCGCCCAGAGGAATTCTTTCACAGAAAAGAACGGCGTAGCCCTTTCCGTCCAGGGCGATCTCCTCGCCTCTTAAATAGGCTTCCACACGGCTGTCCTCGGAAGAAAGAGCTTTCTTTTGGCAAAAATCTTTTCCGTACGCCATAAAAAAGCGGTGATGAGGAACCACGCGCCCTTTTTGTATCGTTCCCACGGGGACACCGGGGGAGTGAAAAATTTCTTGGGGAAAAGGATGCCTTGGCACAAGGAAAACTTCTTCGCCGCGAAACAAGATTTCCTCCTCAGGCAATTCTCCCAAGACTTCCTTGAGAAATGCCTCTGCAACGGCGCGATACGGTTCTTTTTTCTCTTTTTTCTTTTCTTGGAGAAGAATGCACCGCTTCCCCGCCTTTTTTCAAAATGGCAAGGAACTGTCCTTCGCCATGAGAAATGTGGGGATAAAAGCGCAAGGTCTTTTTTAATTCTTCCTTGCCGCCAAGAGGAACGCCCTCTTTGGCAAACGAAAGCACTTCTTCCCTGGGTGAAATCAAAGAATACCTTGGGTTTTCTTCCAAAAAAGCGGCAATTTGCGCCTCGTTTTCTTCTATAGACCAGGTACAGGTGGAATACAAAAGGATCCCCCCCGCTTTCAGGGCAAGAGATGCGCTATTTAAAATCTTTTTCTGCAAAAGAGCAATTTCTTTTACCAAGTCCTCACTCCAGCGCTCCCGCGCCTCGTCGTCTTTTCGCATCATACCCTCGCCGGAGCAAGGAGCGTCAAGAATCACAAGGTCAAAAGCCTCCCGAAAGGCTTCGGGAAGCGTTGTTCCGTCAAAGCCCGTTACCAAAAGTCTTTTTTCGCCCATGCGTTCAATATTCTGCATCAATGCCTTGCGGCGAACGGGATAAGGCTCGTTACAAACCATAACTCCCTTTTCCGTCAGGCATTTTTTCGCCGCCTGCAGACTTTTTCCGCCGGGCGCGGCGCAAAGATCAAGGATCTTTTCCACCTGCATTTCGGGAAGCGCCGCCACAGGCGCCATAGCTCCCGGCTCCTGCACGTACACGGCGCCGCCGTGGTGCAAAGGGAGATTTCCGATGCCGTCATATTCAAAATAAAAGGCGTTTTCGCAGTAAGGGATTTTTTCTTTCAAGCCGTCGCCGAGAGCCTGTTTCAATTCCTCGGGGGAAATCTTATCAGGGTCATAGCGCAGAGCACGGCAAGGAGCCTTTTCCATCGCCTGCCAAAAAAGAGGCGCAGCCTCTCCGAGAAGGGCCGTCATTCGTTTTTCAAAAGCTTGGGGAAACATACGCCCTCCTTAATTTTATCTGCTTCAATATACCACAATACAGAGAAAAAAACAAGTGGAATAAGGGTCAAAAAGAGAGTGGAAACCACTCTCTCAGAAAAACAAACCGGGAATCAGATAGGAAAGGGTTGCCATAATCACACCGGCACCCAAAACACCGAAAGCAATGGCAGGAAAAGCTCGCCTTAACCGCATATCCAGCATTGCCGCCACCAAAGCGCCTGACCAGGCGCCCGTTCCTGGCAAGGGAATGGCCACGAAGAAAAACAGACCCCAGAAAACCCCTTTATTGATGATATCCTTTTTGCTGTTCCCCTTTGCCTCCAAGTGATCCACAAGAGAATTCAGCTTGGGAGAAAGTTTTCTCAACCAATCAAAGATCCGACGGATAAATAAAATAATAAAGGGCACGGGCAAAATATTTCCAAGAACCGCCACGGGAAAAGCGATCCAAAGGGAAAGCCCCGTTGCCGCCGCCACGGGAATGGCGCCGCGAAGCTCAATAAAAGGAATCATAGAGATCAGAAAGGTATAAAGCACCTTTCCCCATACACTTGTCAAAAGAAATTCCAGCATAGTTTACCTTTCTCCATTAAAGAGTTTCAAATAAGCGGGTTGCCGCCGCTTCTTCCGATTCGCCCTCAGGCTCCTTGCCTTTTTCTTCAAAGGCGCGGGCGATCTTTTCCACCGCTTTCTCAGCTTCATCGGGCATACCGAAGGCGGTAATGCGGAAAAAATGTTCTCCGCCGTAGCCGAAATCAAAGCCGGGAGTCACCACACAGCCTGCCTTTTCCAAAAGCAGGTCAAAGCATTGCCAGGCGCTCATACCGTAAGGGCACTGCGCCCAGAGAAAGGGGCTGACCTCTCCGCCTACGTGGGGAATCCCTGCGCGGGTCAGGCCGTCGGATAAGATCTTTCCCACTTTTTTAATACGATAGATCAGCTTTTCCGTTTCCTCCCTCGCCTCGGGGGAAAAAAGAAGCTCTGCCGCCTTTTGCATAATGTAGCTGGGTGGCGTTTCGGAAAAGGGCTGATGAATGGAAAAAAGATGACTGATCTTTGTATCGTTTCTCGTCAAGGTGGTGGGAATGATGATATACGCGATCTTCAATTCCCTTACGCCGTAGCCCTTTCCAAAGGAAAACAATTCAATGGCGCAGGTTTTTGCGCCCTCGATCTCATAAATGGAGTGGGGAAAATCTCCCTCGCCGATGTATTCGGAAAGAGAGGAATCGTAGAAAAGGATACTGCCGTTTTCGTTGGCAAAATCCACCCACTTTTTCAAGGTTTCCCGATTCATGGCCACACCGGTCACAGGGTGGGGAGAAGCAAGGTAGATAAGATCTGCCGCCGTGCCGTCAGGCTCGGGGCAAAATCCGTTTTCGGGAATGGCGCGGATAAAGCTGATATTTCTTCCCGCACACTGGTGAATAAGGGAAAGCTTTTTCTCTACGGGGTCACTAAGAAGAACGGTGTTTTCCATACCGAAAAGGTCGGAAAGAGCGTCGTTTGCGCTCTCCGTTCCGCAGGTGATGAACACCTCGTTTTCCATCATGTGAACGCCGTGTTTCTGCAAATGATCCACAATGGCCTTTTTCAAGCTGGCATAGCCGGACCAGGGGCTGTTCAGTCGCATACCGAAGGGATCGCTGGTTTCCTCTGCCGCCGCCTTCATACCCTCGGTGACCGCAGGGGGCAGGGGCATATTCATCATATCCTGATCCAAGCGAATCAAGGTGCGATCGGGATAAAGCTCCACAAAATCACGCACCCTCTTTTTTACAGAAACGCCGCTCTCCGGCAAAAAACCGATGGCTTCGTTAAATTGCATGTCCAAACCCTCCTTTATCAGGTATTGGCAAGAATATCGTTAATAATGGTATATACTGCGTTAATGGGAATGATCGCCACATAATCACCGAATTCATTTTTGATCGCTCCGGTGCAAAAGCCTACCACAAGGCCGCTATCGTTCAGAACAGGCGCTCCGTAGAGAGAGGAATTCGTCATCACGTCAAGAAATGCTACAGGCACGGAAAAGGCTTCGTTCTGTCCTGCCTGCACCGTTTTTCCTACGGAAGAAACCATACCGGAAACGGCAGTGCCGTAATAAAATTTGGAATAAACAGATCCTGCGACAAGCAAGTTTTCTCCACGCTTGACAAAATCAAAATTACCTGCGGAAACGGGATTAAATTCCGTCTCGGCGGCGAGTTTTACCAAAGCGATGCCGCATTCCTCGCTTTTCCCCACATAGCGCACGTCCATAGAGTGGCCGGTGGAAAAATAAGCGGTCACACCGAGAGAAAGACCGTTGGTCGGAAACAGGGTAGGACTGCAAACGGCATACCCGTCAACAGAAACCAAAAAGGCAGAACCAAAACGGCTCTCTCCGTCAGCGCCCTTGACTTCCAGCGTAATCAGGGACAACTCCAAAAGCTCCAGACTCTCCTCCGGCGTGCGGGCATTCTCCAGAAGCTCCGACTGGGTAGGCACGCGGATGGTACCCGCCTGTTCTCCCTCGGTTTCCGTTTTCGGAAAAAGCTTACCGCTGGTCAGAGCAAAAACTCCCAGCGCCGCCAGCACCAAAAGGCAAAGGATCGCCGCGCCTGCCACGCCAACGGCAAGGGTGCGCCCTTTTTTCGGTCCGTTTAATTTTTCATAATCGTGTCGGGTGGAATATCCGCCGTAGCCTACGGCGTTTTCCTTTTCATTGTCCCGATTGTTTTTTTCGGAATGATCCATACACAGTCCTCAGTTTTTCAGCATCCGAAGATACTTTTTTTATTTTACCAGGGGAAGGCTGAAGAAAAATTCGGTGTAGTGCCCCTCGGCACTTTTCACCCAGATCTCCTCGCCGTGAGCGTCAATGACAGACTTTGCGATAAAAAGTCCCAGCCCCATTCCCTTTTTATCAAGACCGCGGCTGCGATCTGATTTATAAAAACGATCAAACAAGTGATAAATTTCGTCTTCGGGAATCCCGTCGCCTGAATTTCTAATGGAGAAAATGGCCTTTTGTCCCTGAAGCTTTACCGCCATGCGGAGTGAGCCCTTTTGATTTACGAATTTAATGGCATTATCCGTTAAATTATAAATGACCTGATTGATGGCATCCCGATCTGCGGATACGTAAATTCTTTCTTCCTCAAATTCTGCTTCCACATCAAGCTCTTTTTCCTCGATGCGCTTTTCAAAGGAAAGGAGGGTGGTGCGGCTCAGTTCACACAGATCCATAGAAGCGCGGTGATATTTTCTCTCTCCCGCCGTCATACGGCTGGTTTCCAGAAGAGTATTTACAAGACGGGAAAGGCGGCTCGTTTCCTCTAAAATAATATTAAAATAATGGCCTTGCTTTTCTACGGGAATGGCACCGTCTCGCATACCCTGTACAAAGCCGCTGATGGTCGTCAAGGGTGTGCGAAGATCGTGGGACACATTAGAAACGAAGGTCTGGCGGATCTTTTCATTTTCTTCGCTCTTCTCCGCCATGTGGTTGAAGGTGCGGATGAGAGGGGTCAATTCGCCTGCGCTTTCCTCATCCAGACGAAGAGAAAAATCTCCCTTGGCAAAGCCTTCCGCCGCCTCGTTCAGTTCTCTTAAGGGCCGCATCATTCTTCCTTCCACATAAACGAAAAGAACGCCCACCGCCACAAGAAGAACTGCGGCGGAAAGGAAAAACAGAAGCTGAACGTTTTCGAAGGCTTCATTCGTTTTCGGCAAAAAAAGATACACCAAGCCAACCGTCTGCACACGAGTTTCCGAGTGCATCTTTTGCAAAAGGAGAGAACGGCAGATTCTGCTTTCCGGCAAAAAGCCCTGAAGGTCGCTTTCAAAAACACGGCTTTCCCGTGCCCTTTGGGTACATTCCTTCACTGCAGAAGAAGGAATGCTTTCCTTTTTGCTATGGAAAATTCCCTCTGTGGAAAGAAGAATGTTTCCCGAAGCATCGCTGATATACACGGTAAGATCAGATTCGCCCTTTTGAGCTAAGATCGCCTCGTACAGAAGCTCCTTTTCTTCATCCAGAAGATACTGAAAATCCTCCTCGGTCAAAAGAAGCATGGAAGTAATGGACTGATTGATGTTCAGCGCCGCCTTTTCCAACTCGTTTTCCTGCTCACGGCGATGCCACTGACGGTTGAGCACCATGCTGAACACGGCAAACAAGGCCAGAATCCCAAGGCACAAAACAAGGCACGCCACAATATATCGGGAATAGATCCTTTTTTTCATAGCTGCTCCCACGGTTTTGATAAAGAAAAGGCTCCGCTGTCACGGAGCCTCTGCAAATGCAACTTTTCGACGTTCTCTTGCCAAGGCTCAGAGAAGCTCGAACTTATATCCGACGCCCCAAACCGTTTTCAAGATCCACTTATCGCTGACACCCTCCAGCTTTTCTCTCAAACGCTTTACATGCACGTCCACGGTTCTGGAGTCACCCAGATAATCAAAGCCCCAAACCTTGTCAAGGAGCTGATCACGGGTAAATACCCTGTTGTAATTGGAGGTAAGGAAATACAAAAGTTCCAATTCCTTGGGGGGAACGTCTACCACAACCCCGCCAAGCTTCAATTCGTATTTCTGCTTGGAGATTTCAAGACCGTCAAATTTTACGACCTCGTCGTTGTTGAAATTATCTCTGGTATTATAGCGGCGAAGCACAGCCTTGATGCGCGCTGCAACCTCTTTCATATCAAAAGGCTTTACGATATAATCGTCTGCACCCAATTCCAGACCGAGAACCTTATCAAAGACCTCGCCCTTGGCAGAAAGCATAACGATAGGCTTTGAGCTTTGCTCGCGAATTTCGCGGCAAACCTGCCAACCGTCTTTTCCCGGCATCATAATGTCAAGAAGAACAATATCGGGATCAAAGATCTTGAAAGTTTCTACCGCCTCAATGCCGCCGTTGGCGCACTTTACTTCGTATCCGTCGTTTTCCAAATACAGCTTCAGTACTTCACAAATGTTCAAATCGTCATCTGCAACCAAAATTTTGTTGGCCATGAGCAAAGTTCCTTTCCGGTATCATACCACGAAAAATGTCGATTTTTGCCTTTATTCCTTACTATTGTAACATCTTTTGTGAAAAATTGCAATAGGAAGTTTCTAGTGAAGATCAGCCGTGTTTTTTGCCGCTGAACTGTGTCATGGCGCGGTCCAATTCTCCTCGGGTGAAGAGCTTTACCGTCTGATACACGTCCTCCAGAGAATTTAAATGCTTTTCCCGATCTTCATCGGGGAACGGCGCCAGAACGTGGTGCATCAGATCCCAGCCCTCAGGCGGCAGGCCCACACCCATTTTCACACGGGGAAACTGATCGCTGCCAAGGCAGGAAATGATACTCTTGATCCCGTTGTGACCGCCGGCAGAGCCGTTTTTCCGAATACGGAACACCCCCGGCTCAAAATTGATATCGTCAAAAAGCACCAGGATCTTTTCCGGCGGGATCTTATAGAAATTCGCAGCCTCCCGCACGGCTTCTCCGGAAAGATTCATAAAGGTCTGAGGCTTTACGAGAAGACATTTTTTGCCGTCGAATTCCACCTCTGCCACGTAGCTTTGAAAGCGAAGATTTTGAAAGCTTACGTTTTCACGCAAGGCAATATAATCAAGGGCCATAAAGCCGCAATTGTGTCTGGTCACGGCATATTTTTCTCCGGGATTGCCAAGTCCCGCAATAATAAATTCAGGAGCTGCCAAAGGTTCTTCCTCCGTTTTTTCAGTACTTATATTTTTACTTATATTTTCATCCGTCGCAAGCCTTGCCTGAGGGAGCAGAAACCAGGTAATGGCAAGAGCCACAGGGCAAAACAGCATGACTGCAAACATCCACACTTCTCCCCAGCCCTCGGAAAAAAGAGAGGGGAACATACGGGGCAAAGCGATGAGCACGTTGGTTCCGTTCAGGGCAAAATGCATCAAAACGCCGTACCAAAGAGACGAAAATCGCAGAACCATATATCCCGCCGCAAGACCGAAGAGGAAGGTGTATACCCCTTGATACAGATTTCCGTGGAAAGCAGCAAAGAAAACTGCTGAAATGAGGACGGCAAGCCACGGGCTCATACTTTTTTTCAGGCGTTGCAGGATCAGCCCTCGGAATAAGATTTCCTCTGCAATGGGCGCTATGATAACCGCCCCCAGAATCTCCCACGCGGGAGAGGAAGAAAAGCTGTCGAAGATCTGATTCTGTTCCACGTATTCTTCCATGGACTTTTCTATCCAGGGAACAAGCGTGGCAATCTGCATCACGAAAACGCTGATGCCGTAAAAACCGATGCCGTAACAGAGAGAAGCAGCGGTAGGCAGGGAACGAATCCCTTTCATTCCCGTATTTTGGGGTAGTTTTTGACGCTGAAACAGCGCCACGCCGCCAAGGAACAAAAGGGCGCCCAGAATATTGGCGTGATAAATATAGCTGTAGTAGAAATTTGCCACTTCCCCATCATTAAGTCCCACGAAAAAGAGGGCGTAGCACTGCATACCGAAAGCGACGGCATATTGGCAAATGCTGTACCACAAGCAGCAAAACACGCCGTAAAAAATATGGGAAAGAGCCGTTTTTTTCATACCTTGCTCCGATCTACGCGAATAAATTCAATTTCATGAAAGGCTTTGTCCTCAAGCTCGGCAAGAGGGAGCTTTGCCTCCTCCTCCAGAACTGCCTCCAAGGTGGGATTCAGCTTGGGATGACGGGGGGTAAATACCGTACAGCAATCTTCGTAAGGAAGAATGGAGGTTTCAAAGCAGTCAATGGCGCGGGAGAGAGAAACGATCTCCTCCTTGTCCATGCCGATGAGAGGGCGGTACACGGGAAGAGTGGCTACGGCATCGGTACAGCGGAGAGCATCCATAGTCTGGCTTGCCACCTGACCCAGGCTTTCTCCCGTAATGATGGCACCGCATTTCTGTCTGGCGGCCACTCTGCAAGCAAGGCGCATCATACTTCTTCTCAGAAGAATGGTAAAATACTCTTCTCTGCAGGCCTCCTGCATACGAAGCTGAATCTCCGTCAAGCGAATGGAAGCAAAATTTACGGTTTCCGTATATTCGCAAAGCTTTCCCGCAAGGTCAATGACCTTTTCCTTTGCCCTCTCGGAGGTATAGGGAAAGGATTCAAAATGGAGAGCATCAATGAAAGCGCCCCGCTTTGCCATACGGTAGCCTGCCACGGGAGAATCAATACCGCCGCTGAGCAAAAGCAGCGCTCTGCCTGCCGTGCCGTAGGGCATACCGCCCGCGCCGGGAATTTTCCCTGCGTGAACGTAGGCAAAATCCTCACGGATCTCTACCCATACCACTTCCTGCGGATTATGCACGTCTACCTTGGGCGCATGTTTCCCCAAAGCGGAAAGCACCGCCGCGCCTACCTCCCGACAGATTTCGGGAGATTTCAAGGAAAATTTCTTGTCACTGCGACGGGCGTCTGCCTTAAACGAGGTTTTTCCCAGCAAGGTGGGAGCGATCTTTTCCCGTACCACCCGAAGAATGGCGTCCATATCCTTTTCTACACGGTATGCGATGGAAATGCTGACAATGCCAAACACCGTCTGCAGTCTGGGGAGAGCTTCCTCCAGAAGAAAATCGTCTTCACTTTCCACGAATACCGTAGATTGAGCAGTAAACACACGAAAAGAGCCGATGGGCTGAAGCTTTTTGCGGATCTGACGAAGCAGCGCCGCTTCAAAAAAGCCTTTGTTGTCCCCTTTCAGGATCAATTCGCCGTATTTTAACAAAACGGAACGTTTTTCCATATCAATTCATAACCTCTTTTAATCGTTTTACAAATTCCTCTCCCTCTGCCACCGTATTCAGGTGGGAAAAGGAAAGTCTTACGGTGCTGTCCCTTTCTTTATCGGAAAGGCCAAAGCTTTTCAGCACGGGGCTTTTTCCCTTTTTGGAGCTGCAGGCAGAGCCGGAGGAAACGAAAACCCCCTTTTCCGAAAGGATATGCAAAAGCACCTCCGAGCGAAAGCCCTCTACCGACAGGGAAAGCACGTGGCAGGAAGGATCCTTGGGAATATGGAAGGAAATTCTTTTCTCTCCCTCCAGAAGTTCCATAATCCTGTTTCTCACGGCAGACATTGTTTCTCTGTTTTCTTCTCTATTTTCAAAGCCGCGGCGCGCCGCCTCGCCAAAGGCAAGGATTCCGGGAAGATTTTCCGTGCCTGAGCGAATTCCCTTCTCCTGACCGCCGCCAAGCAAAAGCGGCGGCAGCTGCAAGCCTTTTTTGATATACAAGGCTCCCACGCCCTTGGGGCCGTGGATCTTATGGGAAGAGAGGGATAGAAGATCGATTCCCAATCTTTTGGGGATCACGTCGCTTTTCATATAGCCCTGCACCCCATCGGAAAAGACGAGGGCGCGGGGATTTTTCCCTTTGACGATGCGGGATAGAGAGGCAATATCGTATCTTGCGCCCGTTTCGTTGTTGGTGTGCATCACAGCAGCAAGGATGGTCTTTTCGCTTATAGCTTCCCTTACTTCCTCCAAATTCAGTTCCCCGTTTTTGGTGGAAAGATAAATTACCTCAAAGCCTTCCTTTTCCAGGACCTTCATACACTCTAAAACGGCAGGGTGCTCCGAATCGGTGGTGAGAATACGGTTGCCCTCTCGGCGAAGCTTTTTTACCGCACCGAAAATCGCGGTATTATCCGCCTCCGTTCCTCCCGAGGTAAAATAGATCTCCGAAGGATCGGCGCCGATGGAAGAAGCCACGTAGCCACGGGCCGCCCGAAGGCGCTTTTCCGCCGCAAAACCTAAGCTGTGGAGGGAGGAGGGATTGGCAAAAACGTCCATCGCCTCCTGCCATACCGCCTTGACCTCCTTTGTTAAGGGAGAGGATGCGGCATTGTCAAAATAGATCATATTTTCTCCTTTTAAGAAAAATCAAACTGCACGCGGTTTTCTCCGTCAAGGACCAAAGCCGCGGCAAAGCTCTTCCCCGTCCGTTTGGAGAAAAAGCCTTCCAGATTATCGCTTTTCTTTTCCGCAAGCAGTTTTTTCGCCTGCTCCAGCGGCACCGTCCGTCCGCAAAGACTTGCGGGAATACGGAATTTACAGCCCTCTTTCCAGCCGCTGCAGCCGTAGGCATATTTTCCCTTGACCACACTCTTTCCGCACAGGGGGCAAGTGCCGATCTCATCACCGAAAAAGCCCGTATCAAAGGTATTTTTATCCTTGGACGCGGAAAATACCCGTCCGATCTCCTCGGTGGCAACCTTCACGGCATCGGGGATCTCCATTTCTCCGCGAAATACCTTTTTCAAGGCCTTACCCGTAGTGGCCGTCTTGAATTTATCCATTTCAATTCCCATAAGAGAAAGCTGCTCGATGAGAAACTTTCCGTCGGGCAAAATGGAATACACATCTTTTTTCAACTGAATATAGCGGCTCTTTTTGGCATTTTCTATGATGCCCGTTCTCGTCGCCTCCGTGCCCAATTCCAAGCCCTCAAACATTGCCTTGTAGTCCTCGGCATCGTCCTCTTCCTCGTCGGCCTTCGCCTTTTCCTCGCGGAAGGGGTTCTTTAAATAATTGTTCAGGGTTTCAATAGTATAGTGCTTGGGAGGTGAGGTTTCCTTTTCCTTGGGCTGAAAGGCCGTTTCCACAAGGTCCCCCTCCTGAAGGGGCGGCAGGATCTTATCGTTTCTTGTGGCATCGTCAAATCGGGTCCAGCCCTTTTCCAGAATGACCGTTCCCTTCAGGGTAAATTCCTCCACATCCCCTGCGGCAATGGTCAGCTCCGTTTTTTCGCAAATGCATTTTTCCGAGCAGAATACCGCCACGAAACGGCGAAGAATGGTCTGATATACCTTTTTCTCATCCTCGGAAAGCGCCTCGGGACGAGGGATTTTATGGGTGGGTGTAAGAGCGGAGTGAGATTCGATCTTGCTGTCGTCAAACACCGTCTTTTTATCTTTCATTTCCACAGGGTAACCAAGGCCGCCCAGAGCATCAAGCACGCCCTTGACCTTTTCTTTTTCCGCCGTGGCAAGATATTCGGAGTTGGTACGGGGATAGGTGACGTAGCCCTTTTCGTAAAGAGCCTGCACCACCTTTAACGATTCGTCCATGGGCATTTTGTATTTTTTACCCAAGGCGTTCTGCAATTTGGAAAGTGAATACAATTTTCCCGGATTCAGGCTGTCCTTTTTTGCCGTTCTTTTCTTTACTCTCGTTTCCTGAGCGTTAAGAAGCGCCGCGTATTCTTCGGCTTTTTTCCGTTCGTTTTTCTGAAATTTTTTCTTGCTTGTCAGTTCCGCGCCGTCACCGACGGGGGAAGACACGGTATAGTAAATTTCGGGAACAAAATTTTCAATGGCCATATCCCGATCGTAAATGGCTTTTACAATGGGTACGATCACTCTCCCCACTCTCAAAAGGGTTCCCGTTTTCAAGGTGGCAAAACGGGTCAGATTCACGCCGTACAGCCAGTCCATATAGGTTCTGGCAAAGCCTTCAAAGGCAAGGCGGTCATATTCCTCCTCGGGGCGCATGGCGGCAAGGGCGGCGCGCACCGTTTCCGCCGTCTGATCGGGCAGCCAAAGGCGCATTAGCTTCTTTCCCTCAACTCCCGTATGCTCAACGAGAAGACGAATGATGATCTCGCCCTCGCGGTCGGCGTCCCCTGCATTGACGATGGTATCCACGTCCTCCCGGTGGCAGAGAGCCTTTACCGTTTCAAATTGCTTCCGTACCCCTGCATCCTCCTTGCCGTCGGCATCCCGACGGAGGGCAAAGCGGAATTTTTCGGGGAAGCAAGGAAGATTTTCCATACTCCAACGGCCGTTTTCCGTCTGCCCCGTGTAAGACTCAATATCACACAGGGAAAAGAGGTGGCCAAAAGCCCAGGATACGATGTATCCCTCCCCCTCCATATAGCCGTTTTTCTGTTGAAGACGCCCGATGGCAGAGGCAATATTCCGCGCCAAACTGGGTTTTTCCGCAAGAATTAAAATCATAGGGCATCTCCTTTCACAATCTCTTTTCAGTATAGCATACTTTTTCTTTTTTTTCAACACTCTCCATTGACTGCCGCGGCTTTTTTGTGGTACACTGAGAAAAACTTTCGGGAGGAAATAAGATGCGGCTTTGCAGAATACGCCTGTCAACCAAAAAAATGTACGCCTTTACCGATCTGTTTCCTTTTATGAAGAGTGGCGAGGAAGAAGAGGAGGACGAAGACTTTTTTGAGGACGAAGAAGGCTGTCCCAGCGATCGCTTTGAAGATCCTCAGCTTTTCCCCAACGAGAAGCCACGCCCCGAGTTTTCCACCTCGCTGGAGGCAGACGGCACTCTTTTGGTAGAAGAAGACGGTACCCTTGCCGTCTATTACGCCGATCCTTATATTTCCGGCGTGGAGGGAAGCAGCACCACCTTTCGCTTTCACCCCTCGGGCATCGTTACCTTAACCTCCACAGGGCAGTGGACCAGCTGCCTTGCCTTTGAAAACGAAAAGCGCCTTCTTTGCGATTACGGCGCCGCAGGAGGTGTGTACTCCGTCATTCTCCACACCCACCGCCTGGAAAACGGCATTACCCCGGACGGCGGCAAGTGCCTTTTGGAATACTCCGTGGAAATTCACGGCTCCGTCAGCGAAAAAAATCTTCTGGAGCTGGAAGTTACCGTCATATAAAAAGCCTTTCGGAAAACCGAAAGGCTTTTTTCTTATCCTTAGTATTTGGAAATGTATTTTGCTTTCTGCATGGCCCATACCACAGGAGGGATAATGACAAGCTGCAACAAAATGCCGTAAATGGCAGGAGTTAAGGTCTGAGCAATGACAAATTCCACAGAAAAGGGGAATTTGGGATCCACAATGGACAGGGCAAATTGCACCACTCCCCAGGCGATCCTTCCGAAAAGCTGAGCACAAATCAGAGAAATGCAAATTCCTGCAGGCTTTTTGGGAAGATAGCGGTAGAAAAGTGCGGCGGAAAGGCCGTAAACCAAAAGCTCGGCAGACATTCTCACTGCCATGGGATAAAGAACGGGACTTCCGAAAATAAGAAAGCGCAAATACGGAGCAAGAAATCCCACGGCACCGCCCCAAAACGGCCCCGCAATAAATCCGCAGAGAAATACGGGGAGATGCATAGGGCAGAACATCTGCCCAAGAGAGGCGTTGCCTCCGGTAAGGAGGGGGAGGATCATCGCCAGTGCCAAGCACACCGCGGCGTAAATAATACTTCTTAATTCAAAGGTTTTTCTGCTTGCCATAAGAACCTCTTTTTTTCATTTTTTTGTCATTTTAACACTCTTTTTTTTCACTGTCAATGAAAGAGAGCACGAAAATCACTTCTTTCACATAGAATGAAAAAAGAAATGTGAAAGGAGTATTTTATGGCACAAGGTATTTTATTTGTTACGGTCCGTTCCGCCGACAGCGCCTTCCCCGTACCCCTCTCTCAGGTGCAAGTTTTTTCCCCCGAGGGTGAATTGCTGGGGGAAGACACGGTAAAAGAAGAAAACGGCAGCGTTTCACGGGATTTTATTCTCACAGCCCCCGAAAAGATTCTTTCCCTCTCTCCACGGGAGGAGCTTCCCTACGCCACGGTGGACGTAAGCATCGCGGCAGACGGCTTTTACAGCTTTTTCATTCGCGGCGTGCAGATCTTCGCCGAGGAAAGAAGCGAATTGCCTGTGGAAATGTTTCCCAGAGGACAAAGCGAAGATGAGGTCATCGAATACGAGATCGGCCCTCACGCTCTGCGCACCTCCCCCGAACTGCGAACGGATTTTTCCGAAGATGAATCCGCCCGCGTCCTACGGGAGGTCTTTATCCCCGAAAGGATCACTGTCCATCTGGGCGCCCCACAGGCATCGGCGCAAAACGTATCCGTCCCCTTTGCCGACTATATAAAAAACGTAGCCTCCAGCGAGATCTATCCCACCTGGCCGGAAAACAGCCTGCGGGCCAATATTCTTTGTCAGATCTCCCTCGCCTTAAACCGCGTCTTTACCGAGTGGTATCCGTCCCGCGGGTATAATTTCAATATTACCAATTCCACCTCCTACGATCAGTACTACGTATACGGCAGAAATATTTACGATTCCATTTCCCGTATTGTCGATGAAATCTTCAACGAATACATTCGCCGCCCGGGGCGCATTGATCCCTATTACGCCGAATACTGCAACGGAAGCAGCGTAACCTGCGCAGGTCTTTCCCAATGGGGAACGGTCAGCCTTGCGGAGGACGGTCTTTCCCCTCTTGAAATTCTCCAGTTTTACTACGGAAACGTAGAGCTTACGGAAACAAATATCATTCGGGCCATTGAATCCAGCTACCCCGGCTATCCCCTCTCCCAAGGCTCCTCGGGTCAGGCAGTAAGAACCATTCAGCAGCAGCTGAACCGCATCCGTGTCAATTACCCTGCCATTCCCGCCATTACCACCATCGACGGCGTTTTCGGCAGAGAAACGCGAAACGCGGTCATCGCCTTTCAGAAGATCTTCAACCTCACCCCCGACGGCATTGTGGGAAAACGAACCTGGTACCGCATATCTTACATCTACGTAGCGGTAAAAAAGCTTGCGGAATTAAACAGCGAAGGGGAGAGGCCCCAGTACGACGACAATTCCTATCCCGGACTTCTCCAATTCGGCGATACGGGAACGGCAGTGCAAAATCTTCAATTTTATTTAAAGACCATCGCCGCCTTCAATCCTTTCATTCCCGATCTTGCCATTGACGGCCGCTTCGGGCGGAGCACGGAAAACGCCGTCCGCTCCTTTCAAAGCTATTACGGTCTTTACGTGGACGGCATCGTAGGGGAAAACACCTGGAATCGCATCGTCGGCGTATATCTTGATATCACCGAGGGCGGCACCCTCACGTTAAAGCCTTATCCGGGAACCCCCTTGCAAAGAGGGGCAAGCGGCAATAACGTGCTTTACGTGCAAATGCTTCTCAACCGTATCCGTCCCGTATTCGTCACCATTCCCTCGGTAAGCGAAGACGGGGTCTTCGGCAGCCGCACCCGCCTTGCGGTACGGGAATTTCAGCGTGTTTTCGGTCTGACGGTAGACGGCGTGGTAGGTAGAAACACCTGGAACGCCTTAAATCGGGTCTTCGGCTCGGTGGCTTCGGAATGTCTGGACGATAAAAGCACGGTTTCGGGGAGAGTCTTGCGCTACGGCTCCTCGGGAAGTGATGTCCGCGCCCTGCAGGAACAACTGCAGACCGTGGGCCGCGCCTTGGCGCCCATTCCCGCCATCGCAGCCGACGGAATGTACGGCAGAAGCACGGAAAACGCCGTGCGTACCTTCCAAGGGCTTGTAGGGCTTCGCCGCGACGGCATCGCAGGGGAGGATACCCGTACCAGGCTGAATACCTTTGCCACAGCAGTACGGGCAGGCTGTCTTCCCACCGTTTCCACCCGCGCCGCCGAAGGATCCCCTCTCCCCGCCTTAGCGGCCTGGGACGAAGAGGAAGAAATTGCCCCTCCCCCAACCACACTCCGTCTGGGCTGTCGGGGAAAAGACGTGGCAAAAATCAAAAAAGCCCTGTGGGAATGTGACTTTCTGGAAAGCTTTGGCGAAGAAGAGCTCTTCGGTCTGGAAACCTACCGCGCCCTCATTCGCTTTCAGGCGGCAATGAAAATTCCCGTAACGGGAGAAGTAGATCAGGAAACCCACACCGCCCTCTTTTCATAAACCTTTGCGGAGCCTCGGCTCCGCTTTTTCTTTTTTCACGCGCAAAAGCTTACCATCGGGAGAAAAATACAGGGTTGCCGCGGGGAAAAAATTCCGTTCCTTTATGGAGCAAAAGGCTGCAGAAATGTGAAAAGCATTCTCCTCGAGGGAAAAACGGAGCCCGCCGAACTTCCCCTCCCCCTCCTTTTTGCTTTCCTCCTCCAGAAAGGCAAGAAAATTCCTCGCCGTTTCCTCGGAAAACGCCTTCAATTCTTCAAAATTCTTCCCCTCCAAAAAAGGCAGGGACAGAGAATAGACCACGGTCGCCTTGTGAAAAAACTTTCCCGTAAATCGGCGGCGGTACACCTTTCCCATAGGGCTTTCCCCGTAATAGGAAAGCGTTTCCCCCAAAAGGGGCGGCAGGACCTTTTTTTCTTTCTTTCGTTTCATAGCTTCACCTCAAATCATTTTATGCAAAAAAGATTGGAAAGAATACGAAACTTTTGTCTTCTTTCCGCATAGAATAAAACAGAAAATGAAATTTTTTGGGAGAAAATTATGATAACGACGGCAAAAACGGTTGGCATAGGGGTCATGGCGTTCGGAGCGGGGATCCTGGTAGCGTTTTTTCTGCCGGAAACGGTGCTCATCGTTTTGGAGGCAGGCGTCATTGTGACCTCGGGTATTTTATTTTCCAAGTGTTAAGGAGGAAATGATATGAAGATCTTCGTCTTGCGACCGCCCAAAGCATTGAGAGGCCTAATTCGCGCGTTGTTCGGGAGAAAAAACAAACGCCGCTGAAAAAGCAGAGCTTCGGCTCTGCTTTTTTCTTGCAAAATTCTTCTTTGGGTGCTAATATGAAAAGGAAGACCAAAGGGAGAAAAACTATGACTTTGAAATTTGTAAACATACTGTCTTTGCTTCTTGCCGCCGCCCTCGTCTTGGGCGGCTGTGGCACGGAGAATCCGAAAAACGCCCTTACCGCGGAAGAAAAAACCACCGTGGAATTTTCAGGCGAGGAAAATCCTCCGGAAAGCGCCCTGCCGGAAACCCAGGCGCCCCCCGTAACGGAAGAAAAGCCGGATTTCGGCGATCTTTTCCGCAGCATCAAAAGCCACGGAAAAACCGTGGAGGCATACGGCCTGCTCGCTGAGGAAAGCTACGCCGCGGCACTGCAGGAATTGGAACAAGCCCTAAGCGAAACGGGATATGGGGTATCCATTACCATCGTTTCTCTGGATTCCCAAAAGGCACTGAGCTACAATACGGAAAAAACGCTCTTTTGCGCCTGCACCGTAAAGGCGGCGTACGTTCTTTACTGTCTGGAGGAAATGGAAAAAAGGGACATTTCCCTCACCCTGCCCTTAACTTATGAATCCCACCATTACGAAAGCGGTACGGGTGATATGCAGTACTCCCCCGTAGGCACCGTGTTCCCCTTGGAAACCGTTTTCAATAAGACCCTCACCGTCAGTGACAACGTAGGCTACCGTATGCTGGTAGACTATTTCGGCAGAGAGGGCTATAATGCCTGGATCACGGAAAAAGGCTGTCCCTCCCTGCAGATCAGCCCCACCGTATGGAGTCTGAAAGCCAAGTCTGCAGAACTTGCCATTCTCTGGCAGGAGATCGCCAAATATTTTGAAAACGGCGGCAAATACGCCGATTTTCTCCGTTCCATCTGTACCGATACCGGCGCCGCCTACGCCACCCAATCTCTTGAGGGGGTGCATACCTCCCACAAATCGGGGCACAACGGCACGGGCAAATGGCTTGCCTACAGCGATGCAGGCATTCTCTGGGATGAAAATTCCCCTTACGTATATTCCATTCTCACCGACGCCCCCGGCCTCCACTCTTCCGCAGGAGCACAGATCATGGCAAAAGCCATGAATATCATTCACAATAAGCTAATGAAATAAATTCTCCCTTCCAAGAGGGAGGCAAACAAGGCCCCTTCCGAGAGGGGGCTGGCGCCGTAGGCGACCGGAGGAGCCTGCGAGAGTAAGAAGTTAGAAGAAAGTGAAGATATAGCGCAGAAAACATAACGTCTGTACGTCATATCCCCACGATGTAAAAAACAAAACTTGCGCGGGCTCCTATCGTCACCTGCGGTGACACTTCGCTACTGCATAAGTTCCGCCCAGCCAATCGGCCTGCGCCTTCGGCTTGCCCTCTTGGGGCGTCACGCTACCTCCCGGAGGGAAGCTTTTTTTCAAAAAAGCCCCACCTATAAAAAACAGCCTTTCCGTCGGAAAGGCTACCTTATCGTTTTCCCCAAGGAAAACACATCATTTGCCCGTCAGGGCATACATCGTTAGGCGAAGCCGACATCATTTGCCCCAAAGGGGCATACATCATTAAAAAAGCACCCCGAAGGGTGCTTTTTTTACTTTATCTCTTGTTCCAGTTCTCGGAAAGTATCCGTTTCAAAAAACTCCGCAAGGGTAATTCCCATACCGTCACACAGCATTTTTATGGTTACGATTCCGGGATTCTTGCTTTTTCCGTAAAGAATATTCTTAATGGTTGACGGAGGTACTGCCGATTCCATTGCCAAATGGTGCACGCTCATTCTCTTTTCCTCCAAAAGAAAAAGCAAGCGTTCCCGCACCGCCGTATACGTTTTCATATCGCCTTTCTCCGTTCCTTTTTTTTAATTATAGGAACTTTTTCTTGACTTTATGGGCTATATATGATACTATTTGGTCTATATAAAGACCTGGCGGTGATTTTTATGAAACAAAAAATAGATTCTTTGGGAAGAATTTTAATTCCAAAACCTCTACGGGACGAATTGGAGCTTGAAATCGGTTGCACTTTGGAGCTGATTCCCGACAGTGAAAACGGAAGTCTTGTCATAAAGAAAAAGACAGCCACTTGCTTGATTTGCGGAAGCGAAGAACTTCTTATTCCTTTAAAGAAAGAAACGTACCTCTGCAGAAACTGCCTTGATCAATTAAAATAGCAAAAGTTACGGACAAGTCGGAGGC
>JAZSDQ010000072.1:0-4974 GCA_045531235.1 Eubacteriales bacterium
AGATAGCGAGAATATAACACCGAGTGATAGTCAGGATACTACATTCTCTGCAATTACTCCTACAGAGGTTGACCTTTCTCAAAATGATGCAGATATGTTTACCCAGCGTGATACTAAAACCGATTATGACGAAAGCAAAGCAATTACCATTAAATTAAACGGAGCTTCTGCCACCGCAAGCTCAGACAGCGTTAAAATATCCGGCTCTCAGATAACTATTACCGAAGAAGCCACCTATATTGTTTCAGGTGAGCTGACTGACGGTATGCTGATTGTAGATGCTCCCGATACAGCAAAATTGCAGATTGTCCTCAACGGTGCAAGCATTACAAGCAAAACATCTGCAGCACTCTACATCTTAGAAGCTGATAAGGTTTTTGTAACTCTCGCCGAGGGAACCACCAATACCCTTGCTAACGGTGGCACATTCACCGCTATTGATGAAAATAATATTGATGGAGCTTTATTTTCAAAGCAAGATTTAACATTAAACGGTGCAGGCTCACTTACTGTTACCTCACCTGCAGGCCATGGTATTGTATGCAAGGATGATTTGGCAATTACAGGCGGAGCTTACACGGTAAATTCCTCAGCACACGGATTGGATGCCAATGATAGCGTAAGAATTACAAACGCTTCGCTTAACATTGATGCCGGCAAGGATGCCATACACGCCGAGAATACCGAGGATACCTCTCTTGGTTTTATTTATATCGGGGGTGGAACGATTAAAGCGGAAGCTGAAGGCGATGGCATAGCCGCCGGTGCTTATATGCAGATTGCAGACGGTACGATAGATCTTTTTGTTGGCGGTGGCAGTGAAAACGGAAGTAAGGAACATTCGGATAATTTTGGTGGCTTTATGGGTGGAGGACACGGCGGCGGCAGACCCGGTGAAATGCGACCGGGCGGCTCACAAAGTTCAACCACCGCAACCGATGAAAGCAGCACAAGTATGAAAGGCTTAAAAGCCAAAAATAGTCTGCTGATTTCGGGTGGTAATATTACCATCAACTCGGCAGATGATTCGGTACACTCCGATGTTTCGGTTATTATTAACGGCGGAACTTTTACCATAGCATCGGGTGACGATGCTATACATGCCGAAGATACGTTGACCGTTACTGCTGGCAAGATTGATATTAGTGAGAGTTATGAAGGCCTTGAAGCTTTGCACATAGACGTGCAAGGCGGAGATATTAAACTCGTCGCAAGCGATGACGGACTGAACGCCGCAGGCGGAACAGATCAAAGCGGAACTACCGGAGGTCGTGACGGAATGTTCGGAGGTGGTGGCAAACCCGGAGGTGTGGGAGGTCACGGTGGTATGTCCTCAAACTCTAACGGAAGCATTAAAGTTTCAGGCGGAAATCTTTATATAAATTCCTCCGGCGATGGCTTGGATGCTAACGGCACTTTGGAAATTTCGGGTGGTTACACAACGGTTGTTGGTCCTACACAAGGCGATACAGCCACCCTTGATTATGATAAGAGTGCCACCATTACCGGAGGCACCTTTATCGGCACAGGAGCTCAAGGTATGGCTCAGACTTTCAGTGATTCCGAGCAAGGCGTAGTTGCCATAAGCGTTGGTAATCAGTCTGCCGGAACAAAGATTGTGCTGAAAGATAAAAGCGGAAGCACCATTATTGAGCATACACCTGAACTGAACTTTGCAGTTGTGATTCTATCAAGTCCCGATATCCGAAAGGGCGATGACTATACGGTAATTGTCGGTTCTGAATCTGGTGAATTTGAAGCAAGTTAATTAATATTGCTGCTTTTAAAAAGTAAAATAATATTATTCTTGTATTTCAAACACTTTGTTTTCTATTGACTTAAGACAAGCTGCAGCCTCTTTTTTGCTTCGTCAACAGAGAATGCGTAGCTGTACCAATAAGCGCCTACGGGAATGGAGTTTGCTTTGCAACCGGTATAGTTTTTTTCAAATTGTGTATCTTTTTGGGAAATTTCCCGTCCGCAACCTGCTCGCAGTATAGCAAATTCTACAGAGTCAGCTTCTACTCTTTTCCAATCAATATCTCCTTGATGAGCCGATACATCAATTTCTTTTTTCATAGGAACACCTCCTTGTATTCGTATATAAACGCTTTGTATAATTACAGCAAAGGCACATTTCAATAGTGAAATGTGCCTTTGACAGGAAATCCTGCTTATCTGCAAAAACTATCCGATCTGCGTAATGATAAGATGTGCAGAAACAGGCCGCGTTCCGCCCGCAAGCGGTGTAATAGTCAGCGCGGCTGAATTCGATGCAGGGTTTCGAACGGTCAGAATTGAATTTATAACGGTAGTTGTTACAATTGCCATGCCCACGATTTGCGAGGCACCCGTGGCTCTGCCAACTACGGTATATGCCAAATCCTCTCCGTTCAAGGTCAAAATCAATGGACTCGCCTCGTCTAAACTCACCTCAACTGCATTGTCGGGCGCATCAGCGCGTAAAAATCTGCAAAGCCCAGAACAGCACCGGCAGGCCCCTGAGTACCGATAGGACCGGTTTCGCCTGCAGGACCTTGTGGCCCGATGGGGCCGATTTTACCGGCAGGCCCCTGAGTACCGACAGGACCGGTTTCACCTGCGGGACCTTGTGGCCCGGGCGGACATTTTATTTATCTCTTGCGTCATTTTGGCTAATATGCTACAATACCAAAAAGGTGGTGATAATATGCAATCTCTTTCCGGAAAATATATTTCAATTCTTGGTGCAAGCACTTCTACGTTTGATGGGTTTAGCAATAATTCATCCTATAATTCATCCATTACAAAAAACAAGCCGTATTATCCCAAAACAGGTTTTTTGGAAGATGTGGGTGATACTTGGTGGATGAAAACCATAGAAGCGCTGGATTTAAAGCTTTGCGTTAATAATTCGTGGAGTGGCTCTTGCATTTCTACCGTGGTTGACGGGACGGAAAAGGCAGCTTGTATGGATCGCGCTTTGCAGCTTCATAACGATCATCTTCCTGTTGATCCGGATATCATCGTATTGATCATTGGCGGAAATGACGCGCTGAGAGGGTATGATATCGGTTCTTATAACGGCGTTTGTGATATATTCGATTCTGAAAAAAACGAATATATCGGCGATTGCTCATTGTTTGGACATGCGTATGCCACCATGGTGCATAAGGTGAAAAACAGATATGCCGATGCTGATGTTTTTGTTTGTTCCATGCTCCATTGGAATCCGAGAAAGCACAAGAAAAGTCTGATGCCGTATAACGATGTAATACAGAAGATTGCAAGTGAATTTCAAATTAATTATATCGATTTTTACAACGAAACAGAAATTTCTCCAGACACGGAAGAAATCTATTTGCGTTCTGATGGTATTCATCCAAACAAGCTGGGCTTTGCGCAAATGTCGGACTGCGTAGTGAAAGCGTTAAAAGAAAAATGCAATAAATAGATGCTGATATAATTCCCACAGAGGTGACAAGATTATGATAAATTATGCGCACAGAGGTGCCAGCGAATATGCTCCCGAGAATACGCTTTCTTCCTTCTATCTTGGTCTACTGCAAGGGGCAAACGGCATTGAAACCGATGTGCAGAAGACCAAAGACGGAGAATTGATCCTTTTTCACGATGAAACCATTGATCGTGTATCCAACGGCAGCGGAAAAATTGCGGATTACACTTTGGAAGAATTGAAAAAATTCAAGGTGTTCGGCAATAGCACTACCGGCTTTTATGACCGCATCGTTACTCTTCGCGAATTTCTGGAAAAGTTTTCCCAATACGATATTCATTTCGCCATTGAGCTGAAAGGTCCCGATGTGGAAAAAGAAACTCTTGCTATGGCGAAGGAATTTTCAATGATGGAAAAGACCACCTTTACCAGTTTCCGCTTTGAATATATTCAGAAGATCAAGGAGCTGGATCCGTCGGCGCGTGTCGGCTACTTAACTTCATCTGTGGAGGATGAAACCGTACAACGTCTGTTGGCGATCGGTGGGGAAGAGTTTGCTCCAAAAGCAGAGCTTGTTACAGAAGATCTGATGAAAAAATGGAGAAATGCAAAGCTCGGCGTAAGAGCTTGGGGCGTTTCAAGTGTTGCTCTGATGAAGAAAGTGTGCGCCCTCGGCGTGGATGGTATGACGGTGAATTTTCCCGACCGTTTGAGCGAATATCTCAGTTATTTGAGGTGATAACTTGAAAACGTATTTGTTTGATTTTGATGGAACACTGGTGGATTCTATGCCCGCTTATGTCGGGGCTATGCTCCGTATTTTAGATGAAAACGGTGTGGAATACGGCGATGATATTGTGAAGATCATCACTCCTTTGGGCACTGTAGGGACTGCAAAATATTTTATTCAGCTTGGCGTGAAGCTCTCTATGGATGAAATTATTGGCCGAAAGAGAGAGTATCTTGCATACGAGTATTTTTATAAGATTCAGCCTAAGGAAAACGTCATTTTCACATTGAAACAACTGAAGGCTTCCGGCGCATCGCTCAACGTCTTAACGGCAAGTCCTCATATCACTTTAGATACTTGCTTAAAACGCCTTGGTATTTTTGATTTATTTGATAACGTTTGGTCCTGTGACGATTTCAACACCTCCAAGACGGATCCCGAGATCTATAAAAAGGCGGCAGAAAGTATAGGAGAAAAAGTTGAGAACGTCCTTTTCGTAGATGATAATCTCAATGCCAATAAAACGGCAAAAAAAGCTGGTATGGTCGTTTGCGGCATCTTTGATGAATCTTCGGCAGAGTACGTTGACGAGATGAAAGCTGCTACTGATTTTTATATTTACGATTTCATAGAGTTGCTTTCGCTAAAATTTTAATTCTTATGCGGTGAAAAAACTGAACATAAAAAAAGAAGCTGCTTGCATGAACTAGTCAATAGTTAGTAGACACAAAAAAAAGAAAAAGTTAAGCCGCCAGTTCAATGCGATATTGGACTGGTGGTTTTCTGTTAAGTTTACGAACAGGTCTGA
>JAZSDQ010000066.1:0-2667 GCA_045531235.1 Eubacteriales bacterium
TATATGGGGGGCTCTCCTTGCTCTGATTTATTGGGGGCTGGGAGAAACCGAATATACCATTACGGTGACCTATGTTTATTATGCTTTGTGCTTGATTTTTTCCATTGCTTATCTTCTCATCAGTGGTGGACTTCAGCCAATTTTGGACCGCGACCGTGAAAAAGAAGCAGCCACGCGGGAAAAATATCTTGCGGATAAAGGAAGAATGCATCCCATCAAGCGGAAGGATAAATACCGCCGTTTCCGCATCAAAAGCGAAGAAGAAAAAAATCTTCCCAAAAGAGAAGAACCGAATCTTCCTCCGCCCAATCCCTTAAATCTTCCCGAGCATCTTCGTCAGATCCTTTCTCCTTTGTTTTTGGTGCTTGCCGTCCCTTTTTATCTCATCTTTTTGATTGATTGGTTCTATCTTCAATTCTTTATCTGAAAGGCTTTTTCATGATCTGTTATTCTTTGTTTTCCGGTTCCTCCGGGAATTGCATTTATTTAAAAAAGGGAAATACCGAGATCCTTGTGGATGTCGGCGGCAGTATGAAGCGTATTGAAACCGCCCTCTGTGAGATCGGAACTGATTTGTCCCGTATTTCCGCAATTTTTCTCACCCATGAACATTCCGATCACGTGCAGGGACTTCCTGTGATCGCAAAGCATTTTTCCATTCCCGTATACTGTCCCGAGGAAGTGGCGAAAAGCCTTTATCTTTATCATTTGAATCGTGGAAAAAACAGAGAGGCTGCCGCTCTTGCCAGGTGTATTCGCACCGTTTTGCCAGGGGAAGAGTATGAAGCGGGGGATTTTGTAGTAACCCCCTTTGCAACTCCCCACGACAGCATTGCCAGCTATGGGTACATTGTTGACGATCGCTTTTTGGGCATCGCTACCGACTTGGGAGAAATCACTCCCGAGGTACGTACGTATCTTACCGGCTGTAAACATGTAATTTTGGAGTCAAACCACGACCTGCAAATGCTTTTTGACGGACCCTATCCTATGGAGCTGAAGGAACGCGTTGCTTCCGATCACGGCCATTTGTGTAACAGGGACTGTGCGCAATTTTGCGTAGACCTTTGGAAAAATGGCTGCAGAAGCTTTACTCTTTTTCATCTCTCTGAAGATAATAATACGCCTGAAATTGCCTTCAGCGAAACCAGCACGGCTTTGCAAAAGATCGGTGCAGATCAAGAAGAGTATCTATTGCAGATCGCTCAGCGCTACGAGGTGACAAAAGTATTATGAATTACATTATTCTCCACGTAGGTGAGACCAAAGAAAGCTACTACAAAGAAGCTTTTGCAGAATTTCAAAAACGAATGAACGCCTACGGCTCTTTGAAAAATATCGTGCTGAAGCCTGCAAAAACAGCAGGCAGAGAACTCTCCGAAGACGAGATCCGCCTTGCCTTGGAAAAAGAGGCGGAAGCGTTTGAAGCCGCGCTCTCTGATCCCAAGCTTATGAAAAGCTATAAGATCGCCCTTTGCATTGAGGGAAAAAGCCTTTCTTCCGAAGAGCTTGCCGCCGTTTTTGAGAGAGAAGCAAACAATGGAAAAAATACCGTAGTTTTTCTCATCGGTTCTTCCTGGGGAATCCATGACAGAATCAAAAAAATGTGTGATTTCAGGCTTTCCTTTTCTCCCATGACCTTTGCTCACTCCCTTTTTCGGGTGATGCTGGCAGAACAGATCTATCGCGCTGCAGGAATTCTGCAGGGCAGTAAATATCATAAATGAGAGGTATTAAAATGAAACAAAACTTTCTTCCCGCAGACATTCTTCTTCCTAAAAAAGACCCTGAAACCTGGGCCGTTATCGCTTGCGACCAATTCTCATCCGAAAGGGACTATTGGGACCGTGTAGGAGAACGGGTAGGCCTTCGCCCCTCTACGCTTCATATGGTTGTTCCTGAAGTTTACCTTGAGGGCATTTCTATGGAAGAAGCAAGCCTTTCCCGCAACCAAAAAATGGAGGAATACGTCAAGGGTGACGTATTTTGTGAGCTGAAGAATTCCTTTATCTATGTAGAAAGAGAAATTACAGGCGGTATCATTCGCCGCGGCCTTGTAGGTAAAATTGATCTGGAAGCTTATGATTATCTCCCCGATACCAAGCCCGCAGCTCGCGCCAGTGAAAAAACCGTCGTGGATCGCCTTCCTCCCAGAATTCGTGTCCGTCGCGGCGCTTGCCTTGAAATGCCCCACGTATTGGTGCTCATTGATGACGAAAAGGAAAGCGTGATCGAGCCTCTGACAAAGATCAAGTCCTCTTTGGAAACCGCTTACGACTTTGACCTGATGGAAGAAGGCGGCAGAATTTGCGGTTATAAGGTTTCCGGAGAAATAGCCGAAAAGGTAGTATCCGCCATTGACGCTCTCGGAAGTCGCGACGTTCAATTTGTCATCGGCGACGGAAACCACTCTCTTGCCGCTGCCAAAGACTGTTGGAGAGAGATCAGAAAGAACCTTTCCGAAGAAGAAATCGCATCTCACCCTGCACGCTTCGCCTTGGTAGAGCTTTGCAACGTTTACGATGAAGGCATTGTTTTTGAGCCTATCCATCGCATTGTTTTTGATTGCGATCCCGAAAAGGTTCTTTCCGAGCTCCGCAGGGAAGCAGGAAGCGAAGACGGCAGAGATCTTGAGGTCATCGTCAACGGCAAAAAGGACGTTCTCCG
>JAZSDQ010000028.1:0-18023 GCA_045531235.1 Eubacteriales bacterium
TCGCTTTGCAATAACGTAAAGCACGGAGAAGCCGTGCTTCTCAATGGCGCTTAGTTCCCTACCCAGTCTGTCTTCTACAAGAGTAGGCAGCGGATCACCGTATAATTCGTGAGCTTTTTCATAGCACGCGCGGTTCAGCTCCTCAACAGCGCCTTCCAAGGAAGGAGGATAAGACCCTTTGGGAATGGGGCGAACGTCTTCCACCATATCGCAGATCTTATTCGGGTTGGTGATTACAATTTCCTTTGCAACTTCCGGAGGAAGATAGGAAAATTCCCGAAGCATTTCCTCTGTGGTTCTCATATAGAGAGGGGCTCCGTTATCTGCATCGGCAAACTTCATACCCGCCAAGAGGATCTTTCGGAAAATTTCATCCTGCGGGCGCATAAAGTGAACGTCACCTGTAGCGACGACAAGCTTATTCTTTTTCTTGGCAAGGTTCAGGATCGTTCGGTTGATTTCTTTCAGCTGATCTTCTCCCGAAACGATATTTTCACGAAGAAGATATCCATTGTTTCCGAGGGGCTGTACTTCCAGATAATCATAAAAGTCGGTAATGCGAAGAAGATCCCCAAAGCCTTTGTTTTCCAAAATGGCGCTATATAATTCACCTTCGGAACAAGCAGAACCGATGATCAATCCTTCCCTATGCTCCTGCAAAAGCGTTTTTGGAATTCTGGGGCGGCGGAAATAATAATCCAAATAAGAATAGGAAACAAGCTTATACAGATTTTTAAGTCCTACTGCATTTTTTACAAGGATAATGATATGATACGGCTTTAACTTTTTAGGGTCGCAAGAGCCTGCCATACCGCTGAGCATGGCATCCAAGTCACAAATACCTTCTTGCTGCATTTTACGTATCATGCAGCCGAAGATCTTACCAAGCATCTCTGCATCATCGCAAGCGCGGTGGTGATTAAACGCTTCCAGACCAAAATATTCCTGGAGCGTATCTAGTTTATGCTTTTTCAGATCGGTATTTAAGAAACGGGAAAGAGCAAGAGTATCAAGATATGCATTTTCAAGGGGAAGATCGTTATCCTCACATACCTTTTTAATAAATCCCATATCGAAGTTTGCATTATGAGCAATTAAAAGTCGGTTTCCTGTAAAGGCAAGAAAACTCATTACTGCTTCTTTCGCCTTGGGAGCGCCCTTGACCATATCATCTGTAATACCCGTAAGCTTTTGAATCTCTTGCGGTATTGGCTGCTCGGGATCTACGAAGGTGGAAAAACGGTCGATAATTTCGCCGCCTCGGTACAAAACTGCGCCGATTTCCGTGATATTACAGGAAATGGGAGAAAGGCCTGTGGTTTCAATATCAAAAAGAACGAATTCGGTAGAATCAAAATCACCGTGAGCCTCACCGAAAAGGGCACGGGCAGTATCGTCAACGAAATAGCCTTCCATACCGTAGATGATCTTCATACCCAATTCTTCCGACATCAGCATTGCATCGGGAAAGCCTTGGAGATTTCCGTGATCGGTAATGGCAACGGCACGATGCCCCCAAGCATGGGCAAGCTTTACAATATCTTTCACCTCAATGGTGGCATCCATCGTGCTCATTTTTGTATGCAAATGAAGCTCAACACGTTTTTCGGGCGCTGTATCCTTCATCATTTCTTCGCGAATCTTGCAAATGGAATGTGGCTTGATGACGAGTTCGTTTTCAAATTTATCAAACTGGAGATTACCGACGATAAGAAGCACAGTTCCGCCCTTCAGTCCAAGGACAGCCTTTGCTTTGTCGAGGCTTGCGGAAAGCTTTACGGTAATGGAAGAGGCGCCATCGGTTACAAAAAGCTTCACACGGTGGCCATCGCTACCGCGCATTTCCTTATCTTCGGAAAACAAGAGTTTACCACAGAAGGTTGCTGCTTTGGGATTACAGGAAAAATCACGAATGGGGCAAAGATCTTCAAAATCTTCATCTTTCAGCTTTCTGCCAAAAATAACTTCCGGTTCGGAAAGGTCAAAGACAGAATAGCCCGCATGAACCTTATTATTTTCTTTATCGTAATAAAATTCCGTTAAATCCTCCAAAGATGTGGGAATCACAGAATCCTGGTCACGCATATCCTCAGGGGTATACGCAGAGGAAGACGGAGCACTGCTCTCTTTGACGACATCATCAAAAAGCATAGTAAAATTGCAGTTTCTGTTGTATTCATCCATATCAAATTCATCAGAAACAAGCTTGACTTCAAATTCCATGCCAAATTCAGAGCGAACAATATCAGCAATCAGTCTTTCACATTCTGCTGCCTGCGGCAGACGGGAATAGCCTGCTTTCATATCAAAGCGCAGTTCTTTGCCGTCGATGGTCAATATAGAATCATTGAAAAAACCTTTTGCCAGGCGAGTACTTCTGGAAAGCTCCAAGAGAAGTTCTTCTTTGTAGCTTACATCAAAAAGCTCGGAGGGATATTTAGGGAAAATAAAACAGCTTTTCAGCTGATACGCTTCAATAAGCCCTGCTTCCAAAGCGTAAAGACGAAACTTGGGAACAAGAGACTGAAGATAAAAATCAATACGGATCTCACGGGTCTCTTTATTTAAGCGATATGTATAGTCATCTAAGAGATTAAAAATCTCAAGATCCGCTTCCGTGGGCGTATATTTATAAAACAGCTGCGGAAATGTTTTTTTGTTTGGATCTTTCATTGATAGGATTCCTTAACGATTTTCTTTATATCATCAATCAAAACATCAAGCACTTGGTCTTCAGGGATCTTGGATACAATTTCACCTTTTCTAAATAAAATTGCATCTTCTTTACCGCCGGCAATTCCTACATCTGCGTCTTTCGCTTCACCGGGACCGTTCACCACACATCCCATGACCGCGACTTTAATATTACGATTCGGTTTCAGATCAAGCAATGCAAGTCTGCGTTCAAGTTCTTCTGCAATGCCAACTAGATCAATTTTCGTTCTGCCGCAGGTGGGACAGGAAACGATATTGATATGTTTTTCCGATAAATCAAGGGAAGAAAGGATCTGCTTGGCAGCGCGCACTTCTTCGGTCAGATCGCGGGTCGTAAGGGAAACGCGAAGAGTGTCACCAATGCCATCAGCAAGAAGAGAACCAATGCCGATTGCCGATTTTACAATACCGTTTGTAACAGTGCCGGCCTCGGTAACGCCAAGGTGAATGGGATAATCGGTGCGCTGAGACAGAAGGCGGTTGGTTTCGATCATCGTCATAACGCTGCTGGACTTTACGGATACGACGATCTGGTCAAAATCACATTCTTCCAAAACACGAATCTCCTTCAATGCGCTTTCGCAAAGCGCCTCGGGAGTCACGCCGCCGTGACGAAGGATCATTTCTTTTTCCAAGGAACCTGCATTGACACCAATGCGAATGGGAATATTCTTCTCTCGGCAAATTTTGGCAACCTTACGCACATTTTCAACATCACCGATATTTCCGGGGTTAATGCGAATTTTATCAATTCCCGCTTCAGCTGCCGCAATGGCCAGGCGGTAATCAAAATGGATATCGGCAACCAAGGGAATATGAGAATTGGCTTTTAAGCGCTCAATATTGCGTGCAGCCTCTTTATCGGGAACCGTAAAGCGCACGATATCGCAGCCCGCTTTTTCTAAATCAAGGATTTGTTTTAAGGTATCCTCAAATGCAGTAGTGGGCGTACAAGTCATTGACTGGATCAAAATCGGTTCTCCGCCACCAACGTAGCGGTCCCCAACCTTGATTTTCTTTGTCATTCTACGCAATATTGACATAAAATCCTCCAAGGATCAAAAAAGTTTTATTACATCAAATATGGTAATTACAGCCATAAAACCAAGAAGTAACACCATACCTGCAATATGCACATAGGTTTCAAATTTTGGATTCAACGGCTTTCTGATCACACATTCAACAAGAGTGAAAAGAATACGGCCACCATCCAAAGCAGGAAGAGGTAAAAGATTCATTACACCTAAATTCAAGCTGATAAAAGTAAAGAGGTATAAAAGAGGTTCAATACCCGAAGAAACAGCATCTGAAATTACCGATACGGTACCAACAGGACCGGAAACGGCATCCATACCATAGCGGCCGGAAAGCAGATCCACAAGCGTTTTATAGATCATTTTTACCGTAGAAAGCGACTGAGTCGCCGTTTGTTTTAAAAGAATTCCCAAAGAGGGGCGAACGCCAAGGAAGCTAAAATCCAAAGAGCCTATTTTCATTCCTTCCGTTACCTCGGTAGCAAAAGTGACATCTTCAAGAAGCAGCTTTTTACCGTCACGGAGGACTTCAATATCAAGAGGATCAACGCCGTCCAACAAAATGGTGTTATAGATATCGGTATAATCTACCATTGTTTTTCCCTCAATGGAAAGAATCTCATCTCCAACCTTTAGCCACTGAGAAGAAACGCTGTTTTCATTAAAACGGGCAACTACAGAAGAACCTACTTGCCCTGTCAAACAAAGGAAAACAAACATTGCTATCACACCGGATACAATATTCATAAAAGAACCGGCGAAAAGAACGATAAGCCTTTGCCAGCGGGGACGATTCACAAGGGCATTAGGATCGGGATCTTCCCCATCCTCCCCTTGCATTGCCGTAAAGCCACCAATGGGAAGAAGACGCAGTGAATAGACAATGCCGGTTTTTTTCGAGGTACGGGAGAAAATTTTAGGTCCCATACCGACGGCAAATTCAAGAACTTTTACTTTACAAGCGCGAGCTGCAAGATAATGACCAAGCTCGTGCAAAAAAATCATAATACCAAACGCGAGTATAGCAATAAGGATCCCGATTACGGTTTGCATATTTTTATCCTTTCAAACAAAAAATGGATTCGGACTTATTTTGTTCAAAGTGACAAAATCAATTCTGATATTTCTCAAAGACTGTTTTTTTAATTTCAGCATCAAGAGATAAAATATCATCGATCGAGGGGTTATTTTGAGGACGGTGCGCTTCCACCTCATTAGCAACGATATCAAAAATATCAAGAAAACCTATTTTTTCAGCCAAAAACAGAGCGACTGCCGATTCATTTGCAGCATTCAAGACCGTAGTGTATGTACCGCCACGAGAAGCAGCAAGGCGTGCGGTTCCGAGAAGAATAAACGTTTCTTCATCCGCTCCCTCAAAGGTCAGTGTCATTGCTTTTTTAAAGTCCAGGGGTTTGCATAATCCTTCCGTTCTGTCGGGGTAGGTCAATGCGAACTGAATGCAATGGCGCATGTCAGGATGCCCCATTTGAGCAATGGTAGAGCCATCAACAAAGGTTGCCATAGAGTGCACGATCGACTGACAGTGAACGGTAATATCTACCCTGTCAGCAGGCACGTCAAACAATCTGACTGCCTCGATCAATTCAAGACCCTTATTTAAAAGTGTAGCAGAATCGATGGAAATTTTTTGCCCCATCTTCCAAACGGGATGCGCCAATGCCATGGCAGGAGTTACTTTTTCAAGCTCTTCCCTCTTTTTACCGAAGAACGGACCGCCGGAAGCTGTTAAAACCAGATGAGAAAGATATTTTCTTCCGTTAAATCCTCCCGACAAGCATTGAAAGATCGCCGAATGTTCGCTGTCCACCGGAAGAATTTTAGAGCTTGACTTTTCAGCCTCAGATAGAATCACCTCACCTGCGGCAACGATCGGCTCTTTATTTGCCATAGCAATATCAATACCGCGTTTTAAAACTGCAAGCGTAGGACGAATACCGTTGGATCCCAAAATAGAGTTTTCAACGATATCTGCAGGACATTCTTCGCACAAAGAAAGGATTCCTTCTTCGCCCGCCAAAACCTTGGTACCCGTATCAGCGACGGCAATTTTCAATTCCTTTGCACGGGAAATATCGCGTACTGCACAAAATTCGGGATGAAACTCCCGAATTTGTTCCTCTAAAAGAGCAATATTAGAATCAGCACAAATGCCGCTTAAGCGAAAACCGCGCTCACGCACAACTTCGATAGCCTGTCTACCGACGGAACCGGTAGAACCTAAAATACATACATTTTTCTTATTCATATCATCCAATCAAAAACGAAGCGCCAAACGCTGCATCCAGCATTAACATAACAATAGCAATAGCAAGCGTTGAGTCAAAACGATCCAGCACGCCACCGTGGCCTGGGAAAAATTTGCCGAAATCTTTTACATTATAGTGCCGTTTAATAGAAGAAGCGATGAGATCTCCAAACTGTCCTACTGCAGAAAATAGGGCGCCGAGAATTGCAAAAAAGACAATATTTGCATTGATTTCGAAGAATTGACGAAGTACAAATGCATATCCTGCAAAAACTATCATATTCGCAATAATACCGCCGATAGAACCTTCCACGGTCTTTTTGGGAGAAATAGCAGGACATAGTTTTCTCTTTCCTATAAGCATTCCCGTAAAATAGGCAAAGGTATCCGACACCCAGCCGCCGAAAAATACAAGAAGATATATGTACTTTCCTTCTTCGTTGCCATAATCAATATTGCGAATGTGGCTGATAGCGGTCAAAGACACCACTACATACAAAACCATTGCAATAAATGCATAAAGTTTTTCGCTATGCAGCTTGTTATCCTGAAAAATGGAAATGATCAGCTGCACAAAGAAAAAGAGTGCAGAAAAAAGAAATATGGCGCGGTACTGATCCATTACGTGATAACGAATGGAAAGAAAATATGTCAGAAGAGGCATCAACGAGAAAACTTTTGCACTTACTGTATGGGCACTTCCTATTTTAGAAAGGCTCGTACTGGCAAGGATTTCGTTGACAGCAATAAAAGCAAAAAGTGAAAGAAGCAAAGGCCAAATAAAAGTGTGAGAAAAAATGCACACCGGAATCATAATTAAAATTCCAACTGCACCGGTAATGATCCTGGTCATAACTATTTCCTTTCAATTACACCGCCAAATCGGCGTTCGCGACCGTTGAAATAGCGAATGGCGTCGTCAATATCCGATTTTTTAATATCGGGCCAAAGCTTGTCGGTAAAATAAAACTCTGCATAAGCGCACTGATACAATAAGAAATTGGAAAGGCGCATTTCGCCGCCTGTACGAATCAAAAGATCCACATCCGGCTGACCTGCAGTGTAAAGCTTATCAGAAATATCCTGAGGAGTAATTTCCGTCTTTCCTTCCTGGGCAAGAAGAGAAAATGCTCTCGCTAATTCATCGCGAGAACCATAATTTAGAGCAAGATTCAGCTGATTGGGATAAACGGAGGATTTTTCTTCTACAACCGCCATCAGTTTTTGAATCTCGGGAGAAAAAGCGGAGCGGTCACCGATAAAGTGGAAATGCATATTTTTATCCTTACGCATGGTCATCCACTCTTCCAAGTAGTCACCGAGAAGCGCAAGAATATTCTGCACCTCATCTTCGGGACGCTTCCAATTTTCCGTGGAAAACGCGTAAAAGGTGGATACTTCTATGTCAAGATCCACCAGATACTCACCTATTCTTTTAAAGTTCTCTGCGCCTTCTTTATGTCCGGCCAGACGAGGGAGACCGCGTTTTTTCGCCCATCTCCCGTTTCCGTCCATAATAATGCCGATATGACGCGGCTTATTATCAAAGATTTCAACCTTTTTTTTAGAGGAGAATAGACCCATCAGACACTCATAATCTCCTTGGATTTATCAGCTGCGATGGCATCCATATTTTTTACATACTTATCAGCAAGATCCTGTACTTCTTTTTCCGAGATCTTCTGTTCATCCTCGGTCATTTCCCCGTTTTTCTTCATAGATTTGATCTTATCCATTGCATCGCGGCGAACGTTGCGCACAGCAACCTTACCGTCTTCTGCAAGACGAGAAACCTGCTTTGTCAGTTCTTTTCTTCTTTCCTCGGTAGGCTGAGGGAACGCGAGACGAATGGTCTTACCATCGTTTTGAGGAGTGATACCGAGGTCAGATGCAAGAATTGCCTTTTCAATTTCCTTGGTGCAGCTGGCATCCCAAGGGGTAATAAGGAGCATTCTTGCTTCAGGCGTGGAAATCTGTGCAAGCTGATTGATGGGAGTGGGAGTTCCGTAATAATCAACATTCACCCGATCAAGAATGGTAGCGTTTGCACGGCCTGCGCGAATAGTAGAAAACTCCCTTTCGGTGGCGGCTACGCACTTCTTCATTTTTTCTTCGAAATCACGGATATCAAGTTTCATATCAAAATTCCTTTCAAAATTAAGCTTTTAATACAGTGCCGAGTTTTTCACCCATAACAGCACGAATAATATTTTGTGGATCATTCAATCCGAAGACCAGCACGGGAAGCTCATTTTCCATAGAAAAGCTGGTTGCAGTGGAATCCATAACGCCAAGGTTATTGGCTAGAACATCAATATAACGGATATCATCCAAACGGCGAGCATTGGGATCCTTTTTAGGATCAGCAGTATAGACCGCATCGATATTTTTAGCAAGGAGGACAATATCGGCATCGATCTCTTTTGCGCGAAGAACTGCAGCCGTATCAGTAGAAAAATAGGGACTACCAATGCCGCATGCAAAAATAACAACTTTTCCTTTGCTCAAATGAGAAACGGCTTTTTCACGAATATAGGTTTCGGTAAAGGTCTCCATTTCCACAGCAGAGAGCACTCTGGCATCAACACCGAGATGCTCAAGGGTGTCCTGCAGGGCAAGAGAATTGATCGCTGTTGCAAGCATACCCATGTGGTCTGCACGAACTCTCTGAAAATTGGTTCCCTGCTTTCCACGCCAGATATTTCCAGCGCCCACAACGATAGCAACCTCAACGCCGAGATCAACACATTCCTTAATTTTTGCACAGATGGAATTCAAAAGGTCAAAATTGTAGATCGCTTTTCCTTCGGCGCCCCGGCTCAAGGCTTCGCCGGACAGCTTCAAAAGAACTCTTTTATATTTGGTTTTCATACGCCCTCCATTGTATCATTTTCTTCCTTTTATTTTACCGAAAAACAAGCCGTTTGTAAAGAGGAAAGAAGAATTTTATGGCATTTTTTTCAAAAGAAAAAAAGATTGCAGACTTTGCAATCTTTTTTCTGAATTTGTCAATCGCCAAGCTCGATCCACATCGCAGGACGCATTCCTTTTTTAACATTGCCGTATACAGCCTCTACGCCGCCGTTCAAATTTACGCTATAAGCATTCTTTCTTGACGTTGAAACAACACGAAGCCACCAGTCACAAGTTTTTTCCGAGCTGTCGGAGAAAGGTGATTCGGCTTTTGCATAAGGGGTCCATTCCGCTTTTCTATCCACAGATTCAGGGATAAACTCATTCAGTTCCGAAAGATTCAATGCAAAAATTTTGTCCTGAGTGTCTGAATCCTTAAAAACCTTCATTTTTTTGATGGGGTCGGCAGTCAATGTAACGGCCACAATTTTCGATTGTTCTCTTGCATCAAAAGCAGATTCATAGAACGTACCGTTCATCCATTCACGAATTCCGCCGGTAATCCATGTGTATGGAGATTTTTCGGCGATGGCTTTAAAATCAAGAACATATTTGCTAAGAACGAGAGCTTTCCCGTTCTCAACTTTCAAAACGATCCATTCAATTTTTTCTTTCCCGTTATTTACATTTTTGTCTTGCTCATAATGACCAAACGAGATAATATCTCCAGCCTTGGTCGTTTCCTTTTTTATAGCATGATAGCGATCTGCAATGCTTGCCGCTTTGTCGGCACTGTCCTTATACCCACCAAGAGAAATTAGGATTTCATAAGCTTCAACAATATTCCCTGCATTAAGCTTTGAAACAGCATCATCATACTTAAGCTCAAGCAAAGCGTTTTCGCATTTCTCGATCCATGCTTTACTGTCATTATACTCTTTGATTCCTTGCCAAATGGAAAGCGCTTCTTCATATTTTTTATTATCAAAAAGATCTTTTGCATTCTGATATAACTCAGAAGGATCTTTAGTCTCCGGAACCTCTTCCAAAGTTTCTTTTGTATCCTGACTCTGCATACCACAAGAAACGCATGCTGTAGTAAGTAGCATTACAACAGCAAGAAGTAATGAAATTATTCCAATCTTTTTCATACAAATCTCCATTAATTATTTTTTTAATAATAGCATAGCTCTTGTATTTTTGCAACGGGATCAAAAGAAAAAGCCTTCCGGCAAATGCCCAAGGAAGACTTTCTTATGTAGGATTTACTTGATTTTTTTTAGAAAAAATTCCGTTATCAGCAAAAATACTCATAGGAGTAGATTCTGACAAATCATCTTCATCACCAAAGAATCCGGAGGTCCACAAGATTTCCTCGGTTTCAAATTTAATGACGGAAAGCTCCATCGGTTCGTATTTTCTTTTCTTAATTTCTGTTCTCATATAACCAACGACCTCCCTTCATCTTTTAACAGTACATATTATTATACAACACTTCACCCAATATGTCAACACTCACAAGAAAAACAGAGCTCAAAAACATTTAAGCTCTGTTTTTTATTTTATGTTATCTATTATGCACCAAGCTCGATCCACATAGCAGGACGAATACCGTTTACCAAACGTCCTTTATGAGCAATGATATCCCCAGCCATTGAAACTGCATAGGGATAGGACTGTTCTGCGTCAACAACGCGAAGCAGCCACTCATATACATTTGACTTTTCAGGCGGCATTGCGCATTTTGTTTTTGCAAAAGCCGTCATTTCGCACTTTCTATCAATAGGCATACGAAAATAATTTTCCACTTCCGTGATGTTCAAAAGAAACACTTTTGCTTTAGAAGCCGCTTTCAGAACACTATGCTCTTCCGTCATATCCGGAGCTAAATCAGACATTTTGATCTTATCCGCTTCTTCCATATTAAAAGCATCACTGAGGAACGGACCGTTCAGAAACGATTTTGCTTCACTTTTTTCCCAAGTAAAAGGAGATTTCTCTTTATACTTCTTAAAATCAAGAATGTATTTACTGATCAAAAGTGCTTTTCCGTCTTTTACATCAAGAACCGTCCACTCAATATCCTCTGCACCGTTGTCAAGGACATTATCCTGCTCATAACGGCCGAAAATAACGGTATCCCCTACCTTAGCATTTTTAAGCTTTTCAGCCTTATATTGATCTGCAAGACCTGCAGCCTTGTCTGCACTGTCCTTGTGTCCGTTCAATGCTACAAGAGCTTCGTAGGCTTCAATGATTTTGCCGTCATTTAAAAGTTTAACAGCATCATTATATTTACCGTCAAGAATGGCAGTTTTGCATTTTTTCACCCAATCTTTACTATCTTCATAATCTTGGATGTTTTCAAAAGCAGTTTGCGCTTCCTCGTATTTTCCGGCTTCATACAAAGCCTTTGCATCGTTGTACTTTCCTGCTTCTTCGCTTTCACATGCAACAAAACACATAGAAAAGAGCATAACAAAGACGAGAAAAAGAGAAATCAGTCGAGTAATTTTCATATTTATCCTCCTATTGCTCCGAAATTCAAGTCAATTATAGCATAAATATAAAAAAAAACAATATAAATAATGAATAAAATATTTTAATCTTATTGCAAAATTTGACCAACATAAAAAAGCTCCCGATTTTTCGGGAGCTTTTTTGTGTTAATTATTTTTGGGTCAGCTTTGCGATCTCTTCTGCAAAGTTGTCTTCCTTCTTTTCAAGACCCTCGCCCTTTTCGTAACGAACGAAGTTAGATACGGTAAAGTCATCGCCGAGTTCCTTTGCAACGGAAGCGATATACTTACCAACTGTCATCTTATCGTCCTTTACGTAAGCCTGCTCGGTCAAGCAGTTGATGGTATAGAACTTCTTCAGTTTTCCTTCAACCATCATACCGATAACCTTCTCAGGTTTCTTAGCGTTTGCAGGATCGTTCTTGATCTGAGTTGCGATGATATCCTTTTCATTCTGGAGTGCATCGGCAGGAACGGATGCAGGATCAAGATACAAGGGGTTCATAGCGGCAGCCTGAAGACATACGTTCTTTGCAGCTTCAGCCATAGCATCGTTGGTAGCAGGCTTGGAAAGGCAAACAACTACGCCAATGCTACCCTTGCCGTGAACGTAGGAAGCAGCAGCATTCTCAATGATAACGAAGCGGCGGATATTGATGTTTTCACCGATGGTGAAGATCTTATCCTTAAGAGCAGCTTCTACATCGAGACCGTCCTTGAAATCCTTCTTAAGAAGCTCTTCCACGGAAGCGGGACGGGTCTTCAGAATGATCTTCAAGAGTTCATCAACAAATTCAACAAATACAGGGGTCTTTGCAGCAAAGTCAGTTTCAATATTTACTTCAATCATTGCAGCGGTGTGAGTTTCAGCATCCAGAAGGATGGAAACAAGACCTTCGGCAGCAATACGGCTGGATTTCTTTGCAGCAACAGCAAGACCTTTCTCGCGAAGGATCTTGATTGCTTCGTCTTCGTTACCATTGGCTTCTACAAGAGCTTTCTTGCAGTCCATCATACCGATACCGGTCTTCGCTCTGAGAGCAGCAACTGCTTTTGCGGTAATTTCCATAGTCTATACTTCCTTTCTAATTTATGCTTCGGTGGTTTCAGCAGCTTCTGCAGCAGCTTCTTCTGCCACAGCTTCAGCAACTTCTTCGCTCTGCTCAGGAGCAAAAGCATCGTCACCCTGATGTCCTTCGATAACAGCGTTTGCCATTACGGAAGCAATCAGACGAATGGCGCGGATAGCGTCATCGTTACCGGGAATCACGTAATCTGCTTCATCGGGATCGCAGTTGGTATCAACGATAGCGATCATGGGGATACCAAGCTTCTTAGCTTCGAGAACTGCATTTCTTTCCTTCTTGGGGTCTACAACGAAAATAGCAGCGGGAAGACCTTCCATCTCCTTGATACCGCCGTAGTTCTTTTCAAGATCAGCGATCTCTTTCTTATGCTCAAGAACTTCCTTCTTGGGGAGAAGATCAAAGGTGCCGTCTTCTTCAAACTTTTTCAGCTTGTTCAAACGAGCGATGCTCTTCTTGATGGTCTTGTAGTTGGTCAGCATACCGCCGGGCCAACGAACGTTTACATAGTACATTCCGCATCTCAAAGCTTCTTCTTTGATCGCGTCTTGTGCCTGCTTTTTGGTACCAACAAACAGAATGTTGCCGCCGTCCTGAGCGATCTCGCGAACGAAGTTGTATGCTTCTTCGATCTTCTTCACGGTCTTCTGCAGGTCAACGATGTGGATACCGTTTCTCTGGGTGAAGATGTACTCTGCCATTTTGGGGTTCCATCTTCTGGTCTGGTGTCCGAAGTGAACTCCCGCTTCCAGGAGCTGCTTCATAGAGATGATGTTGCTCATTTTTGTTTCCTTTCCGGGTTTTACCCGCCACGGTCCAAACAAAGAACAGCTTTCGCCGACCCTCTTCGCCGAAAAAAGACCGTGTGTGAATTTTATTTTTTCAAATGATTTTATCATAGTATAAAAGACAAAATCAAGTGATTTCTAAAAATATTGAAGAGAATATCAGCAAAAAACAACAAAATTTACAGAATGTTCATAGCCTTTTGGTATTCACTCTTCAAATATGCTTTGGAAACGCCGCAAGAAATGTGATCCCACGGGAGAATTTCCTCTGTGGGAATTTCTCTATTGGCATAGAAGGAGGAATCCAGTCCTGCTTCCGTGATAGCTTCTTCCCAGTTTTCAAGGCTGAAATATTCGTCCCAGGAATCAAACATCTGTCCCTTTTCAAAAGCAAGGACAATGGCTTTGGAAAGCCTTCTATCGCCTCTTGCGAGAACCGCTTCAATGCGGCTTGATCTGGCATCGTGCCAATTGTAGCTTACTTTACGTGTCGTAATATTGTCACGGACAAGCTTCTGTTTCCGTTCTACTTCCTCAAGGGAATTCTGCCCTGCCCACTGAAACGGGGTCTGCGGCTTAGGAATAAAGCAAGCAACGCTGATATTCACACTGACGCTCTTCCCTTTCGGTTTATCAGGATTCTGATAATAGAGATTTACAATTCTCTGAGCAAGCTCGGAAATGCCAACGACGTCTTCATCCTTTTCATTGGGAAGTCCGTCAATAAAATAAAATTTTACGGCAGTCATACCTGCAGAAAACACGTAGCTCATCGTACGGGTAATATCTTCTTCGGTAACACCTTTATGTATGACATCACGAAGTCGCTGCGTACCTGCCTCGGGTGCAAAAGTGAAAGATCCTTTTTTCAATCCCGGAATACGGTTCATAATTTCATTGGAAAAGCTATCCACGCGCATAGATGGCAGGGAAAGGCGCACTTTTTCATCGGGGCACCACTGAAGAAGCTTTTCGCACATTTCAAACAGTCCCGAATAATCGGAAATGGAAAGGGCGCACATAGAGATTTCCGGATACCCGGAACCGCGGGTTGCTTTGTAGGCAAGATCATTTAACTTTTCCGGACTGCGCTCACGGATTGGACGGCAGATCATACCTGCCTGACAGAAGCGGCATCCGCGAATACAACCTCGGAACACCTCAAGAACGGTTCGGTCGTGCACCGCTTCTACGTGAGGAATTACCGGCTCGGTAGGATAATAAGAATTTTCAAAGTCTTTTACTATCCGCTTTTTGATTTTCTTGGGAACATCATCATAGAGAGGCTCAAATGAAGCAATCGTGCCGTTTTCCGAGTATTTTACCTCATAGAGAGAAGGCACGTAAAAGCCTTCCAGATGGGAAGCTTCGCGCAAGAACTCTGCTTTTGTTTTTCCTGCTTTTTTACTATCCTCATAGAGTCGCATCAACTCGGGAAGTGCTTCCTCTCCCTCTCCAATACTCATAATGTCAAAGAAATCAGCAAAAGGTTCCGGGTTATAAGCGCAGGGGCCACCGCAAAGCAAAATCGGGTACTCCTCTCCTCTGTCCTTGGCATAAAAAGGAATGTGTGCAAGGGAGAGCATATAAAGAATATTCGTATAGCAAAGCTCATACTGGAGAGTAAAAGCGCAGAAATCAAAATCCGTCAGCGGATCGCCGCTTTCCAAGGCGTAAAGCGGCACGTTCTCCTTCTTCAAAAGCTCACCCATATCCGGCCAAGGAGCAAAAACTCTTTCGCACCATACGGAATCCATATTGTTTAAAACGCCATAGAGAATCTTCATACCGAGATTGGACATTCCGATCTCATATGTATCGGGAAAACAAAAGGCAACTCTTGTTTTTCCCTCTTTATCTTTACGAATTTCGCCCACCTCACCGCCGATATAGCGACCGGGTTTTTCAACGGTATCTAAAACCGCTTCCAGTTTTTCGGGAATCATATAATATCCTTTCCGATTATCGGTTGTTGTTTAATACAGGGATCAAATACTGCCCCGTATAGGATTCAGGGCAAGCAGCTACGTCTTCGGGAGTACCTTCGCAAAGCACGGTACCTCCGCCGTCACCGCCCTCGGGACCAAGATCAATAATATGATCCGCACGCTTGATTACATCCAGATTGTGCTCTATGACGATAACGGAATTACCCGCATCGGTCAAACGGTCCAAAACAGAACAAAGCTTATTTACATCGTCGGTATGCAGACCCGTGGTAGGCTCATCCAGAATGTAAATGGTTCTTCCCGTATCGCGGCGGGAGAGTTCCAAAGAAAGCTTTACTCTTTGCGCTTCTCCGCCGGAAAGCGTGGTGGAAGATTGACCAAGTTTTACGTATCCAAGTCCAACTTCCTCCATGGTGCGGAGCTTTCTTGCAATAGAGGGAATGGCATCAAAGAAGATCCTCGCTTCGGAAACGGTCATATCCAAAACATCGGCAATGGATTTTCCTTTGTACTTGACTTCTAAAGTTTCGCGGTTATAGCGCTTGCCGTGGCAAACATCGCAATTCACGTAAACATCGGGCAAAAAATGCATTTCGATTTTTACGGTGCCGTCACCCTGACAGGCTTCGCATCGGCCGCCTTTCAGATTGAAGGAAAAACGATCAGGACCGAAAGCACGCATCTTGGCATCCTGGGTTTTAGCAAATACATTTCGGATCTCGGTAAACAGTCCTGTATAGGTAGCAGGATTGGAACGAGGTGTCCTTCCGATGGGAGACTGATCAATGGCGATCACTTTATCCAAAGCATCGATTCCTTCAATGGAATCAAACTCTCCCAAAGAAGAATTGGCGCGGTTCAATTTTCTTGCCAGATAGGGATAAAGAATACCGTTAATAAGACTGCTCTTGCCGCTTCCGGAAACGCCGGTAATACAAACGAGCTTTCCGAGAGGGATCTTTACATCAATATTTTTCAGATTGTTTTGCCGAGCGCCGCGGATGAAGAGATAATTTCCGTTCCCTTCTCTTCTCTGCTTTGGAACTTCAATACATTTCGTACCGGAAAGGTACTGACCCGTTATAGAGTTCTTCGCGCGACGGATCTTTGCAAGGGAGCCTGCAGCCACAACTTCGCCGCCATGAACTCCTGCGCCCGGACCGATATCCACAATAAAATCCGCGCTTTCAATGGTTTCGGTATCATGTTCAACAACAATGACCGTATTTCCCGTATCACGGAGTTTTTTCAACGTACCGATAAGCTTGGTATTATCTCTTTGATGAAGACCGATGCTGGGCTCATCCAAGATATACAGCACACCCACAAGACCGGAACCGATCTGCGTAGCCAGACGGATACGCTGACTTTCTCCGCCGGAAAGCGTGCCTGATTTTCGGGAAAGAGTAAGATAGCCAAGTCCAACGCTCTTTAGGAATTCAAGGCGAGCGCGGATTTCTTTAATGATTTCTTTGGCAATAATGGCCTCTTTTTCGGTAAATTGCAGGCCGTCTATAAAAGCAAGCTCTTTTTCCACGGAAAGATCACAAAATTCGGATATATTGATGCCGCCGACGGTGACTGCAAGTATATCTTCCCTCAACCGCCTTCCGTGGCACTTAGGACAAAGCTCATCTTCAAAAAATTCTTCGTAATAAGAGTCATGGAACATGTGGTAGCGTTCCATAATTTTATTGATCACACCGGGGAACTTCGTTACGTAATCGCGAAGAATACTGCCTTCCTTAAACGGCACAACATAAGTATTCTCCCCCGTTCCGTAAAGAAGCGCTTTCATGGCTTCGGGAGGATATTCGGAGAAAGGCGTTTTCAAGGTGCAGCCGTAAGGCTCGATCACCTGCTTATATAAAATCCCCGACCAGTTGTTATCCTTCATAGTCTTAAAACCGTTACAAACGATGCCGCCATCGGCAAGGCTCTTGGAAAGATCAGGGATCAGGCGTTGCGGAGAAACGGTGGGCTTTACACCAAGTCCGTCACACTCCGGACACGCACCGTAAGGATTATTAAAAGAAAACATTCTCGGCTGCAAGGTAACAATACTGAAATTGTGTTCCTCACAAGCAAATGCCGTAGAGAAAAAGAGGTATTTGTCCTCATCCTCCTTCTTATCTACAAGATCAATCACGACCCCTGCGCCGGAAAGTTTTAATGCCGTTTCTACAGAACCGGAAAGGCGGAGGGAGAGGTCTTTTTTCATTACAAGGCGGTCTACAACGATCTCAATTTCGTGCTTTTGGTTTTTATCAAGCTCGGGGACTTCCGCAAGATCGTAAACGTAGCCATCTACCTTTACACGGACAAAACCGTTTTCTCTTGCTTCATCAAAAACCTTTTCGTGGCGGCCTTTTTTTCCGCGAACCACGGGAGAAAGAACCTGAAAGCGAGTACCTTCGGGAAGTTCCATGATCCGATCCACGATCTGATCCACGGTCTGAGCGCGTATTTCCTTACCGCAGTAAGGACAGTGAGGGATACCCACTCTGGCGTACAGCAAGCGAAGATAGTCGTAGATCTCCGTTACCGTACCTACGGTAGAGCGAGGATTCTTCGAGGTGGTCTTCTGATCAATGGAAATAGAGGGAGAAAGCCCCTCAATGCTGTCCACATCCGGTTTATCAACCTGCCCTAAAAACATACGGGCGTAAGAAGACAGGGACTCCACAAAGCGACGGTTCCCTTCTGCAAAAATGGTATCAAACGCCAGAGAAGATTTTCCGCTGCCGGAAAGTCCGGTAAATACTACAAGTTTATCGCGAGGGATCTCAAGATCGATATTCTTCAGATTAT
>JAZSDQ010000078.1:0-8177 GCA_045531235.1 Eubacteriales bacterium
TTTTCGTCATGCATCAATGGTATGTGCTCTAAACGAATTTCCAGTTGCGGCACTTCTTCCGGGCAAAGTCCGGAAAACATTTTTCGGACTGAAGTGACTGATGACGGTATGCGAATACCGAGGAGCGTGTCGTTTAATTCCTTTCGGTTGAAAATGCCATTGGAGAATGCCTTGTCAATAACATCTTCCACAAGAAGAGGATATTCTTTGTGATGGCGATATGCTTTTGTATTGCGGAAATTAACGCCGGTTAAAGTTCTGAGAACATACTCTTTTTCTTTTGGGCTGATTTTGTGCTCTTCGTGAAACAGATAATCGAAAATATAGAGATCACAAAGAAAAGGATGTATGAAGAAATCGGGAAGAGTAAAAATTTCTCCCAGGCTTTCGAATGGCGTAACTGCTCTGATATAGAAACAGAGATCTGTTATAAAATCAGAAAAAAGCTTGTCGACGAGAGGGAAGTCCTTCCTATATGTTTTCCATAGCCAGAATATTTCACCGGAAATTGCAAAATTGTGGCTCTTTTTTCTCAGATAGCGAGCAAGGAACAATTGAATATACGGGAACGAGGTTGCTATTTTCTTCTTTTCATTTATTGCTTGACAAAAATACAGAAAATAATCTTTTTGTTCCGGACTTAACTGTGAATATGACGGCGTAAAAATAGTGCACGGGACAAACGAAACAGGGGTGGTGAAATCTTTTTCTTCCAGCAAAGCTTTGTTTTTTGGAAGTACTTCATCTGTCAATTGGTAAAAACGGACAACCTTTGATTTTCCGATCTTAATCTTCTCACCAAAGCGGTTATTTTCTTTGTTTGCCTCATTCAAAGACAACTCGTTTATTGAAATACCATTGGAGTTTGGAATGGATACCTTGAGAAAGTCGGAGCTGATGCGCGGCAACAATCGGTCAGTTGTCCAAAATCGGTCTTTATCCATCGGCTCCTCCTAAAAAGTTATTATATTAGTATACCACGGTATGAAATCTTTTACAAGTAATGCGACAATTTTTGTCATAAAATATCTTTTAAGAAAAAAAGTAGTTTTTTATGAAAATCTCTTGACAAAAGCCCTTCGTTATGGTAACATATCCAGGTCGTCGGTGAGTTACGCTGGCGTGGCTCAATGGCAGAGCAGCTGATTTGTAATCAGCAGGTTGCAGGTTCAACTCCTGTCGCCAGCTCCATTCGACTAATTGAATATATGGGGGAATTCCCGAGCGGCCAAAGGGGGCAGACTGTAAATCTGTTGTCACTGACTTCGGTGGTCCGAATCCACCTTCCCCCACCAAAAATCCTCGTACGAAAGTACGGGGATTTGTTTTTATCCATTTACAATAAAAATGAACTGTGCTATACTTTATTTAGAGAATCGTGCAAAACATATTTGAGTTTAGGTGGTTACTTTGGATTATAAGAATATCAAAAATGAAGTTATTTCTATTGTGAAGTCCTCTGCTGATATCTTTCATCGTGGAGCAGAACGCGTCGTTGAAAAAGATGGGGCTGCTAATCTCGTAACGGATGTGGATCTTGCCATTCAGCATTATTTACAAGAAGAACTTCACAGGCTTTTACCCGAGGCAGGCTTTTTTTGTGAAGAAGAAAATATTATAGAAACAGAAAAAGACTACGTTTGGGTTATTGATCCTGTTGATGGCACTATGAATTTTTCCAGAAATTTACCGGAATGTGTTATTTCCGTTGGCCTTCTTTATAAAAGGCAAGCGGTAGTCGGCGTGGTCTTCGCACCTCGTTTGGCGCTGATGTTTTCGGCATCAAAAGGGAACGGGGCGTATTGCAATCATGAGAAAATTAGGGTTTCGGAAAAGACCTTTGAACAAGCGCTTTTTTGTACAGGCCTTTGCTTGTACGAAAAGAATCTCTCGCCGTTCTGTTCCGAGATTATCGCAAGAGCGCACAATCTATGCAGCGATATTCGCCGCTTTGGCGCCTGCGCACTGGAAATTTGCTATCTCGCATTGGGACGATGCGACCTGTTCTTTGAGATTCGCACCTATCCTTGGGATTATGCTGCCGCTTATTTGATTCTTTCAGAAGCGGGTGGGATATTGAGAGGTTTTCAGAAAAAAGAACTTGGCTTTGATAATATTACAATGCTTGTTGGCGCAAACAATGTTAAAAATTTTGAAAAACTGAACGATATTATTTCCGATGTAATTACCGAGGAACCAAAATATAGGTGGTGAATGTAATGTTTAAAAAGAAAAAGAAGAATCTTGAAAAATTCAAGCATACCGAAGTAGACAGATCTTTATTAAAAAACTGCCCCAGCTTTGATATTGATACGATGTATGAGAGAGTGTTTGAGGAATTGGCTCTGCAGCAAACCAAAAGAGATCAGCTGATCACCATCTATCTTGCTGCTTTTGCTTTCATCGTTCCTTCCTTGCTTTCAAATTCAAGTATTAATTGGCTCGTTACCGGTAGCATTTTTATTGTTCTTGGCATTATCGGTCTTTTATTTGCATTGATCATTATTCGCTATCGAAAATATAAAGAGGTTTATTGGATTTGTTGCCGTACTATCAATGTTATGATGGATATGGATAAATCGGAATGGAAGAAAGAAAATATACAAGCCATCTTCTACGAATGTCTGTGCAAGAAAATTAAGAAATATATTACAGTGAATAAAGCCGGAGAAAAGAAATTTAAAACGTTTTCTTTTGTAAAAAATAATGTATTTAGCGGAGAAACGCTGTATCTGGTCATTCACTCCATCATTGCTTCCTGTGTTTTCGGTTTAGGAATCGGAATTGTTTTGAAGTTGGCAACAAATGTAAAGATCGCCATTGGCATTGTCAGCGGTATCGTTTTGTTTACGTACTGCGTGTTTATGTATTTTAAGACATTGAAAAAGATATACAACGTTTGTGTGGATGAATTGAATTCCTCGTTCAATTCTACCTTTAATGACGCTTGGTTCTTGCATTTCTTTATCTAGTAAGTTTTACGAATTTTTAGGAGAATTTTATGATCAAATATGAGATTGAGGGCGGGAATCTGCCTGTTGTTATTTGTTATCCCGAGGAGGGACAGGCTCTTTGCACGGAAACGGGAGCAATGAGCTGGATGAGCCCGAATATGCTAATGGATACCAATTCGGGCGGCGGCTTAAAAAAGGCTTTTGGTAGGCTGTTTTCAGGCGAATCTATCTTTATGAATGAATATACTGCCATTGGAGGACGTGGAATTATCGCATTTGCCAGCAGTTTTCCGGGTTCCATTATTCCTTATCACGTAAGCGAAGGGAATAGCATTATCGTTCAAAAACGCGGTTTTCTTGCTATGGAAAAGGGCCTTGATTTGTCGATCTATTTCCAAAAGCGACTCGGCAAAGGATTTTTTGGCGGCGAAGGATTTATTATGCAGAAGATCAGCGGCAACGGTATGGTTTTCATTGAGATCGACGGTTATTGCAACGAATATGATCTTGGAGTTGGAGAGAGTATCATCGTAGATACGGGGTACCTTGCTGCAATGAGCGAAAGCTGTATCATGGATATTGAAACGGTAAAAGGTGCAAAGAATATCTTTTTTGGCGGCGAGGGGCTATTTCATACGAAAATTACCGGACCCGGTAAAGTATATTTGCAGTCGATGCCTCTATATCAAACTGCTCAAGCGCTCACTCCGTATTTAAATATCAATAACGGTGGCGATAACAACGGCGGTGGGATCAATATTCGCCTTGGGGAATAAATAATAAAAAGGATGTGCAATTTGCACATCCTTTTTGTGTATGATCGGTTTAGTAGTTTTTGTAGTAGTGAGCCGTAAGATATTCGTCCATTAAGGTTTGAAGACCTTTCATATCCTCAGGGGATTGGAAGATATCAAGCATATTGGTGGTTGCACCGTTTTTGTAGTATTTTGCAATATGTTTCGTTGCATTGAAGGAGGAACTGAGTGCAGAATTGGTGCAAAAGTCGTACTTCTGTCCTACTGCGCTTTCTCCGGTAATGGCGCAGTAAGCCATTTGTGCGGTGATGTAACCTGTGAGCATATTGGGATGATAACCGTCTTTGGCACTTTGGCTTACGATAAAGGAATTCAAATTATAGTTGAGTGTAGCACCGGGAACTTCGGTTTGGTTGGCTGCTACATTGTGTACAAGAGCGCCCCATTCCACAACGGTGATACCTTTTTCGGGAAGTTGTTTCAGCGCAGAAAGCCAAAGAGCATTCTTTTCGTAGATTCTTCTTTGAGTCAGCAATAAAAACTTAACGTTATGGTTGGCTTCGCGGAAGAAATTCATTACCATATCAATTCTATCAAGAAATTCTTCGCTTGTTTCGTCAAACTCGTTTCCGTGCTCTTGGATGAAGACATAATCATAGTAGCGATCTGTAAGGTAGCTCTTGTGGTCTACGCCGTCACAGCCGCGGTCAGCCGCGCATGTGACAAACAAATCGTGCAGACTGTGTCCTCCAAAGGTCCAGTTAGTAACGTTGACATTTTTCACGCCGTTAGCTCTGCAGATCTGAAAGAAATAGCCGCGATTATTTACCCTTTGTGCTTGTTGCAGCTCTGAACGGGCGTTGGTAAGCACTGCGTTGCCGTAGTATGTATATGAATTACCGATGAAAATGATTTTCTTGCCATCAAGCATATGACTGCTTGGGGTTTCATCGGGAGTATTGTCAGGCGTAGCAGGTGCATCGGGAGTTACATTATCATCGTGATTGATTTCTTCTGTTTCGACGGAATCGGTCTCATGGGTCTTTTCCTCTCCCGTTGTCTTAATATCTTCTTTTGTTATAAGGTCAAGCTCTTTTCCACAGGCGGAAAGAGAGGTGAGGAGTATAACTGAAACCAAAAGAAATGCAATTGTTTTTTTCATAATATGTACCTCTCAAATATTAAAATTACTATATTATATTTGATATTTGATTTGCGATATTTGATTTGCTGGTTTTTTGCAAGGCATGTTAATCAAAGGCTAAACCAAAATATTCCGGAGCTAAAAAGCCGTCTTTTAGCGGGTAATACATAGAGAAAGGATTTTCTTTTTTTGCGACGCGGAATTTGCCCCGTGTGCATTGAAGCTCTGATAAAAATTGTCCGGCTTTGTTTTCATCGCCTAAGAGCTCTATACCCACAAATTCATTTTTATTTTTCCGCCCGGCCACAAGAAAATTGTCAGCTGCATAAAAGTCAGCCATTGTTTCAAGAAAGGCAAGATTTTCGTTTTCTTGTATGACAGTATTTTTCGGTAAAAATTTGCGGCGTAGAAGCGCATATTCATTTGAAGAAATTTTTCTTAAGTGTATTTCTTTTTCTGATGAGGAACTACTGATTTCACCAATATATGAGGCTAGACGATACCCAAGCTTTTCGTAGTAGGAGAAAAGACTTGAATTCCCTGGGACAAGGAGTGCTGCTGAATAATCAAGACTCTTCAAATGCTGATGGGTATCATCCATCAAAATGCGGCAAAATCCTTGGTTCTGAAATTTTTCTTTTGTTGCGACGGCGTACAAATATGCGATTTTTTCACCTCGATATTCGCAATCAAACCAAAATAACATAGAAATGATTTCATTATCTTTAAAGACACAACGACAACGCTCGGGCGAGAATGCAGCCTTTTGAAACGATGAGATGAAATCGTCTTCATCGTGAAACGCTTCTTTCCACAGTGCCCAAAGCTGCGGTGTTTCTTCATGCGTCGGACAATCAATTCTCATTGTCATCCCCCAAATATTGCGCCCAACACTTTTCTACCATGTGATGAGGATAATAGCTTTGTTTTGCTTTTCTAAGTCCCTCGACGCCCATATCTTCTTCGCGATCAAGAAACTTTATGTGTGGATATTTGTTTTGAATCCACCGAGCAAATTCTCGGTTGATCATGGCATAAGCTCCGTTTATATCGGGCAGTGCTTTCTCAAAATGGATGTCAAATGTACTATCATTCATTTGGCTACCCATCGCGACCGCAACGACACGGTCTTTGATGCAAAGGAGAAGGCCTTCAATTTTGAGTTCTTTATAATCGCGAAACGCTTTTTTTATTGCTAATTCTTCTTCGTAATAGTCGCCGTTAGGATCTGTTTTTTTCCTTTCTTCATACCACAAAGCGACCATTTCTTTGGCTCTATCTATGTTGGAATCCGATAATTGCTCAATAGTATACCCCGGGTTTTCTTCTAAAAACTTGTTGATATGATTACGCTTCCCGTGATATTTCTTTCCTTTTAGGTTTGCCAGATCTTCAATGGCATAGACATAATCAAAAGAGCCTTCGTCATAATGAAATGCAAATTCATTTGGAAAAAGATCCTTTAACAGTTCTTCCGCTTTCTTGCTTAGGCCGATAATTCTGCAAGGAATTCCTCTTGATTTTGCATCGGTAATAATTGTATCAATGATTTCTTTCTTATTTCCTTGGCCAATGGGGAAGGGATAGACACTCCGACGGTCAAACTGTGAAAAAAGAATAATGTGGTTATCAACCAAAGCGTACTTTTGGTTTCCCCAGAAATAAAGATTAGAAAAAGAAAACTCGCATCCTCGGTCAAATTCATCGGGTAAATAACGATCAAAGATTTCTTTATCTTTTGTTGTAATTTTTTGAAAATCAATAGTGTCTTTCGTTTCAATCATCTATCTTTGCCTCTAATATTACTCAATATGCTTATAACATAAAAGACGTGTTTCGTCAAGAAAATGAAAAGTTTTAACTCTTTCTACTTTACAAACTTTTTCTGTTGAAGTATAATGGAAAAAATAATTTTAAGGAGTTTTAATATGAAAAACTACGGTGTATCTCTTAAGTGGCTTGCTGTTTCCAGCTTTGAAATTAAGTGCAACAATCTGACTGTTGTTACGGACCCCTACGTTACCGAGTGTGTCGGTACCGACGTAACTTGGGAAGCCATTGAGAATTGTGATATTATTTGCTTGGGCCATGCTCATTGGGACCATATCACTGATATTCCCAGATTGGTTGAGAAGTATCAACCTAAGATCCTCTGCGGCGATATGACTGCAATGCCCTTGGCTCGTTGGCTGAATTATACTCCCACTAAAATCTATCCTATGTACCCCAATACCGAGCTCGATTTTGATGACGTTAAGATCCGTGCGCTTTACGGTCGTCATAAAAATTTGGGCAGAGGCTTTAACGATCTTTGCGATTACATTTCCCAAAATCCTCTGTGCGTAAATGACCCCGGTATTGATGCGCTTCAGCCTGTCGGCAGCCTTGAATACCGCAACTATCTTTTTACTCTTCCCAATGGAACTAAAATTGTTTTCTGGGGCAACGATCCTACGGTAGAGCAGAAGAACATCTTGAAAGAATTGCAACCCGATATTGCGATTCTTCAGCGTACGCCCACAGAGAAATCCTCCGAAAAGTTTGCAGAATTTGCAAAGGCGATCGGCTGCAAGGTCGTTATTCCTCATCATCACGATTTCAAATCTGTTGATGGTCCCGAAGTTCTTGAGACGATGAAGGCTGCTCTTAACAGAATCGCTCCTGAGATTGAATTCGTTGCACCAATTCACGGAGAGTGGATCAATCTTTGATAGGGAACTGTCAATGAAAGATTATTTTCTCTTATCTGAAATTGAAGAGCAATTAAAGGCTCTTCAGGCCCCCGAGGGAGGCATCGTTTTAATGCATTCCTCTCTGCGTGCTATCGGTTCCGTTGAAGGTGGTGCAGAGGGACTTCTGGATGTTCTCGTTCGTCATTTCACGAAAAAGGGCGGATTGTTCTGCGTTCCTACACACACATGGCATAATCTCGACAGCGATATTACGCTAGATGTAAAAAGCGACGATCACTGCCTTGGAGCGCTCTCTAAAGTAGCAATTCTTGATGGTCGCGGAATTCGTTCACTGAATCCGACCCACTCTATGGTAGTGTTTGGCGATCGCAAACTCGCTTCCGAGTTCGTCAATGGCGAAGAGAGCGTTGAAACACCTACCCATCCAAAAAGCTGTTACGGAAAGATCATCAATGCCGGCGGATCTGTTCTCCTTGTTGGTGTAAATCATCAGAAGAATACGGTTTTACATACCGTTGATGAAATGTTGTCCATTCCTAACCGTATGGATAATGAGTGGGTCCCTGTTTCTGTACAAAATGAAACGGGGGAGAGATATAACGGTAAAATGCGTTTGTTTTTCACGGATTAT
>JAZSDQ010000067.1:0-7631 GCA_045531235.1 Eubacteriales bacterium
TTTTACCAACGCAAGTTTTTCTGCTTTGCTATGGCTTCGGTTCTTTCCGCCTTTCGGCCGTCCCATCTCTTTTTCCTCCTATACAAAAATGTTGGTAGACACTTTTTTTGTGTCTACCAACATTATATCACTTCACCGAAAAGGGTGTCTTTTTTTATGTCTTTATTTCATCAGATCGTAGACGGTGGCGCAGAAGATTTTGATGACTTTCGTAATATAGCTTTCATCAAAATTATAGGTACGGCCGTGGGCAACGCCTGTGATGGCACTGCGCACGCGAACGAAGGCTGCCTTGCCGCCGTGGCTCTGTACGCGGTTGGACATATAGGAAAAGTCCTCGCTGCCGCCGAGCTTTAAAAGAAGATTGCTTGAAACCTTCATGCCCATACGCTCTGCGGCGATCTTCGCAACCTGTTCGCAAAGGTCGTTATCGCTGACGATGGATTCTGCGGCACCCATAATTTTGTATTCCATGGTGCAATCGTGCATTTCCGCGGCGCTCTTCAGAACACGGAGGGCGTAATTGCTTACGTATTCATTGATCTCCGTGGTCTCGCCCCGAACTTCAATTTCCATAAAGGCTTCGTCGGCAATGACGTTGCGGCCGCTTCCGGCAATGAGTTTGCCTACGTTGATACGGCTGGAGCCTGCGGCGTGGCGGGGAATGGCATACAAATTGGTGACAGCAGTTGCCGCAGCAAGGAGCGCGTTTTTGCCTTTGTGAGGCGCTCCGCCTGCATGGGCAGCCAAGCCGTGGAAGGTAACGTCGTATTTAAAAGAGGCGAGAGAGCCGTAGGAACCGGGGGTAAGGTCGCTTTCTTCCTCATCCAGTCCCGTGGTGTGAGAGCCGAGCAGGAAGTCTACGTCATCCAAGTGTCCGTTTTCCACAATGGATTTTGCGCCGCGAAGGCCTTCTTCACCGGGCTGGAAGATCAGCTTTACGGTACCGTGAAGCTGATCCTTCATTTGCATCAGAACTTTTGCAACACCAAGACCGGAAACGGCGTGACCGTCGTGACCGCAAGCGTGCATGGAGCCGTGGTTGATGGAATGGAAGCCCTCTTTTGCAGGGAAGTGCTCAGGGTCGGAGGATTCAAATACGCCCAGAGCGTCAATATCAAAGCGCATTGCCACCGTGGGGCCTTCGCCACAACGCAAAATTCCGATAACGCCCGTCATACCGCCGCGGGTCGCCTTCACGAATTCTTCGTCGGCGCCTTGCTCTACGGCGCGCTCATACGCTTTTTCCAAAGCTTCCTCGGAGGGAACGCCCATGCGCTCGTCCTTCTTGCAAACAGCATCTCCTACAAGAACTTCGTAGCCAAGCTGTGTAAGCTTTCTTGCAAGGATGGAGGAGGTGCGCATTTCAAACCAGCCGGTTTCCGCGTGTTTGTGGAAATCTCTGCGCAAAGCGACAAGCTCGGGGGTGATGGCGTCAGCCTGTTCCTTGATCTTCTGATAAATATCCATAATTTAACCTCTTGTTTTTTTGCAAAATTTTGTACTGACTTTATTATAGCAACAGAATTTGGAAAAGCAATAATTTTTCGTTATTTTTTTGGGCAAAGAGGCGAATTTTAAAAAAGAGAGGGAAAAGGGGGCATTGGATCTTATCCGTCCGATAAGAGGGGGAGGCCTCAGGCTTTTCGCGGTTGAAAAGGGCGAAGTTCTGTGATATAATCGGAAAAGAAATTTTGTCACGGCAGAGGAAAAGACGGATATGTACGGATTGGGAACGGTGATCAACGCCGCCGCCATTGTATTGGGCGGTATCTTCGGAATGTTTTTTGGAAAATTTATCGGCGACCGCCATCGGGACAGCTTGGGGAAGGCTTGCGGCCTTGCGGTGACCTTTATCGGCGCGGCAGGAGCTTTTCAGGGAATGTTTTCCGTTAGCGACGGGAAGATTCAATACGGCGGTGATTTTCTCATTATCGCTTCTCTTGCTTTGGGCGCTCTTTTGGGAGAGATCATCAATATTGAAGGCGCTTTTGAGCGCTTTGGCGGGTGGCTGAAAACAAAGACCCACAGCACGGGAGACGGCAATTTCACCCAGGGCTTTGTGACCGCTTCTTTTACGGTGTGTATCGGCGCGATGGCGATCGTAGGCTCTATCAACGACGGCTTGTACGGAGATATTACGGTGCTTGTGACCAAGGCCATTCTGGACTTTATCATTATTATGGTGATGGCGGCATCTCTGGGCAAGGGTACGCTCTTTTCCGCCATTCCCGTGGCAATTTTGCAGGGGAGTGTAACGGCGCTTGCCGTCCTCATTCAGCCCGTTATGACACAAAAAGCGTTGCTATATCTTTCCGTGGTGGGAAATATTCTTATTTTCTGCGTGGGAATCAACCTTGTTTTCGGCAAAAAGATCAAGGTGGCAAATTTACTTCCTGCCATTTTGTTTGCAATCGCTGCCGCTTTTTTGCCTTTTGATCTGATTTAGAAAATTTTGGAGAAAAATATGCGTGTATATGCGATCCATGCTCCATCTCGTTTTGGGAACGGAGCTTGACAGAAAGCACCTCCTTTGCAATAATTGCGCCATTGCCGTTTTTGATTACCAAAAGGACGTCTGGCGCCTTCACAGCTGGATCAACCTTAACTAGATAAAAAAGCACCCGAGAGGGTGCTTTTTTAGTGATGTATGCCTGCGGCAAATGATGTCGGCTTCGCCTAATGATGTATGCCCTAACGGGCAAGTGATGTGTTTTCCTTACGGAAAACGATAAGGAAGCCTTTCCGAGGGAAAGGCTATTTTTATATTCCTGTTTCCTATATTTTATACGGTTTCGGGGATCTTGCAAACGTCGATCCAGGAAAGGAAGTTGGAATGGGTTTCCAGTTCCTCAAGGGTTAATTCAATGGCGGAATTGTTGCTGCCGCAAGCAGGGAACACGGTGGTAAAGCGCTTTAATGATTCATCCAGATACACCTTGACGCCCTCTTTTACGGCAAAGGGACAAACGCCGCCTACGGCGTGACCGATTTTTTCCGTGACTTCCTCGGGGCTGAGCATTTTTGCTTTGGTGCCGAAAAAGGCTTTGTATTTTCCGTTGTCAATTTTCGTATCTCCCGCCGTCACGACGAGAACGGCTTCTTCTCCCACGGAAAAGGAGAGGGATTTTGCAATGCGGCAAGGCTCACAGCCAAGGGCTTCCGCTGCCAGAGCAACGGTAGCGCTGGAAACGGAAAACTCCAGCACTCTCTCTTCCATCCCTGCAAGGCGAAAGTACTCTTTTACTTTTTGAATGGACATAACAGATCCTCTTTTCTTGATTCTTTTTCCATTGTATCACGGTTCAGGGAAAAAGTCATTACAAAAACGAATCTTTATATAACGGAAAAGCATGAGAAATTTCAAACTTTTTTTCATTTTTTCTGTTTTGGGGACTTTACTTTGGGCGAAAAATGTATTAAAATGTCACTTGATTGTATAAAATGAAGGAGTTTTTGGCTATGAAAATTTCACCTTTACAGAAAGCAAGATGCGCTTATCAACCCAAGCTACCCGCAATGCTGAAAAACGGCATTGCTGAAATCTCAGTAAAAGAGGGAAATGAAACCCGAAGTGTTGCCGATCAGGATAAGATCCAAGCACTTTTTCCCAACACCTACGGTAAGAAGGAGATCGCCTTCCAACAAGGCAAAAATACCTCCGCTGCGAAAAAGCAGGTGGTAGGCGTGATCCTCTCCGGCGGTCAGGCGCCCGGCGGACACAACGTCATCTGCGGTCTTTACGATGCCCTGAAGGCTACCGATAAGGAAAACGTTCTTTACGGCTTCCAAGGCGGCCCCAGCGGTCTTCTGGAGGACAGCTTCGTTGAATTTGACGATGCGTTCATTGACGCGTACAGAAACACCGGTGGCTTTGATATCATCGGCTCCGGCAGAACCAAATTGGAGACCCGCGAGCAGTTTGCCGTTGTAGGCGAAGTTTGCAAGAAGCATGGAATTACCGCTCTTGTAATCATCGGCGGCGACGATTCCAATACCAATGCAGCCGTACTTGCAGAGTATTTTGCAGCAGAAAACAGCGGAATTCAGGTTATCGGTTGCCCCAAGACCATTGACGGCGACTTGAAAAACGAAGACATCGAATGCTCCTTCGGCTTTGATACCGCTACCAAGACCTACAGCGAGATCATCGGCAATATTGAAAGAGATGCCAAGAGCGCTATGAAATATTGGCATTTTGTTAAGGTGATGGGACGCAGCGCTTCCCACGTTGCTTTGGAGTGCGCACTTCAGACACAGCCCAACGTATGCCTCATTTCCGAGGAAGTTGCGGCAAAGAAAATGAGCCTTAGCCAGATCACCGATATTCTTGCGGATTCCGTAGCAAAGCGCGCCGCAAACGGTATGAATTACGGTGTTGCTCTCATTCCTGAGGGCGTTGTGGAATTTGTTCCCGAATTTTCCGTATTGATCCATGAGATCAACGAGCTTCTTGCAGGCAGCCGCGCCGATGCTTTCAATGCGCTTTCTTCCTGGGAAGAAAAATACGCCTTCATTCAGAAGGGCTTGACGAAAGAATCCATGGAAGTATTCGCCATTCTTCCTCAGGCCATTCAGCAGCAGCTCTTTTTGGAAAGAGATCCCCACGGCAACGTGCAGGTATCTCTCATTGAATCCGAAAAGCTCTTCTCCGCTATGGTAAAAGAAAACCTTGCTGCCAGAAAGGCAAAGGGCGAATACAACGGTAAATTCAGCCCCCTCCACCACTTCCTCGGCTACGAAGGAAGATGCGCATTCCCCTCGAACTTTGACTCCGATTACTGCTACTCCCTGGGCTATAATGCTTTTATGCTCATTCAGTACGGCTACACCGGATACCTTTCCAAGATCTCCAATCTTTCCGCTCCTGCCGATCAGTGGATCGCAGGCGGTATGCCCATCACCAAGATGATGAATATGGAAAGAAGACACGGCGAGGATAAGCCCGTGATTAAAAAAGCTCTGGTAGAGCTTGACGGCGCTCCCTTCAAATACTTTGAGGAGAGAAGACAGGAATGGAGTGAAAATTCCTTGTACGTATACCCCGGCGCCATTCAGTACTATGGCCCCACCGAGGTGTGCGACACCACCACCATCACTCTGGCACTGGAACAGCAGAAATAAGAAAAAAGCACCCTTTTGGGTGCTTTTTTTACAAAATAGAGAAAAGAAAAAGCCAAAAAAATTTTCAAGAAAAAGCTGCCTTTGTGATTTTGCACAAAGGGAACGGACGGGCAATGTGTGCTTTGTAGATTTTTAAAAAAAACACTTGCTCTTTTATCTTTGTTATGTTAAAATAACAGAAAGTGCACAAATGTGTCGCAAATGTAAATATTACAAAAGGAGTTAAGACAATGCAGATCCTTAAAAGAATTTTACTGATGACTCTGGTTCTTCTTTTTGTTCTCATTCCCCTGTCTTCTTGCGCAGCTCAGCTGAAGCTTCCCAAGTTGGTAGTGGAGGAGGAAGAAGAAGAGCTTACTTTCGGTGAGAAATTGAGACAGTCCATTGAACCGGAGCCTCTTTTCCCCGACGTTTCTCCCTCCGAGGATGAAGAAATGAACATTCTCTTCATCGGAAACAGCTACAGCTACTATTGGCCCGATGAGCTTGCAAATCTTCTTGGCGCAGCAGGCTATGAAAACGTTTTGGTATGTAACATTTACCACTCCGGCGCTTCTTTTGAAGACCACTGGACCTGGCACGTAAACAAGGAATCCCCCGAGACCTTCTTTATCAACAGACCCGGCCAGCCCCAGGGCAGATGGGACGACGTGGGATTGGAAGAATGTATTACCTATGCAAACTGGGATTACATCTCCTTCCAGCAGACCAACCGCTATGCAGGCGCAACCTATCAGAACAACAGAAGTATTTCCGAGTGGTTGCCCAAGCTCTTTACTCACGTATATTCCTATTTCCCCGAGGCTGATTACTACTGGCATCAGTCCTGGGCTCACTCTGCAGGTAAAGATGGCTATAAGGGTGCTTCTACCGTAGATAAGATGACCAAGTTCTTCAGTGATTCCGCTAAGAACGTATGTGCAAACTGGGGCTTTACCAATGCTCCCTGCGGCGATGCCTGGGTATTCGTTCGCTACGATCCCCTCTTCTACGCTCACTCCGGTGACTTTGCAAACGATAACCCCACCAAGTGCCTTCACACCCGTATTCAGCACTCCGGCACCAGCAAGGGTATGATCATCAACTCCGACCTCTCCCATGACGGTGATATCGGTGGCGGTCAGTATCTGAACGCTTGCGTATGGTTTGAAACCATTACCAAGAAGAGCGTTGTCGGCAACTCTTTTGTTCCCGTATACGTTCACGAGGAAAGCGATACTTCCTACACCTTTACCGCCGAGCAGATCGCAAAGCTTCAGGATGCCGCCCACCGCGCAGTTCTGGAGTACCACGGTGAAGACTTCTATAAATAAAAATTTGAGAAGGCACCCCACCGGGGGTGTCTTCTTTCTGTTATCATCTGTGTAAAAAACGGAGGAAAGCTTATGAAACTTCTTTTGATCGGAAACAGCTACAGCTACTATTGGACGGACGAACTGTATCAAATCCTTGCAGCGGCAGGGGATGAGGATGCTGTTGTTTGCAATATTTATTATTCCGGATGCTCCTTTGACCGCCACGTGAAGTGGTGGAGAGAGGGAGAAAGCGAATATACGGTAAACATTCACGATAAAAACGGAAGAACTTCCATTAAAAAGACTACCTTTGAAACCGGCCTGAATTATGCAAAGTGGGATAAGATCGGCTTCCAGCAGAGCGGCCGCTATATCTACGGTGGCGGGGAAGCGCTCCACGATAAAATGATCGGCGATTTTCTCCCTGAGCTTTATGAAAAAGTCCGCGCCCGCAACCCTCAGGTGAAAGAGTATTACTGGCAGCAGAACTGGACCCACGAATTCGGTCAGAAGGGTCACGGCAGAATGAAGACGATGGAAAAGCAGGCAGAGATCAGCGAGATCTACCGCCGCGTCAGCCTGAAGTATTGCAAAGAATATGGCTTTTTTAACGTGCCCTGCGGCGATGCCTGGCAGGCGATCCGTCACGATCCTATGTTCTATTCCCCCGCTAAGGAGGAGGAAGAGGAACTCCCCAACAGAACTCTCCACACCAGAATCGCAACGGGCGCTTATAAGGATTACCCCTTTGTTTACAACAACGACCTTTCCCACGACGGTGATATCGGCGGAGGACAGTATCTCAACGCCGCCGTATACTTTGAAGTGCTGACCCACAAGAGCGTCGTCGGAAATACGTATATTCCCAGCTATCTTCACGAAACTGCAGGTATAAGATTCACCTTTACCGAGGAAAGAGTTGCCGCTTTGCAAAAAGCCGCTCACGAAGCAGTTTCTGCTTTCTACGGCGAAGACTGGTACAAATAAAAAAAGAGCCTTCGGGCTCTTTTTTTGTTGTATACAGAAAACCACGCGATAGTCGCGTGGTTCAGTAAAGGTTAACCGATGAGGAAAAATCTGGGGAAGACAAGAATCGAAACCTAGCAAGAAAGTGGGGGAAGGAATTGCTTCCCTCCGGGAGGGAAGTGTCACCGTAGGTGACGATAGGAGCCCGCGAGAGTAAAGCTTTTATACAGAGCAAAGCATTTGCGG
>JAZSDQ010000083.1:0-6591 GCA_045531235.1 Eubacteriales bacterium
TTCCTTTTTACCAACGCAAGTTTTTCTGCTTTGCTATGGCTTCGGTTCTTTCCGCCTTTCGGCCGTCCCATCTCTTTTTCCTCCTATACAAAAATGTTGGTAGACACTTTTTTTGTGTCTACCAACATTATATCACTTCACTTTTGGGTCTTTTTTTATTTTTCACTTGACAAACAAAATTTTCATGGTATAATAATCGGGTGTAAAGAAAAAATATTTACACCTAGAAAGACAGGAGGACGGCTGATGTTTGAAAAAGATCTGTCCCTTGCTCTTTTGTATGACCTTTATGCTCCGCTTCTTTCAGAAAAGAAGAGGGAAGTGTTTGAAGCATATTATCTTTCAGATCTGTCTCTCGGGGAAATTGCTTCGGAAACGGGAACCAGCCGTCAGGCGGTGCGTGATCTGATTGCCAGAACAGGCGCAGAGCTTGTTTCCTATGAAGAAAAGCTTTCTCTTGTGAAAAAGCGCAAAGAGCTTTCGGCACTGTGTGATACACTGGAGAAGAGCGGAACTTCCGATCCCGAGATTTTAGAGCAGATCCGTGAACTTTTGTAGGAGGGCGAGATGTTCCAAAATCTGATGGATAAAATGGCGTCTGCCTTTCAGTCCTTTAAAAATAAAGGAAAACTAACTCCTGCCGATGTAAAGGCGGGTATGCGCCAGATAAAATTGGCACTTCTGGAAGCTGACGTTAACTATAAAGTTGTAAAAGAATTCGTTGCCCGTGTCAGCGAGCGTGCTGTAGGGGATGAAGTGCTGGAAAGCCTTCTTCCTCATCAGCATATTGTGAAAATCGTTCGCGAAGAGCTTGTTGCCATTATGGGCGAAACCAATGAAAAGCTTACCATTTCGTCAAAGCCGCCTACGGTAGTGATGATGTGCGGTTTGCAGGGTAGCGGTAAAACTACCCATTCGGCAAAGCTTGCCAAGCTGATGAAAAAGCAAGGCAAAAGGCCTCTTCTCGTTGCTTGCGATATTTACCGTCCCGCTGCTATCACACAGCTGAAAGTGGTGGGCGAACAGGTAGAAACTCCCGTCTTTACCATTGACGGTTGCAGTGATGCGGTGCGCATTGCCAAAGAGGGTGTAGCTTATGCGGAGAAAAATGCGCTGGATCTTGTGATCCTTGATACCGCAGGCCGTCTTCACGTAGATGAAGAACTGATGGATGAGCTTCGCCGCATTAAAGAAGTCACAAGTCCCACCGAGATCCTTCTCGTCGTAGATGCTATGACCGGTCAGGATGCGGTAAACGTAGCGGAAAGCTTTAATAACCTTTTGGATATAAGCGGTGTGATCCTCACAAAGCTTGACGGTGACACTCGAGGCGGTGCCGCGCTCTCCGTCCGTTTTGTAACGGGCAAGCCTATTAAATTTATCGGCGTAGGAGAGAAGCTGGATCAGATCGAACCTTTCCATCCCGACCGTATGGCGTCCCGTATTATCGGTATGGGTGACGTTCTTACTCTCATTGATCGCGCAGAAGAAGCCTTTGATGAGAAAAAGGCAAAAGAAATGGAGCAAAAGCTCCGTCAGAACAGCTTCACCTTGGAAGATTATATGGAGCAGTTCGAGCAGCTGAAAAATATGGGTTCCTTGGAACAGATGTTAAGTATGATCCCCGGAATGAATCAAGGTGCTCTCAAGGATGCCAAAATTGATGAAAAGCAGCTGGATCGTACGCGTGCTATTATTCAGTCCATGACGCCCCGTGAGCGTCAGAAACCGGACATTATCAATGCATCACGGAAACGAAGAATCGCCCAAGGCTGCGGTCAGACCGTAGAAGAGGTCAACCGATTGCTCCGTCAGTTTGAGGCAATGAACAAAATGATGAAGCAGTTCAACAGCAAGAAAGGCAGATTCGGAAGAATGAAATTCCCCTTTTAGGGTTTTTTAAGTTTTGAAGGAGGTGAAAATATGGCAGTTAAGATCAGACTCAGAAGAATGGGCGCAAAGAAGGCTCCCTTCTATCGTGTAGTTGTTGCAGATTCCCGCTATCCCCGCGACGGCAGATTCATCGAAGAGATCGGTACTTATAACCCTCTGATGGATCCCCCCGCCATCAATATTGACGTAGAAGCTGCAAAGAAGTGGATCTCCAACGGCGCACAGCCCACTGAGACCGCAAAGAGCATTCTGAAAAAGAGCGGCGTCATCGAATAATTTCAGGAGTATCCATAATGAAACAAGTATTGATCGATATCGCAAAAGCTTTGGTTTCCAAGCCCGATGAGGTTGTGGTCGTTGAGCGTGAAGATGGAGCCGTGCTCCACCTGGAACTCAGCGTAGCGCCGGAAGATATGGGCAAGGTAATCGGCAAGCAGGGAAGAATTGCAAAAGCGATTCGCTCTGTCATGAAAGCGGTTGCGAGCAAAGAAAACAAAAAGGTTATGGTGGATATCATCTGAGCCGAAAAAAGACAAGGGAGTTTGTCCCTTGTCTTTTTTAATGTCTTGCCGGAAGTTTATTTTTTCTGAATTCCTTTTCAAAATCCAATAGAATGATTACAAACAGAGAAAGTAAAAACCAATAAAGAGAGAAGAGAGGACAAATCTGCCCTGCAAGGTTAAAACGCTCACCGCTGTAATCCCAAATGCCAAGCTTCAGATGAAGATTCAGGATCACTCCAAAGATCCATTCCATTTGCGTGATAACAATTGCGGAAAGAAATGCTTTCTGAAGAAAGAGTCCCTTTTTTAATTGCCGGTCGATCCAAACGATAAAAACAAGGGATAAACCGCCGAGAAGTGCCATGGAAAAGTGTGTTCTCCCTCGCCACAACAGCTCGATACAAGGGTAGAGCAAAGAGCCGGCCAGAAAATAAATCAAATAGCTGATTTTCTTTGTTTTCATAGTGCCTCCGTGAGAAGATTTTAGTAATATCTTCAACCGAAAAAAAGAAAAAAATCCAAAAAATCAGGAAAATCCGTTTCTAAACCTTTGAAAAAATGTAAATATTTTTTGAATTTTAAAAACAACTATTGCCAACATTACTACAATTTAGTATAATTGACCCTGCTTGGTGTGCGACGAAGCGGGAGGTTGCTGCGCAAAAACGCAGGTTTTTCCGTGGAGTATGTCCGGAAAATCGGGCGAAAGCAAGTTGTATTGCTTTCTCCGCCTGAGGCATCCGCCTGAGGCGGAGTCATTTACTGAGGGAAAAAAGAAACACCCGAGAGCGTATACGGCTTGCGCTTCCCACCAGGCAGAGCATACCTTCCTTTATATATAAGGAGCGGTAAATATTTTATAGGAGGCAAAAAAATGGCAAAGGAAAAGATTCGCATCAGACTCAAGGCTTATGACCACACCATCATCGACCAGAGCGCCGAGAAGATCGTGGAAACTGCAAAGCGTCAGGGTTCCAAGGTATCGGGCCCCATCCCGCTGCCCACGGAAAAGGAAATCGTGACCATCTTGCGTGCAGTGCATAAGTACAAAGATTCCCGCGAACAGTTCGAGCTTCGCACCCACAAGAGACTCATCGACGTGCTCAACCCTTCCAAGGCGACCGTTGACGCGCTTATGTCGATCGAGCTCCCCGCCGGCGTTGAATTGGAATACCGTTTCGAGTAATTCACACCGGAAAACGAGTCATGTTGGATTTGATCCAACCAATAACATGTTTTAGGAGGAAAAAAATGAAAAAAGCAATTATCGGCAAAAAAATCGGAATGACCCAGCTTTTTACTGAGAACGGCGCTGTGATTCCCGTAACTCTTATCGAAGCCGGTCCCTGTGCAGTAGTTCAGAAGAAAACCATGGACAAGGACGGTTATAGCGCACTTCAGCTCGGTTTTTCCGACATCCAGGAAAGAAAACTTACCAACCCTGTAAAGGGCCATTTTAAGAAGAGTGGCGTCGTTTGCAAGAAGTACCTCAAAGAGTTCCGTCTCGAGGGTGCTGAAGAGATGAACGTAGGCGACACCATCAGCGCTGATGTTTTCGCAGAAGGCGAAAGCGTAGACGTAACCGGCATCACCAAGGGTCGTGGTTACACCGGCGCAATCAAGAGATGGGGACTTCACCGTCTCCGCATGACTCACGGTACCGGCCCCGTTCATCGTCAGTCCGGTTCTATGGGTGTAATCGACCCCGCCAGAATCTTCAAAAACAAGAAGATGGCAGGTCAGTACGGTAACGAGCAGGTAACTGTTCTGAACCTCAAAGTAGTGAAAATCGACGCGGAAAAGAACATCATCGCAGTTCGCGGCGCCATTCCCGGTGCAAAGAACGGTATTGTGTTCATCCGTGACAGCGTAAAAGCTTAATCCAAGAGAAGGGAGACAAATAAATGCCTAACGTAAAAGTTTATGATATGGCAGGACAGGTAACCGGTGAAATCGCCCTTTCCGAGGAGCTCTTCGGCGCAGAAGTAAATAAGAGCGTTTTGCACAGCGTTGTCCGCGCATATCTGATCAATCAAAGACAGGGTACTCAGTCTACCAAGACTCGCAGCGAAGTTTCCGGCGGCGGTAAGAAGCCCTGGAAGCAGAAGGGTACCGGCAGAGCCCGTCAGGGTTCCACCCGTTCTCCTCAGTGGACTCACGGCGGTATCGCCCTTGGTCCCAAGCCCCGCACTTTCCACGTAAGTGTAAACAAGAAAGTAAAGAGAATCGCTCTGAAGAGCGCACTCTCCGCAAAGCTTCTTGACAACGAGATCATCGTTGTAGACGGTCTTCAGGCTACCGAGTACAAGACTCGTCCCATGGTTCAGATGCTCAAAGCTCTGGACGCTGAGAGAAAGCCCCTGGTTGTACTTCCCGAAGTTGACGCAGTTCTCATTAAGAGCTTCGCTAACATTCCCGGAGCTACCACCTGCCAGGCGAACAACCTCAACGTATACCAGATCCTGAACCACAGAAAGCTTATCATCTCCAAGAAGTCCCTTGAAGTTATGGAGGAGGTATATAAGGCATGAAGACAGCTTACGATATTATCCTGAAGCCGGTCATCACCGAAGCTTCCATGGCAGCTACCGCAGCTCAGAAGAAGTACACCTTCCGCGTTGCAAACGATGCTACCAAAATCGAAATTGCCCGCGCAGTTGAAGAACTGTTCAAGGTAGAAGTTAAATCCGTGAATACGGTTTCTATGAAGTCCAAGGCTAAGAGAATGGGTATCCACCTGGGCAAGACCAGCGAGTGGAAAAAGGCCATTGTTACTCTGACCGAAGGCTCCAAGACCATCGAGTTCTTCGATGGTATGATGTAAGGAGGTACAGTAAATGCCTGTAAAGATTTACAAGCCGACGACTCCCGGCAGAAGAAATATGAGCGTGCAGAGTTTTGCAGACCTCACCAAGAAGGCTCCTGAGAAGAGCCTCCTCGAGCCTCTCAAGAAGCACGCAGGCCGTAACAATATGGGCCGCATCACCGTTCGTCATCACGGCGGTGGAAACAGAAGAAAGTACAGAGTTATCGACTTCAAGAGAATGAACGAAGCAAATGCAACTGTTATCGCTCTTGAGTACGATCCCAACAGAACTGCTAACATTGCCCTCATTCAGTATGAAGACGGCAAGAAGAGCTACATTATCGCTCCCGTAGACCTGAAGGTCGGAGATGTGATCTCCGCCGGAGCAAATGCCGACATCAAACCCGGTAACGCACTTCCCATTGCAAACATCCCCGTAGGTACGCTCATTCACAACATTGAGCTTTACCCCGGCAAGGGTGCTCAGCTGGTTAGAAGCGCAGGCGCTATGGCTCAGCTCATGGCAAAAGAAAACGGCATGGCACAGGTTCGCCTTCCTTCTTCCGAGGTAAGACTTGTTCGTTTGGATTGCGTAGCAACCATCGGCCAGGTAGGCAACCTCGAGCACGAGAACGTGAAGATCGGTAAAGCAGGTAAGAAGAGACACATGGGCATCCGTCCTACCGTACGCGGTTCCGTAATGAACCCCTGCGATCACCCCCACGGTGGTGGTGAAGGTCGTGCACCCATCGGTCGTCCCACTCCTGTTACTCCCTGGGGTAAACCTACCATGGGTTACAAGACCAGAAACAAGAAGGCGCGTACCAATAAGTTTATTGTGAAGCGCAAGAACGATCGCTGAGAGAGGAGATAGGTAATTATGTCTAGAAGCATTAAGAAAGGACCTTTCGTCCAAGAGAAACTTTTTGCAGCAATCGTTGAGATGAACAACAAGAACGAAAAGAAGGTTGTTAAGACCTGGTCCCGTTCTTCCACCATCTTCCCCGAATTCATCGGTCACACCATTGCTGTTTACGATGGCAGAAAGCATGTTCCGGTATATGTTACCGAGGATATGGTCGGCCACAAGCTGGGAGAGTTCGCTCTCACCCGCACCTTTAAGGGCCATTCCGGTTCTAAGGTAGCCAACAGCTAATCTTAAAGGAGGAAACTGACAATGAACGAAACGGCAAAGAAAAGAGCCGTGGCACACAGAAACGAAGTCCGGATTTCTCCGAGAAAAGTTCAGATCGTTCTCGACCTTATCAGAGGTAAGAATGCAGAGCTTGCAAAGGGAATTCTGAAGAACACTACCAAGAGTGCCGCAGAACCTATTTTGAAACTTTTGAATGAAGCGTGCGCAAACGCTGAAAACAATTTCCAGATGGA
>JAZSDQ010000101.1:0-6554 GCA_045531235.1 Eubacteriales bacterium
TGTTATCTTTTCTTCCGTCAAAAAGAAACGGTAATCCAAGATGTCCCGTATGGGGTGGGTATCAATCGCTACGAGGATATCTTTTGCCAGAATACCGCCTTTTTCTGCAACAGATCCGGATTCCACTGCTGTAATGGTGACCATTCTAAAACTCCTTTCCGATCAAATGCCGTATAACGAAAAAAAGATATATCTCAGGCACTTTTTGCCAAAGACATATCTTTCTGTGCCTCATATATGCATATAGTCTCCGCCGAGGAGTCGACGGAGACCGATATACGAGCCTTGTGCAAAATCAGTCGTTCACCTGGATGACTTCTTTGCCGTCCTTGTGTCCGCACTCAGAACAAACTCTGTTGTGGAGATTGTAAGCGCCGCAGTTGGGGCACTTTTCGAGAGCGGGGGTCTCCAGCTTCCATACGCTGGAACGTCTGGAATTCTTTCTTGCCTTGGATGTTTTACGCTTCGGTACTGCCATTGTTAGCACCTCCCAATTCTTTCATTACACCGTTGCCGGTTATTTTTTTACTTGAAAAAGTCCGCCAACCCTTGCAGGCGTGGATCAATTTCTTTGTGCTCGCAGCTGCACATTCCGGTATTCAGATCTTTACCGCATTTTGGACAAAGTCCCTTGCAGTCCTCTTTGCAGAGAAGTCTCAGCGGCATTTCGGTTAAAACCGTTTCTTGCATTAGCGAGATCAGATCGATTTTCTGTCCCTCAGCGAGAAGCACTTCTTCTTCGCTTTCATCTTCACTTGTTACTACCGGGTAATGAACCTCGGCGGTAAAATGATCTTCCACCGAAGCAAGGCAACGTGCACAAGGAGCAGTAAGCGTGCCCGAAACCGTACCGATAAGATGAATGGAATCGCTTTGATTATTTGCTTCCCCGAAAAAGCGAAGGGAAGAAACCAAAATTCCGTTTTCCTCGGTGGGTTCCTCAAAAGGACCGAGATCAAAGGAAATGCTCTCCGTTTCACCGGAAAGAAGCTTTGAAATATCGAGAAAATTGTTTTCGGTTTCCATAGTCATTTCACTTTTCCTCAAGGTATCGACAGTACTTTATTATAATTGCAAAGCCAAAGTTTGTCAATGTTTTTCCCCAAATTTACCAATTATTTTTGTCAAGTTCACAAAGGATGGTTTCCTTTTCGTTTTTCCATTCTCCGAGAATGACTTTTTGGAGGGCAAAACTCAGCATATCACCGATATTTTTTCCTGAAAAACCTTTCGCTTCCAGATCCTTTCCGTTAATGGCAAGGCTTTTCAATGAAAAGCATTCTCCCGTACGCAAAATTCTTTCGCCCTCTTCACCGATGGCGCGAACATTCTGCAATCGCTTTTTGATGGTCCACTTACTGTGAGCCAAGGTATCCGCTTCCATAATTTTCAAAAGCGTGTGGAAGTTTTCCGCGCCGACGGCGCCCAGAAGTTTTTTTACGTCTGCTGTGCTTGCAGGGTGACAGTCATGGTGGGCCACCAAAAGAGAGATCAGATCGATCTGTCTTGAGGGGAACTTCATTCTTGCCATAACGTCTTCTGCAATTTTTGAGCTTTTTTTCGGATGTGCGTAAAAATGTCCTCTTCCCGTGCGGTCAACGGTAAGACAGCCGGGCTTGGAAATATCGTGGAAAAACAAGGAAAGACGGACCTCGGGTGTAGGCTCCGAGGCAGCTACGGCATGCACCGTGTGTTGCCATACGTCGTATTGGTGAAAAGGGGAGTGCTGAGAAAAGCCAATGCAGGGGAGGATCTCAGGAACCAAAACGCCGATCACATCGGAAAACTCCGTCAGTACATAGCGGATATTTCTTCCGCAAAGCATTCTGCAGAATTCAGGTAAGATCCGTTCCGGCGCAATGGTGAGGAGCAATTCTTTGTTCTGATGAATGGCAGTTTTTGTCTTTTCCTCAATGTCAAAGCCAAGGACTGCCGCGAAACGAAGTGCCCGCAAAATGCGAACTGCATCTTGGGTAAAACGTTCGTTCGCATCACCGATAGCACGGATAATGCGCCGTCTTAAATCTCGTTTTCCGCAGAAAAAGTCGCGGAAGCCTTTTTCGGGATGGTATACGATGGCATTGACGGTGAAATCACGCCGTTTCAGATCATCAAAGAGGTTCTTGGTAAAATAGACCTCTTCGGGGTGTCTGTGGTCCGTATAAGCTCCTTCTTTTCGGAAGGTTGTAATATCCAGAAACACTTTTCCGTAGTGCACCACCACGGTGCCGAAGCGCTCTCCCGTACAGTTGAGAGAAAAATCGGCAAAGATTCTTTTGATCTCGTCAGGAGTGGCAGATGTGGTCAGATCCCAGTCGTGAACCTCGCGGCGAAGAAGAAGATCTCGCACGCCGCCTACCAACCATGCTTCGTGTCCTGCTGCATCTAAAAGCGAAAGTGCTTCCGTTACTTCTTTTGGTAATGGAAGTTTTGTCGTCATCATAAAATATTATTCCTTTAATTTGATTTTTCTGCAAGTTTACTCTTGACAAAAAAATCCGAATGTGATAAGATAACCGATGTTCGAGAGGACCTGCGTTGTTAGCTCAGCTGGATAGAGTGACTGGCTACGAACCAGTAGGTCAGGGGTTCGAGTCCCTTACAACGCGCCAGAAAGCACCTTGCGGGGTGCTTTCTTTTTTTGCATCGGCAAATACTGTATTTATTGTATCACAAAAAGAAAGAAATGTAAATACGAAAAAAAAGAAAGCAGAGCAAATTTTGCTCTGCTTTCGCAATTTTTTACAGGTTGTAGTACTTTTCGAATTCCGCGGGGTGAGGAATCTGAGAAAGCTCGCGGCATTCTGCTCTCTTTGCTTTGATGAAGTTCTTCAAAAGCTCTTCGGGGAATACACCGCCTGCAGTCAGATAATCGTGATCTGCTTCCAAAGCATCCAGTGCAGCTTCCAGTGTAGTGGGAAGACCCTTCAGCTTCGCCTTTTCTTCTTCGGGGAGAGTGTAAAGGTTTACGTCGTAAGGACCCCAACCGTTGGCGTGAGGATCGATCTTGTTCTTGATACCGTCAAGACCTGCCATAAGAAGTGCTGCATAGCAGAAATAGGGGTTGCAGGTAGCGTCGGGGTTACGGATCTCAAAGCGGCGGAGGTTAGGAGTTTTAGCATAAGCGGGGATACGGATTACTGCGCTGCGGTTACTGGTTGCATAACCTACGGTAACGGGAGCTTCAAATCCGGGAACCAATCTCTTGAAAGAGTTGGTGCTGGGGTTGGTGATAGCGCAGAGAGAAGAAATGTGCTTCAGAAGACCGCCCATGAAGTAGTGAGCAGTTTCGCTCAGGTGAGAATATCCGTTGTCATCGGAGAATACGGGCTGGCCGTCCTTCATCAACAGAATGTGAACGTGCATACTGTTGCCTGCTTCGCCGTATACGGGCTTGGGCATCAGGGTTGCAGTCTTGCCGTACTTGAGAGCAGTATTGCGAATGATGTATTTGATCATCATGGAAGCATCTGCCATTTCACTCATCTTGCCCAGCTGAGGCTCAATTTCAAACTGACCTGCTGCGCCAACTTCGGGGTGATGGTACTTAATGCGAATGCCTGCTTCTTCCATGAGCATGCACATTTCGCTTCTGCATTCGTAGGTGGGGTCAAAAGGCTTTGCGATATGGTAGTTCTTCTGCTTGGGAACAACAACGCCTGCGCCTTCGTTTCCGCTGTTCCAATGCGCCTGATTTACATCAAGGCTCATTGCAATGTTGCTGGGATGCAGATCCCAACCAACCTGATCAAACATATAAAACTCAAATTCGGGAAGGATCAGCATGGTATCGGCAATACCGCTGTCCTGCATATACTTTTCAGCAGCCAGAACAATGTTTCTGGGGTACTGTGCCAAAGGACGGTTTTCGGGATTGTCAATGATCATAGCGTTACCGGTCATAGACAAGGTGGGGATCTCACAGAAAGGATCGATCACCGCAGTGTCCGGATCGGGAATGAATACCATATCACTCTTTTCTACGACAGCGTAGCCGTAGTTGGAAGCATCGAAGCCGATACCGTTCTTCATGGTTTCTTCGGAGAAGTTCTTTGCGGGGATGGTAACGTGACGGAATTGACCGTGAATGTCAACCATCTTAAAGTCTACCATTTGAATGTCTTTTTCTTTGATCAGTTCAATGATCTCTTTTACGCTTTTTGCCATTTCATACTCCTTATATCATAGTTTGATTTAGCTACGAAGAAAAAGGGCGAATCTTCTTCGGATTCACCCATGGTGGAGGCAAAGGGACTCGAACCCCTGACCCTTCGCACGTCAAGCGAATGCTCTACCAGCTGGGCTATACCTCCGTACAATTTTTCTGTTCGAGTTATTATACCCTAAAAGTAGGGAAAAGTCAACCAAAAAAAATAATTTTTTGATATTTTTCCGTAAAAATGCAGTCTTAATTCCCAAAAAAGAAAAGCTACTTGCAATTCTTATTTTCTTGTGATAAAATACTTCCCGCCGGAGACATAGCTCAGCTGGTTAGAGCGTACGGTTCACATCCGTAAGGTCGGGGGTTCGATCCCCTCTGTCTCCACCAAACATCGACAAGTCAGAACTTGTCGGTTTTTTATTTTAAATTTACCAGATGAAAGGGATCAATCGGTATTTGACCTTTTGTTTATATGCACGATATCCCCCCAGCTCTTTTTCAAGAAATGCTTCTTCGCCTTTAATTCTTTTTGCAATAATAAAGGGGTACGCAAGAAAAACCAAAAAGGAATATATGGAGCCGAGCAACAGCGGCATTGATAAAAACAAAAGTATTGTTGCACTATACATCGGGTGCCTGACGATACCGTATAATCCCGTATCAATCACCTTTTGGTTTTCTTGCACTTCAATGGTGCGGCTGAGATAGGTATTTTCTCTGAGCACTTCGGCATAAAGGAGGTATGCCGCAAGAAAAATCACAGAAGCAGCGATGATTACCCATCTTGGCAGCATAAACCATTGAAAACGAAAGTTTAACCCTGCCACGATGAATCCCACCAAAAACATAAGCCCGCTTAACTTTATAACAATACTTTGTTCCTGTTGCTTTTCTTTTGCGTCCAGTCTGCTTTTTAACAGAGTTGGATTTTTGAACATCATGACAATTCCTGCGAAAAACATGGGTACAAATAATAATCCCATAAATAACCAGCCGTTAAGGAACGAAAGGGTACCTGCCGGGAAGAATATCAAGAAACCGATCAAAATGATACCGAATATAAATTTGCTTATCGCTTGAATCAATAATTTTATCGTCATAGCAAATCTCCATCTCAATTTCAATTCCGAACTATCTTGTATATTCATTATACCAAAGATATATATATCCTTCAATATTTTTAATGAAGCAAAGTTTCCGAATTCCCCAAATGTTGACTTTTCCCCTTGGGTTATGGTAAACTCTAAACATCATAGAACTGTAGAATCGGTTTTTAAATCATTATAAGGAGATTTTTTATGGATAGCAAAACCATACAGATCCTGATTGCTATGATTATTTATATGGCAGTCGTTATCGGTATCGGCGTGATTTATGCAAAGCGCGCCAATAAAAATTCAGAAGAATATTTTCTCGGAGGCAGATCTCTCGGTCCTTGGGTCACGGCAATGAGCGCCGAGGCTTCGGATATGAGCGGCTGGCTTTTGATGGGCCTTCCAGGCGTGGCCTATTGGTGTGGTCTGGCAGATGCCTTCTGGACCGCTCTCGGACTTGCGGTAGGTACGTATTTTAACTGGCTCATCGTTTCCAAACGCTTACGCCGTTACAGCGTTCGAGCCAACAATTCCATCACCCTTCCCGAATTCTTTTCCAACCGTTTTCGTGAAAAGAATAAAACCATTATGCTTCTTGCAGCAGCGTTCATTCTCATTTTCTTTACCGTTTATGCTTCCAGTTGCTTTGTAACCTGCGGCAAGCTCTTTTCTACTTTGTTTGGCGCTTCTTATGTGTCTATGCTCATTGTCGGCGCCGTCTTTGTTCTTCTTTATACCGTCCTTGGTGGCTTTCTTGCAGAAAGCGCGTCTGACTTTATGCAGGCCATCGTAATGATCATTGCTTTGACACTGGTTGTTATCCTCGGTGTAAAAGAGGCAGGCGGTCTTGGCGCGGTTATAGAAAATGCGAAGTCCATTCCCGGCTTCCTTGAATTTTTCGGTCTTGCCAATCCCATTGTCAATGAAAACGGTCAGCAGCTGGTAGAAGCAGGCAAGCCTCTCTTCGGAGAAGCTGTTCCTTACGGCATTCTTTCCGTTTGTTCCATGATGGCTTGGGGTCTTGGGTATTTCGGTATGCCTCAGGTGCTTCTCCGCTTTATGGCGATCCGCAAGGAAAGCGAATTGGATCGTTCCCGCCGCATTGCGATGATCTGGGTTATCATTTCTCTCGGTGTTGCCGTATTTATCGGTATCGTCGGCCGTCAGCTCTACCCTGTGCAGCTTCTGACCAAATCTGCTGCTGAAAACATCTTTATTAATCTTGCTACCAATTCTTTGATTCCCATTTTGGCAGGTTTTGTTATGGCAGGTATTCTTGCCGCTACCATCAGCTCCTC
>JAZSDQ010000071.1:0-27796 GCA_045531235.1 Eubacteriales bacterium
GCTCTTTACGCAGCAAATTCCGCGCTCAGCGCCATCAATGCATTGAGGGAAACCTTTGAAGATTCGGATCATATCCGCGTACATCCCGTGATTACCTGCGGCAACTGCTCCGTCAATGCCATTCCCAACAAAGTGATGATGGAAGCTTACGTCCGCGGAGCATCTATGGACGCCGTTGTGAAGGTGAATAAAAAGGTAAACCGCGCCATTGCTTCCTCCGCTGCTGCTATCGGCGGCAAGGCGCATATCGTAGATAATCACGGCTATTGGCCTCGCTTTACTGACAGAACCATGTTCTCCGTTATGAAAGAAGCGATGGATACGGTTCTTGAGGATACCACCCGATGCAACATCTCCGTTTGGGGCGGCGGCAGCTCTGATATGGGTGACATGGGAAGCCTGATGCCCACGGCACATCCTTATGTGTGTGGCTGTGTGGGCAAGGGACACGGATCGGACTTTTTCTTTACCGACGGTCCTGCAAGCTGTTTGGATTCGGCTAAGGTTCAGCTTCTCGCAATTCGTCTTCTTTTGGAAAACGGTGCTGAAAAGGCAAAGAAGATCGTAGCGGAATATAAGCCCTTCTTCTCATCCAAGGAAGAATACTTCCGCTATATTGACAGCATTGAAAAGGATTTTGACGCCGTTGAATATCAAGAAAACGGCAACGTACTCTTAAGTCTCGGTGAGTAAATAAAAAAGAAGCGTCGAATGACGCTTCTTTTTTATTTTTGAGGAACGGTCCATGGATCGAGGAGTGCATGATTTGCGGCAGTGATAATGATATTCTTCCTTTCTTCGGTAACACAAAGTTCGCCTTGATCCTGAAACTTCTGATGACGAAGCTCTACGGGCACGGTAGAAATACCGATCTTGTCTATTTTCTTTCCCGTCAGCTGAACGAAGAATGTATACGCGGCGATCAGACGTCCGAAATCATTCAGGTGGGTGTAATCCCGCCAGATCTCCGTCTGCGGTCGACCTTGGATCGTATGTGCATTCATGATGCCTGCGCCACTGCAAACGGCTTTTTCGTAAACCTTATCCGTTAGAATATGTGCTTTCGCTTTGTTTGTCAGAACGGTAAACTGCTTGATGGGATCGTGATCGTAAAGGCGAATGAGTCTTTCCTGATAGCCTTCGGGCACGAAGCGATCGGAAGAAAAGAAAAAGGGGTCGTTGGGGCTGGGCCAAGAGGTATGCCAGTAAAAGCGGTGAGGCGCCGGATCCCATGCATCCACAAGGCTCTCCAGTTCGCGGCGACCTTCCGCATTTAGCGTATCATCAAGGTCGCTTTTGGCAGCCTGAAGGAACACCTTTTCCCAAGGCTCATCACTGACGACGCGCTTCATCCCCGTGTTTTTCTCAATATTCCAATGGCCATCGGTATTTTTATAATACCGGCAAACATCTTCTCCGTTTTTTGCAAAACCGATATGCTTTGTAATGGAACACCCGCTGTAATAGAGAATACCCAGAGTTACTTTTTCCTCAGGCATCTGATCGCGAAAAGCGAGGTGTAAAAGCTGAAAAGCATCTACGGAGTGGCTGTTTCCGATAATAAGAATCTTTTCCATTTGTTTTTCCTTTTTTGTTTTTTTTCATTATAGCACAACCGAACAAAAAAGCAAGAATAGAAAAAGCTTGACAACACTTCCAGCTTCTGTTACACTGACTCTGCTCTTTGCACTGCATATCGCTACAGTACAAACTGATCAGGCCGTTTTTCGGAGCCGGGTTACAAAAGTAACAGTGGATGGATCCACGGGACAGTATTTTTCTGTTTCCGTGGTGTTTTTTTATTCATGGGAACAAAAGGATATGCATAGAATTCTATACTTCCCATAGGAGAAAAACATGGATCAAAACAATCAGACCCGTACCAAAATCGGAAAACGCGCAGGAATCGTAGGTTTTTTCTGCAATTTATTCCTTGCGATCGGAAAAATGTTGGCAGGAATTGCATTTTCCTCCGTTTCCGTTTTGGCAGACGGGGTCAATAACCTTTCCGATGCGGCAGCTTCGGGCATTACCCTCCTTGGCTTTCATTTTTCCAAAAAGCCCGCCGATAAAAAGCACCCTTACGGTCACGCAAGGTACGAATACCTTACTTCTCTTGTGATCTCGGCACTTATTTTTGTAGCAGGCTATGAGCTTGCCAAAAGTGGGATCGAGCAAATTCTTTCTCCCGCCAAGGTAGTTTTTACGCCCCTCTTTGCCATCTTTCTTATACTTTCCGTAGCCGTCAAGCTGTTCTTGGTTTTTTACTACGGAAAAATGGGAAAAGAGATCGGTTCCGATGCTCTCATTGCGGCGAAAATTGACAGCAGAAACGATGCTCTTTGCACTGCGGCGGTTTTGTTTTCCGTGGGTGCGGAGCACCATTTCGATATTCGCATTGACGGCATCACCAGCGCCGTCCTCTCACTATTCATTCTTTACAGTGGCTTTCAGCTTGCAAAAAAGACCATCTCTCCCCTCCTGGGAGAAGACGGGGATCCCGAGCTGAAAGAGAAGATCACAGCCCGTTTTAAAAATTGTGATGCCGTTATTGACTGCCACGATCTCATCGTCCACGATTACGGTCCCGGAAAGCGCTACGGCAGTATTCACGTAGAAATGGACCTTGCTGCTTCTCCTATCAAAAGTCACGATCTTCTAGATCGACTGGAAAGAGAATGTCTGCAGGATTTTGGAATCCATTTGGTTACACATTTGGATCCTGTGGAAAAAGACGATCCCGAAAAAGAAAAAATGAGAGCAAAGATCAACGCTCTTTTAAAGATGAAAGATCCAAGGCTTGATATTCACGATCTTCGCTTTACCAATAATAAGGAAAAGAATGAGATCTTTTTTGATGTCACCGTACCCGAAGGTTTTAAGCTTTGCAGCGATGCATTAGAAAAAGCAATGGAAAAAGCAATGAATTCTATGGACGGAAACAATTATATTTTTCATATCACCGTACATCTGTAAAAAAGAATGGGCTTTTGCCCATTCTTTTTATTTTTTATTCTTTTCTTTGGCCCGTTTATCGTTTATGATCTGCATGTGCTCTGCAGTGATGAGGGTAACGCCATTTTCTTTTGCCCAATCTACACAACCCTTCAATACCAGTGGCAGGAACACACGGGGAACTCCCAAAACGGTATTCAAGGCATCATCGGTAAACTTAATTTTATCGTCTACACGGTCTGCCGCGTAGCGAACCGATTCCAAAGAGGCTTTGCGCATTTGCAAAAGCTCTGCTCTCATTCTTGTTTTTCTGTGGAACCAGAAGTTTTTGGAATCGCGATAGCCGTAATCCACGGGCAGGGGCGGAAAATCCTTGGCGCGGACACCGTTGATAATGGCATTTTTGTATTTTTTCTTCATCAGGATCTTATCGACACGAAGGATAAAATGAGCGCCGAATTTGCTGGTAATGCCGTTAAAATCGTGATAAGGACCTTCGTAGCCGTTGAGGGATCCGGGGAGATCCTTTTCGGCACCGTCAAGCTCTCTCATCCAAGTGCACTCAATGGCCTGAATGGCATCCGTTAATACCATGGGGCGCATCTCGCCCGTTTCTTCTTCCAAAAGGCTCTTTTCCATACGGAACTTACATTTTGGCATTTTATCCGAGGGTTTATCTCCCGGCCAGGAAAGCTTTACTGCTTCTTTGAAGGTTTTCGGCTTGTCATCAATAAAATTCAATGCGCATTTTCCGTTACGGAGAATATTCTGCGCAGTATTGGAGGAATTGCGGCAGGAAAGAAGCATAGCATAATAATCTTTCCCTGCTACGTAATACGGCTGAACCAGGGAATACGGTCCCAGATTTGTGCTTCCGTCTTCACAGAGAGTGCTGATAATCACGGTAGGCATAGGAAAAAAGAGAGAGGTCTGATAAAAATTATCCACGATGCGAAGATTTTCAAAGCTTGACATAATTGCGCTCCTTTTTCTATTATTTCTATTGGTATTATACCCTCTTTCGCAGAAAAAAGCAAGATTTCGGGAAGACGGCGCTATAAAAAACAAGGAGCGAAATCGCTCCTTGTTTTCTTTTATTTAATAAAGTTTTTTCCGTGAATGCTACCGCCGTCACAGAGAATATCAACTCCTGCAAGGTAGCCGTTTCTTTCATCAGCAACGGTGGCGAGGGCGAAGCCTAGTTCTTCCGGTTTTCCCATACGTTTTTCTGCGGTGGTATCCAGAAGAGCAGCCCCCTCTTTTGCCTCCAGATTACCCATATCGGTAGCGATCAGTCCCGGGCTGAGAGACACCACGCGGATATTTTTAGGACCGAAATCAAAGGCGCATTTGGAGGCATACCAGATAACAAATTTCTTGGAAAGGCCGTAAGCAAGTCCGGAAGACTTATATTCATCCTTCAGCATTTTGGGAAGCTTCAATGTTTTTTTCAAGAAGAGAGCTTCATCTGTTTCCGCCAAAGCAAAAGTCTTTTTATTGGCGAGAAGTTCGGGAAGCATATAAGCGGAATTGGAAGAAACATCAACAATGACGCCGCCTTCCGGCATACGGGCAGCAAACTCCTGATTTACGTAAACGGTACCGAGCGCGTTGACGCGCATCAACTTTTCGGGAGAAGCCATTGCAGGAGAAAGTCCTGCGGAATGAATGACGTTTTTAATGGTGCCGAGTGTCATGGCATATTCGGCAAGTGCGATAACCTCGTCACGCTGGGAGGTATCACAGGTTTTGGCATAAGCTTCATAGCCGAGAGAGGTCAATTCCTCTACCGCCTTTTCCAATTTGGAAAGTGTGCGACCTGTAACCACAATGATCTTTTCTTTGGGCATAAATTTTGCTGCGGCAAGGCCCATTCCGCTGCCGCCGCCGGTAATGACGCATACAGTTTTCATCGAAAAAGCTCCTTTGTTTTTTGTTATTATTGCCATAATATCACATTTTTTATTTGATGTAAACAAAACGGAAAAACTCTCCCCTATTTGAAACACAGAAAGCAAGATTTGCAATATTGTAATATATTTGTTGCAAAAAGTCGTATCTTTCTTCTGGAAAAAGAAAGTAAAATACTCTGTTTTTTTCTTGTAAAACACCGTTGACACAACAAAAGCCATGTACTATAATAACGTGGCGAAAAAAGAAAAATAAGGAGAAATGCAGATGAAAGCGATTCGCTTTTGGAAGAAAAATACAGTTTTTTGCATAGCGGCTTTGGCAGCGATCATCACCGCTTTTTTTGTTCCGCCGGATCGTGAATATCTGGGGTATTTTGACGTAAAAACCCTTGTTTGTCTGTTTTTGACCCTGGCCGTTGTTTGCGCTTTGCGAAACATTAAGTTTTTCACCATCCTGGCAAGACGGCTTGTGATGCTTGCGGGAAATCTGCGTTCCCTCTTTCTCCTTTTAATCGTCATTACTTTTTTAGGCTCTATGGTGATCGCAAACGATATGGCGCTGATCACGTTTTTGCCTTTGGGGTATTTTGCCCTACAAGTTACAAAGCAAGAAAAATATATGGCGTATCTTTTCGTGCTTCAGAACATATCGGCCAATCTGGGAGGTATGCTCACCCCCTTCGGGAATCCTCAAAATCTGTATATTTATTCCTACTTTAATATCCCTACCTGGGAATTTTGCAAGATCATGTTTCCGTCGTTTTTCCTTGCTATCGCTCTTTTGGTGCTTGCTTGTCTTCCCGTAAAAAATGCAAAATTTACCATTTCCGAAGAATTCCCCGAAAGGCTGAATAAAAAAAGAGCTCTTTTATACGGCGCAATGTTTATTATTTCCATTCTCATTGTTTTCCGCATTATACCTTACGAAATCGGCCTTGTGGTAATTCCCTTGATCCTTCTTTTTCTTGATCGTGACGCCTTGATGATGGTAGATTACGGATTGCTGGGCACTTTTTTCTTCTTTTTTATTTTTGCGGGAAATATGGCGAGAATTGACGCAGTAAACACTGTCATTTCCTCTCTTCTTCAAAAAGATCCGCTGATTGTATCTGTTTTCAGTTGCCAATTGATCAGCAACGTGCCTTCAGCAATATTGCTTTCTAAATTCACAACCGACTACACCCCCTTGCTTCTGGGTGTAAATATCGGAGGAACGGGTACTCTCATCGCATCTCTCGCAAGCTTAATTACCTTCAGCGAATTCCGCATCCTGCACCCTGAACAAACGAAAAAATATCTTGTCCTTTTTACCGCCATCAATGTGGCGTTTCTCGTCATTATGACCCTTGCCGCAAAGCTTCTTTTGTCCGTTTAAAAAAAGCACTCTTCGGAGTGCTTTTTTTATAGATTGATATGGAGGTGTAAAAAGCAAAAAAGAACAAAAAAGCTGAGAAATAGGCTTATTTTACTATATTATTTGTAAATTTTGCAGTTTCCTCTTTCTTAGTATTGACAAACACTTGTTTTTACATTACATATAGAATGAAAATGAAATAATAAAAAAGAAAAAAATATTTTAAAAGGAGGTTGTTTATGAATTCAATTTCAGAATTTTGGCAACAAATGACGGCAAACCCATTGTTGTTTGTGGCGGTTTCTCTGACACTGGGCGTAATTCTGGTAAACGGCTGGACCGATGCCCCCAACGCCATCGCCACCTGCGTAGTAACAAGATGTATGCCTCCGAAAGCAGCCATTTTGATGGCAGCGGTTTTCAATTTCTTTGGTGTATTTTTAATGACAAAAATCAGCAACGAGGTTGCAGTTACCATTACAAGTATGGTAAATTTCGGTGATGCGGAGGGAAAAACCGTAATCGTAGTTTTATGTGCAGCAATGCTTGCTATTGTAATTTGGGCAACTTTGGCCTGGGTATTCGGAATTCCCACCAGTGAAAGCCACGCCCTCATTGCAGGTCTTACCGGCGGCGCTATGGCGCTGCGTGGAATGGATGCCATCGTTTGGTCTCAATGGCTGAAGGTAATTTACGGTATCGGTATTTCCGTAACCTTAGGCTTTGGCCTTGCCTGGCTGATCTGCAAAATGGTAACCCATCTTTTTCGCAATGCCAACAGACCCAAAACCGAGCCATTTTTCCGCGGCGCACAAATCGTGGGAGCCGCATCTATGGCATTTATGCACGGCGCTCAGGACGGACAGAAATTTATGGGTATTATTCTCCTTTGCGTGTTTACTTTGCAAGGAACGGGCGCTGCCGCAGCGACCTTTACCATTCCTACCTGGCTGATGATCCTCTGCTCAATTGTTATGGGCGCAGGCACTGCCATGGGCGGGAAGAAGATCATTAAATCTGTGGGTATGGATATGGTAAAACTGGAAAAATATCAAGGATTTTCTGCAGATATTGCCTCTTCTTTGGCACTTGTTTTCTGCTCGGTATTCGGACTTCCCGTTTCCACCACTCACGTAAAAACCACATCCATTATGGGTGTTGGCGCAGTGAAAAGAATTTCAGCGATCAATTTCGGCGTGGTAAAGGAAATGGTAATGACCTGGATCCTCACCTTCCCCGGTTGCGGACTTCTCTCTTATTTTGTAACGAGATTGTTTTTACAGATTTTCAACGGATAGAAAGGAAATAGAAAAATGGCAAAAAGTGACAAATTTTACTTTGAGAATTTTGCAGCGTGCGCTGCATTATCAAAACAGGCAGCCAGCTATCTTGTAAAATGTCTTGAGAATTACGATCCTCAGAATATGGAAGCAATGCTGAAGCACATGCACGAAATTGAACATACGGCAGACATTAAAAAGCACGAAATGAACGATGCTTTGGCAAAGGCATTCGTTACTCCCGTTGACAGAGAAGATCTGGATATGCTCAGCCGTAATCTGGATCAGGTAACGGATAAAATTGAAGAGATTCTTCAAAAATTCTACGTATACAATATCAAAACGATCGACCCTTCGGTGGTCGTTTTTGCAAAAAACCTTGTGAGAGCCTGCGACCTTCTCGGCGAAATTATGCGCGAATTTGAGAATTTCAAGCGTTCCAAGAAGCTTCGTGAGCTCATTATTGAGTTGAATGACGTAGAGGAAGAATGCGACAGCCTTTACCTTTCCTCTCTCCGCAAGCTGACTGAGGATCCCGCCGATGCACTGACGGTATTTTCCATGCACGCAGTATACGACTGCTTTGAATCCTGCGCCGATGAATGCGAGCACGTAGGTGACTGCATTGAAACCGTCATTATGAAAAACACTTAAAATTTCAAAAGGTAAAAGGACATTCAATGAATGTCCTTTTTATCTTGTAAATTCGCTGAAATCATTATATAATAGAAAAAAAGGAGGTGGCAGAAATGATTCCCAGAGCCAGAGTGATGGAAAAACTGGATTCCTTTTTCAGAGAAAATGACTACGCGGCTGCCAAGCGGCTGTTAAAATACTGGCTTTCCGAGGCAGAATACGAAGCTGACGAAGAAGGCGTATTCATAATGCAAAACGAACTGATGGGTCTTTGTCGAAAATTGGGAGAAAAAGAAGAAGCCGTAAAATTCGCCCACGATGCCCAAGACCAGATCCGGAAGATGGGGATTGAAGATACCGTTACCGGCGCCACCGCCTATTTAAACAGTGCCACGGTCTACAAAGCCTTTGGAGAAGCAGAAAAGGCTCTCCCACTGTTTCAAAAAGCAAGGGATATTTATGAGCGTGATCTTTCTTCCGAAGATGAACGTCTGGCAGGACTTTATAACAACATGGGACTTGCCTTGGTAGATCTAAAGAAATTTGAAGACGCCAAGGAGCTTTATGAAAAAGCAATTGCCATATTAAAAACAATTCCCGAAAAAGAGCCGGAAGAGGCCATTACATATTTAAATATGGCAAGTGCCTTGGAAGCGGAATTCGGACTTGCAGAAGCAAAGGAAGAAATTGCATCTCTTGCCGAAAAAGCAAAAGACTGTATGGAGATAGGCAAAGACAAAAATGACGGAAATTACGCTTTCGTATGTGAAAAATGCGCTTCGGTCTTTGGTTTTTATGGCTTTGAAGAATATGCAAGAATCTTAAAAGAGAGAAGCGGGAGGATCTATGAAAGGGCTTGAATTGGCAAGGCAATATTACGAAGCCTTTGGCAAAGAAATGCTTCAAAAAGAATTTCCTCATCTTCTTCCCTATTTGGCCATCGGCCTTGCAGGCAGCGGCTCGGAGTGCTACGGCTACGATGATGATTTATCCTGTGATCACGATTTCGAACCTGCTTTTTGCATTTTCTTGCCAAGGGAGGACGTAATAGACCGCAAAGCAGCCTTTCAGTTGGAGAGAGCATACGCAAAGCTCCCCAAGGAATTCATGGGCTTTTGCCGCAGTCCCATCAGCCCCGTTGGCGGAAACCGCCACGGAGTGATCCGCATGGAAGACTTTTTTTCAGAAAAGGTAGGCTCTCCCGACGGAACCCTTTCTACCGAGGGGTGGTTTGCCGTTCCCGAATACGCTTTATTGGAAGCGACAGACGGCGCGGTATTTGAAGACCCTTACGGCCTTTTTACGAAGATCCGGGAAAAGCTTCGCTATTATCCGGAAGATGTACGAAGAAAGAAGCTGGCGGGGCATTTACTTTTGATGGGGCAATCGGGCCAGTACAACTACCCTCGCTGCATTGCAAGAGGAGAAAGGGCCGCGGCACAAATGGCGGTATTTGAGTTTGCCAAAAGTGCTTTGCAGGTCATTTATCTTTTAAACGGCAGATATATGCCCTATTACAAATGGAGTTTTCGCGGCTTGAAAGAGCTGCCTTTACTAAAAGAACAAGGCGAAGGACTGGAATATATCATTTCCAGTGGCAATGCGCCGGAAGAAGCACAGAAAAAGTCGGAAATCATGGATGAAATCTGCACTGCCGTTTCCCAAGAACTGAAAAGGCAAAGTTTTATGAATTTTCAAAGCACGGAAATGGAAACTCTTGCCTATGCCGTAAACGATACGGTTCGCGATGCTGCCATCCGCAATCTCCACGTTTTATACGGCGTTTAAAAGCAGAGGTTCCATTGACTTTCCCTTGAAACTAGTGTATATTTTACTTATATTTGTATTGGAGGAAGTTGTATGTTTGAACAAACAAAGACACTATGCCAACACTTTTTAGATATGGGCATTCCGGGCTTTGACCTGATCGTATATAAGGACGGAGAATGTGTCCTTAGAAATATCGGCGGCTATGCCGATAAAGAAAACAAAATTCCTATGCAGGGAAAGGAAAAATTTCATATTTATTCCTGTTCCAAGCTCCTTACCTGCGTTGCCGCAATGCAGCTTTGGGAAAAGGGAATGTTTTCCTTGGACGATAAATTATCCGATTATCTCCCTGCATTCAAAGAAATGACCGTGAAAACGGAAAACGGAATTGAAAAAGCAAAAAATCCCATTCTCATTCACAACCTGTTTTCCATGACCTCCGGTATGAACTATAATCTGAATACTCCCGCTTTGCTGGAATACTACGGAGAAGGCGGAAATCCCTGCCCTACCCTGGAAGTGATAAACCTTTTGGCCAAGACTCCCCTGGAGTTTGAACCCGGTGAGAAATGGAAGTACAGCTTAAGCCACGACGTACTGGCGGGACTTGTAGAAGTTCTTTCCGGTGAAAAGTTTGAAATCTACGTAAAAAAGAATATTTTTGATCCCCTTGGCATGACTCACTCCGATTTTCTGCATCCCGTGGAGGATTGGGAGGGCTTTGCGAAGAAATATCGCTACAACAAGGAAACCGGGGAATTTCTCCCCTCTTGGAAAAACGCCTACCGTCCCGGCAAAGCTTATGCCAGCGGCGGCGCAGGCTGTGTTTCCACGGTGGAAGACTATATTAAATTTTTGGAAGCATTGCGCATTGGGGATGTAATCCTGAAAAAAGAGACCATTGATCTAATGGCGACAGACCGTCTGACCGACGATCAGCGTTCCACGTATTCATACGGCACGGGAAAGATCGGCTACGGTCTCGGTATGCGCGCCCCCAGAAACGACCCTAAGCATACGGAATTCGGCTGGGCAGGCGCTGCAGGCGCATACGCATCGGTAGACCGCGTGAACAATATTTCGTTCTATTACTCTCAGCACGTATTGAAGCAGCCCAACCGCCCCTTGCGCCCCTGGATCTATACGGCAATCAGAGCTGATGTTTGCGGAGAAAAAATTGAATTCCCCTTTGATATGGTGGACGAGAATCCTGAATTGACATATTGAGAATATACCACGGAGACAAAAAATGAAATGTGAAAAGCTTTTTTAACAAATAAACCTTCTTTTTCCTCAGCAATTATGGCTTTCATTTTTTCTTCATCTGCAGGAACAGCAAAATGATCCAACCATATATTATTCACTCTCTTCAAAACCAAATAAGGTTGGGGGAAGCGATGAAACCATGAATCGTAGTAACATTTGTTGTCTATATATTTCACAGCTCGCAAATCATTGAAATACGGGTCAATATGACCAACATACAAATCTATCGGAATATAATTGGAATGGAATTCTCCGGTTTTTTCTGTAAAAAAAGCGGTGAAATGCCATATTCGGAATAGCGTAGGGTGCAAAAATTTTTTTACTTCCTGGATCTGCCTGCCGTGTCAAAGCATCTCGCCCGGATTTATCTTTAAAAATTCGAACGCGTGTCTTTTTTGCCAAAAACGCTCTGATCTTTCCATAAATAACATCATGAATTGCATCAAGTTCTCTTTTGTTCAAAACGCTCACCCATAATTTTTTTGATCTTTTACTCCTCTAAACATACCACACACAAATAAAAGCGAGGCATTTGCCTCGCTTTTATTTACTCTTTGTATGTGATGTATTCGTTACCGTCATTAACGAGCATTCCGTTTTTATATTCGTAAACGGAGCTTGCGCCTTGATCGCCGTTCAGATAGAGATAAAGCTTGCCGTCCTTCACTTCATAAGTGCCTGTTTCACGGTGAGAAAATAATTCGTTAATAGCAACGAGCCCCTGAAACTCTTTTTCTGCCGACAAGGTAAATCGGCGGTACACCTTATCACCGTCTTCTTCAAAATAGGTGCACTGCCAACCGGTTCCCACAACGTTTTCCTCACTAAGACGGCTTTCTTCAATTTGAGACTTATAATTTTCCGGATCGTTTTCATAGGGTGCGTTGACCTCCCCTTTTCCCCCTTCGTGAGAAGGCTCTCCCTCTCCTTGGAACGTATCTCCACAGGCGCAAAGGGCAAGGCTAAGCGTCAAAACAAGAGCAAGAAATAAAACCAATCTTTTCTTTTTCATGGTACATTCTCCTTTTCATTTTTAACGTAAAATACTCTTTTAATACCATGGCAATCAACCTGAAAGAATTATAACACAAAAAAAGAAAAATGCAAATTATTATTCTTCTGACAGGCTTAAAACGATTCCATTGACAATACACATATATAAGTCTATAATAATAGATTAGAGTAATATATCTTTTCTGGGAAGGGGGGGATTTTTGTGATACGACGCAACACTGTGTTGGTATACAATTCTACAGAAAATGAAAACAAAATTCATTTTTCGGAAATTGACGAAAACTCCGTTCCCGAAGAGTTGAATGGGGAAAGCGGATTTCATATTTACCATGTACGAATGCTCACGGAATTGATTCTGAATCAGTTCAATGAAAGCAGCAGCGCTCCCCTTTCCGAAGAAGAGATACAGGCAATTTCCGCAGCCTCTTCTTTGCACGATATCGGCAAATCAAAAATTCCCAAAAGCATTCTGAATTTTCCGGGAAAGCTTTCTCCTTTGGAATACGATATTGTAAAGAAGCACGCCACTTTCGGAGCGGAAATCATGGAAAGCTGTGATTTTGATACTCCGGATCCTAAAATCAAAAAGCACGCGGTAGAGATTGCTCGTTACCATCACGAACGCTACGACGGTACCGGCTATCCCGACGGATTGAAAGGCGAAGAAATCCCCCTCGCCGCCCAAGTGGTCGCCTTGGCGGATTCTTATGACGCCCTGACCAGCAACCGCAGTTACAAGGAGGCTTTTTCGCAAGACGTCGCCATTCAAATGATATCCAGCGGTATGTGCGGTGTTTTCCGCGAAGACCTGATTGAATGTCTGATGAAGGTAGTCAACCACAGTTCCCTTGTTGCCTTGCGAGAGCTTTTATACAAAAACAGATCCGTAGTTTCTTCCAATATCGGTTTTGCACCGGAACGAGTGCTTTGCATTGGTAATACCGAATATTTGACAGAATCTTTCATCACAGAGGCTTTCCCCGGAAGTAAAGTGACGGTTGTAGGAAACACCGTACTCGGCTCCGCGGATAAAATTAAGCTTTTTCGCATAAAAAAGCCGTCTATTCAAGCAATTTTTGAAACTTACGATTTTGATGTCGTGGTGTATTTTTCCGGTGACCTTAGCTATCAAACCACGGAGAAGAACGATGCCGAGGAGCTTCGAGAAGTTTTGGAATACGCCAAAATGTCGGGTAAAGATATAAAAATATTATTTCTGTCCTCTTTGGATTCCGCCTTTTCGGAAAAAACCGACAGAGCAATCTTATCGGATGCCAAAGAAAAGCTTTGTGGGTTTTATCGAAAAAGCTCTTCCCTAGATATTAAAGTGGTGCAAATCCCTTATTTGTATTCGGGAAGCTACAGCAAAGATTTTCTTTATAAAATGTTTGACAGCATCCACCAAAACAAGCCTGTTGTTTTAGAAGGCCTGGCACATACCAAAATGCATTTCATCGCTCTTTCCGATCTGGCACAGCTGATTTCCCGCATGATCGATAACTGGAAAAGCCAAAGCGGTATCTTGTCTGTTGGCGATGACTTTTCCATCTCCTTTGCCGATCTGGCGCAAAAAACAGGAGAAATCTGCTCCCATGCGAAATTTGATTTTACGGATACGGGCATTGGCGAAACACTGGAAATCAATAACAAAGCGATTCGCAACGAATACGGTTGGTTTGCAAAAGTCTCCCTTTTGGAAGATTTGGCAGAAGAATATGAAAAATATCTCGTCACCAAGCAGGAAAAGGTGCTGACCGTATGGCAAAAAATGAAAAAATGGATCGCAGAACATAGCCTATTTGTGAAAATTACAGAGCTTGTTGTTCTGTTTTTGCTAACCGAATTTTTTCTGCACATTACAGATTCTGCCGTGATTTTTTCCATTGTCGATTTCAGAATGGCCTATATTGTGGTGATGGCCACCGTCCACGGGCTGAATTTCGGCTTGGCGGCTTCGGCTTTGAGCAGTATCTCCTGGCTGATTGCTAAAGTGACATCGGGCACAAATCTTCTCACCATTTTTTACGAACCTACCAACTGGCTTGCCTTCGTATTTTTCTTTTTGGTAGGAGCATTGTGTGGCTACCTCAAGCTTCGCAAGGACGATACCATTCGCTTTGTCAGTGAGCAAAACAGACTTTTGGAAGACAAGCTCATCTTTACCCGAGAAATTTATGAAGACACCTACAAAGAAAAACGTGATCTGAAAAAGCAGATCATCGGTTCTAAAGACAGCTTTGGAAAAATCTTTGATATTACCAGAAAATTGGATACGGTGGCACCTCAGCAGCTGTATCTGAGAATTATGGAAACCTTTGAAGAGGTTTTGGAGAACAAAACCATTACCGTTTATTCCGTAAACGATCAAAGCACGTTCGGCAGATTGGAAGTCGCTTCCCGTGACATTATGCCCTCGGTTTCCCGTTCCATCTCTACGGAAACCTACAGGCAAGTCATTGAAAAAATTTCAGACGGAGAAATCTGGCGCAACACGGAACTGAAGGCTGACCATCCTATGTATGCTGCAGGTGTATATCGCGGGGAATCGCTGGTGCTTCTGATCTTTCTGTGGCACGCAGACGCGGAACAAAGATCGCTTTATTATGTAAACCTGTTTAAAATTCTCCGAGATCTTGTGCAAATGTCACTTTTGAGAGCCTTTGACTATAACAAGGCAATTTATGAAAAGCAATACATTGCCAACACCCACATTATGAACAAAGAAGCGTTCCAAGAAGTGCTTGGAAACTATGCAGCACTTTCCGAAAAAAAGGTTTCCACTTACGTTTTACTGGAAGTGGAAACAGGCAGCCGTTCTTATGAAGAAATGGATAAACTTCTGCAAGGAAAGGTACGCGCCAACGATATTATCGGCGCCACCGCCGACGGAAAATTGCAGCTGCTTCTGTCGCAAGCAACAGAAAAGGACCTTGCGTTTATACTGCCCCGTTTTGAGGGCTTTCAGGTAGAAGTCAAGTAAGGAAAATAGTAGAATGTGGATTTATGTCATTCTTCTTGCGCTCCATCTGATCATCAGCGCGCTGGTGTTTTTGGGGATACAATTTCATATTTTAAAGGTTCACAAATATATGTTCTTTGTGGCGCTTTTGTTGCCCTTTTGGGGAGTGCTGACAGTTCTCATTCTGCATTTTCAAATCTTTTTTCGTGCCGATGACGGCATAGACGTAGGCGTTGAAAAGCTGAAGTTGGAATCAGAGCTTTACCGAAGTATCACAATTGACGAAAAGAAGGTGGCAGCCAACACAGTGCCTATTGAGGAGGCTTTACTCATCAATTCCGCCAAAGAGCGCAGAACCATTATTATGGACGTGCTCAATGACAATCCCAAGGAGTACATACAATTTCTGCAAAAGGCAGGAAACAACGAAGACACGGAAGTGGTACATTACGCAGTTACGGCAATGGTGGAAATTTCCAAAGAAAACGACTATAAGCTTCAGGCTTTTGAACGGCGGCACGAAAAGGATCCGGAGGACGTGGAAGTTCTGATCGGATATACGGATTTTCTGTGGAGCTGTCTTTCTCAAAACCTGATGCAAGGTCAGGTGGAAATTATGAATCGGGAGCTATTCTCCACCCTTATGGAAAAAAAGATCCGCTTGACGGGAGGTACCCTTGCCGACTTTGAGCGCGCGGCAAAAAACAATTTGCGGCTTAAGAATTTTACCCGTGCTGCTGCTTCTTTGGATCAGATGTACGCCCGCTTCCCGAACAGCGAGGAATATTATTTGTGCAGACTGGATTATTTGGCATCTCTGGGCAAGGGTGAAGATATCAAAGTGCTCATAAATGAAATACAGAAAAAACACATTTACCTATCATCTGCGGCAAAGGGGGTTCTCGCATTTTGGGAAAACTGAAAGCAAAATTTGATCAATTCAGATTCAAGGGAATTCTTGCAATCTCCCTTGTTTTTGCCTTGATTGCGATCATCCTTTTTGTAGAGTTAAGCGGCGTTCAGGTTCACTATAATCAAAAAAAGATGGATCTGGTCCCCAAAGAACAAATCGTTACAAAAGCAGCCGCTTACAACAGCTTAAAAAAAGATACTCTGCTCTTGTACAGTAGCAACGATGCGGCATCTTCCTCAGCTTATACACAGTTCGAGATCCTTCTTACCGATATGAAACGGGGCACCGATGCCGTAAATCTTGCTGATAATGCCATCCCCAATATTACAAAATACAACTTGGTTATTATACTGTTTTCCGACCTCTCTTTTGTTGGCGAAGATCTCATTGATATTTGCCGCTGGGTTCACGACGGCGGTAACGTATATTTTCCTCTGACCATTGATAAAAACGCTTATTCTTCTGCCATTGAAAATAAAATGGGAATTGAAGCTTCTTACGAATATACCCTTGTGGATCATATTTTTGTTGATGCGAATTTTATGGTAGGAGGCGGCAAAGCTTATGCCGTACCGGACGCCTATGAATCCGCGAGAACGGTTCAGCTCAGTCCCAAGTCCACCCGTGTTTACGCCCGTGAGGGGGACGAAACCGGCGTTCCGCTTATTTGGGAGTCTTCTTACGGTGAAGGTAAATTTGTCGTAAACAATTTCGGTATGTGCGACAAGGCATACCGCGGATTTTTCGCAGCCTCCCTGAGTCTGTTCGGAGAGGTTTCCCTGTATCCCGTAATCAACGGTTCCGCTTTTTATCTGGACGATTTTCCCTCTCAGATTCCCAGCGGCAACAGTGATTATATTACCCGTGATTTCGGCACTACCATCCGCGATTTTTACATCAATATCTGGTGGCCGGATATGATGAATCTTTCTGACAAGTACGGAATCAAATACACCGGTCTTGCCATTGAATGTTACGATGATTCCGTTGACGGTACCACCGACGCTACCCCCGACACGGGAACCTTCTTGAACTTTGGCAATATGCTTTTACGCAAAGGCGGCGAGCTTGGTTATCACGGCTACAACCATCAACCGCTGTGCCTGGGCGATAAAGACTATAAAGATATCTACGATTACAAAACCTGGAAAAGCACGGAAGCGATGAAAAAAGCCTTTCAGCACTTGGTTGATTTTTGTGATGAATTATTTCCCGATGTGGAAATGGGAGTGTACGTGCCTCCTTCCAATCTTCTGTCTGAAGACGGGCGGGAGATGCTGATCAAGGAATTCTCCGAAATCACCACCCTGTCCGGCATTTTTCTTCCTGACGATGTGCTGGATTTTTGCTTACTTCAGGAATACGAAGTTGATGAAAACGGTGTAGTAGATCAGCCCCGTATTATTTCCGGCTGCGACATTGACGATTTTATGACCATAGGTGCATTTTCGGAATTGAATATGCACTACGTAAATAACCACTTCACCCACCCTGACGACTCCTTGGACCCCGAAAGAGGCGCAGAGCTGGGGTGGAAAGAACTGAAAAAACGTTTTGACAACTATTTGAGCTGGCTTTACGGTTCTGCCCCCAATCTGCGCAATTTTACGGGAACGGAATTTTCCGCAGCGGTACAGCGCTATGCTGCAGTTGTACCTGAAACAACAATCAGCGATAACAAGATGATTCTTAATATCGATAACTTTATTGACAATGCACAGTTTTTTGTCAGATTCAATGAAAAAGAACCCGGCGCGGTAACGGGTGGAACCCTCACTCCCCTCACGGGAGGTCTGTATTTATTGGAGGCCCACGAAAACACGGTTACCGTACTGATGAAATAGGAGAAAAAAGTGAGAATTTGTCTGATTCTGGAAGGTTGTTACCCCTTTATCAATGGCGGTGTTTCAACCTGGATGCACCAATATATTACCGAAATGCCCGAACACGAATTTGTGCTTTGGGTTATTGGTGCAAAAGCAGAAGACAGAGATAAATTTGTTTACACTTTACCCCCCAACGTAGTAGCGGTTCAGCAGGTTTTTTTGGACGATGCTCTCAGAGTGAAAGACAGCGGTGTTTTTGACTACAAATTCAGCGATGAAGAAATGGAAGCGCATAAACAATTAGTATCTTCCGATAAGCCTGATTGGGAATTGCTTTTTGACCTGTATCAAGTAAAAAAAATCAATCCCATGTCATATTTAAAAAGCCAGAGCTTTTTACAGACCTTAACAGAAACCTGTCAATCTCAATTTCCTTTCATTGCTTTTTCCGATGCCTTTCATTCCGTTCGTTCCCGACTTCTGCCCGTACTTTATCTGATGGGAACGGAAATTCCCGAGGCAGACTGCTATCACGCCATCTGCACAGGCTACGGCGGTCTTTTGGCAACCATGGGCGCTTATATCAAACATAAGCCGCTGATGCTGACAGAGCACGGCATTTATACCCGCGAAAGAGAAGAAGAGATCATTCGCGCAAAATGGGTGGCGCAAGCCTTCAAACCTCATTGGATCTCCTTTTTCTATATGCTTTCGGATATGATCTATTCTCGGGCATTTCGTGTATCGGCGCTGTTCACAAGAGCAATGCAAACCCAGATCGATATGGGCTGCGCACCGGAAAAATGCCGCGTGGTGGAAAACGGCATCAGCTACGAAAGGCTATGCAATATTCCCCTAAAAGAAGACGATGGTATGGTAGATATCGGTGCCGTAGTGCGCCTTGCTCCCATTAAAGATATCAAAACCATGATTTACGCCTTTTTCGAGCTTTCTTGCCGCAAGGACAATGTAAGGCTGCATATTATGGGTGGCGTGGACGATCAGGAATACGCCGATGAATGTTACGCTTTGGTCAAGCAGCTGAATTTAGAGGATAAAATCATCTTTACCGGCCGAGTCAATATTATTGAATATTTTGAAAAGCTGGACTTCACTTTACTCACCAGCATTTCCGAGGGTCAGCCCCTTTCGGTATTGGAATCCTTTGCCGCCAAGCGACCGGCAGTAACAACGGACGTAGGCTGTTGCAACGAGCTTTTGGACGGGTCCCCGGGAGACACCTTGGGGAAAGCCGGGTATTATGTTCCGCCCATGCAAAGGGATAAGCTGGCAGATGCCATGGAAATCCTTTGTGAATCCCGCGAGCTTCGCTTGAAAATGGGTGAGATCGGACAAAAACGGGCCTACCAATATTACCGTTACAATATTATGCTGACAAAATATAGAGATCTGTATAAAGAGGTGGAAACTCAGTGGCAGGCATAGGCTTTGAACTGAAAAAACTGTTTCGAAAAAAAGGTGTTTTAAATACTGCAAAAGCATACGGCTATGCATCTGTAATCTGCGCAGGTCCCATGCTACTGGGCGTACTTTTGCTTTTCGGTATTATGATGCTTTGCAGCCTCTTCCAAGTGTACACCTATCACCGAGAGCTTTTGATCTGCATGATCACTTATACCCTGCTTGCCTCCGTTACCGTTACTTCCTTTTTTTCCATGGTGGTAACCAGATACGTAGCCGATATGCTTTTTGAAGAAGAAAACGGTGCGGTTTTACCTTGTTTTTGGGGATCCACAGTCGTTATGATGGCAATCGGCAGCGTTCTTTATGGAATTTTTCTTTGCTTTTCCGGCGCCACCCTTGCACAAGGACTTTTGTGCTTTGTTCTGTTTGGTGAATTGATCATCGTTTGGAATGCAATGAGCTTTCTTTCCGCGATTAAGGACTATAAAAGCATCTTTCTTTCATTCCTTACTTCCGTGGCCGTATCTATTGTTTTGGGCGCAGTTCTTCTCTATTTAAAGTTTCCTCCGGTGGAAGCGCTACTTTTTTCCGTATCCGTAGGCTACGGCGTTATGCTCCTTTGGGATGTCGTTCTTTTACACCGATATTTTCCTCATACAGCGCTTGGCGCATTCACTTTTTTCAAATGGATTGACGCTTTTTTGCCTCTCGCACTCTCCGGTCTGTTTATGAACATCGGTATGTTTTCCCATTTGGTAATTATGTGGACTTCAGATATCAGAGTCCACGTACACGGGCTTTTTTATGGTGCTCCCTGGCACGACGTACCGGCGCTTCTCGCTTTTATGACGGCACTGATGACCACGGTGAATTTCGTAGTATCGGTGGAAGTGAATTTTTACCCCAAATACCGCAACCACTACAGTCTTTACAACGACAAAGGAACCATCAGCGACATTCTGCAATCGGAAAAAGAAATGCTGGATACTTTGAAGACGGAAGTTTTCTACACCGCTTTAAAACAGCTTTTGTTTACGGCGGCATGCATTGCTTTGGGCGGACATTTGCTGGACCTGCTTCCTCTTGGCTTTAATGAAATTATGCGTGGATATTTCAGAACGCTGTGCATCGCTTACGGACTCTACGCCATCGGTAATATGCTGATGCTGATCCTTTTGTATTTTACCGACTACAAAGGCGCGTGCATTACAACTGCTTTGTTTGCGACATGCACGATGGTTTTTACCGTAATATCGCTTTTCTTCCCCAACGTATATTATGGCTTTGGCTTTTTAATTGCCGCTATGGTTTTCACCGTGGCAACAGCCATACGCCTGGATTATTTTACCAAGAAATTACCCTATTACATTCTATCCGTACAGCCCTTGGTGGCAGAGGACCGTTCCGGTTTGTTTGCACGTTTGGGTGTATTTCTTGAAGAACGGTTTGAAAGGAGATAAAAATGGCAATCAAGCGCATTTTATCAGGTGTTCTCGCATCTGCCATGCTGTTTTCTCTTTGCAGTTGTGATAAGTTTCAAAGCGCTGCAAATTCCGAATTGGGAACAAAGTTGGACACAGAGGAAATTCAGACGGAAACAGATGTCCATATTCGCGACAAGAATCTTTTATATTCTCAGTATGATAATACCGAAATCGTCACTATGTACCTGACCGTGTCCGGCGGTAATGCGGCAGAAGGCACCAATCACACCTGGGAAGAGATTAACACGTATTCTGCCTATGACTATGAAAAGATGGGCGTGGATCGCTATAAAGTAGCAGGCCTTTTGCAGGTAGGAACCGAAGAGGGGCTTATCCCCGGTGAATTGGGATACGGTCAAATTGCACCCAACTGCACGGTACAGATCAGAGGTCAATCCTCCAGCCGAAATCCTCAGAAAAACTATAAGATCAGCATTAAGGATAACAAAGGCGATTGGCGCGGTCAGACCACCATTGCTCTGAACAAGCATCAAGGGGACGGCTTGCGATTCCGTAACAAGCTTGCCTTCGACCTATTGAGCCATATTGATGAGCTGATGGGTCTGCGCACAACCTTTGTACATCTGTACGTAAAGGATACCACTGTCGGTGAAGATGCAAGGTTTCAGGATTACGGCATTTACACTCAGGTAGAACAGCTGAACAAGACAGCCTTAAAAGCCCACGGTCTTGATCACCGAGGACATCTTTACAAGGTGAATTATTGCGAATTCTACCGCTATGAAGACATTATTGTTACAAAAGACAATCCTAAATACGATCTGAAGAAGTTTGAAGAGATTTTAGAAATCAAAGGGGATGACGACCACACAAAGCTCATTGATATGCTAAATAAGGTCAATGATTATTCCATTCCCATTGAAAAAATTCTTGAGGATCATTTTGATCTGGAAAACATTGCTTACTGGATGGCGTTCAATCTGATGGTTGGCAACGTAGATACCCAAAGCCGTAACTTTTACATCTACAGTCCGCAGAATGTGGGCCGATGGTATCTTCTTCCCTGGGATATTGACGGTATGCTCCGTCGTACGGAATATGAACTGGTAGGAAGAACGGATTACGAGCACTGGGAAAGCGGCATCAGCAACTACTGGGGCAACGTATTATTCCAGAGATGTTTAAAATCAGAACTGTTCCGCAAGGCTTTGGACGATGCTATGCTGGATTTAAAAGAGCTGATCAATGAAGATTTGGTGACGTCTTATTTAAATAGCTACAGCAATCTCTTAAAGCCCTATGTATTTTCCGGCAGGGATTTGATTTATGCACCCTTGACACCTGAGGAATACGATACGGTGATCGCAGGGATCAATGAAGAAATTACCGATAACTACACCCGTTATCTGGATTCGCTGAAAAAGCCCTTGCCTTTTTACATCGGTGTACCTCAGGAAAAAGAAGACGGATACACAGTAGAATGGGAAGCCTCCTACGATTTCAAAGGAGAGGATATCACTTACACCTTTGAATTGGCTTCGGACTATCGCTTTGAAAATCCCATTGTGAAGCAAACGGGCCTTGCCATTCCCACGGCTAAATTCCAAGCACTTCCTTCCGGACAGTACTTTATGCGTGTCATGGCAACAAATGAAAGCGGCCAAACACAGTATGCCTTTGACTGCTACCGTATCGAGCTTGGCAAAATCTACGGTACAAAATGCTTCTATGTCGATGAAAACGGCAGCATCGTGGAGGATATTTATGTCGACGAATGAACGGTATAGGAACGAATGGAAATATCTGATCGATACCGCTCAAAAAGAGCTGATCTGCAAACGTCTGGACCCAATGCTGAAATTAGACAAGCACGCCTTGAACGGCGGCTATATGCTCCGCAGTCTGTATTTTGACGATTACTACAAATCAGCGTATGAAGAAAAAGATGCCGGTGTTCTGAAAAGAAAGAAATACCGTATTCGCATTTATGATTGTTCCGACAAAAGCATCAAGCTGGAACGAAAAAAGAAATTCGGCGCATATATCTTCAAAGAAGCGGCTTCTTTAACAAGAGATGAGGTTTATAAAATTCTGGACGGAGATTATGAATTCCTCTTGCACAGCGACCAGCCTCTTTGTCGTGAATTTTACATAGAATGCATGAGCAACGTAATGCGTCCGCGCACCATTGTGGACTATGACCGTGAGCCGTGGGTGCTTGACGAAGGCACCGTAAGAATCACCTTTGATATGGATGTGCGTGCGGCAGTGGGCAGCTACGATATTTTTGACTCTACCCTCCCCACCCTATCGGTGCTGGAACCGGGAAAATGTGTAATGGAAGTAAAATTTACCGAATTTTTACCGCAATTTGTCAGGGAACTGCTTCCCGACAGAGCGTCGGAATTCACAGCGGTATCCAAATATGTCCTTTGCTATGAGAAGACCGAATATATGAATAGCTTTAAATACTGGTATGAATATTAATCAGGGGGAATTATTATGAGCGTGCAGGATTTTATCAAAAAATCAATTTTGGAGTCGGGAGCCTTTGATGGAGCGAGCCTGACAAATATTGCATTAGGCTTAATTACGGCTGTACTGATGGGTGCATTGATCTATTTTGTTTACAGCAAGTTCTATGTAGGCGTAATCTACTCCAGAAGCTTTGCCGTTACCTTGGTGGGGATGACAGTGCTCACGGCAATGGTAACCTTGGCAATCAGTACCAACATCGTAATTTCTTTGGGTATGGTAGGCGCACTTTCCATCGTGCGTTTCCGTACCGCTGTAAAAGATCCTCTGGATCTGTTGTATTTGTTTTGGGCAATCACCACAGGTATTACTTCCGGCGCGGGAATGTACCTTTTGGTTTTACTGTCGGCAATCGTTATGATCATAATGATCGTTCTGTTTTACCACAAACAGCAGAAAGGGCGCATTTACATTGCTGTCATTCATTATATCGGCGATGAAGCCGGTGACAACATCATCCGTTGCTTCGGAAAAATGAAATATTTTGTCAAATCCAAGACCGTTCGCAAAGGAAAAACCGAAATGGCAGTGGAAATCTACTGCAAAAACAATGATATGTTCTTCTTAGATAAGATTCGTGATCTTGACGGCGTTGAGGACGCTACTCTGATTCAATATAACGGAGAATATCATGGATAATTTTTTAAAAACAAGCGCAGGTTTTGAAACCACCTGCAAGCTGATTGAAACCATCAACCGATCAACCGATGACTATCTGTTCATTTGGGATATCAAAGCTGACAGAAGGTGGTTTTTCGGCGATATTGACGAGTACTACGATATTCGGAAAAACGGCAGCGAAACCAATAGTACGCCTGAAATGTTAAAAATCATTCACCCCGCCGATCGGGCAGCTGTTTTGAAAAGCCTGAACGAAATCGCAGAAGGCAAAAAAGATACACACAATATGAACTACCGCTGGATCAATCGCAGCGGTCAAAAGGTGTGGATCAATTGTCACGGTACCGTCATTCACGACAACGAAAACAATCCCCATTTGATGATCGGCAGAGTATCGGAAGAAAACTTAAGGCACCTCTTCAATCCCCTAACCGGGCTTTGGAACAAAGTGAAATTAAGAAGTGATCTGAAGGAAATGCTGAAAAACAATAGCGGCTACCTGATGTTTTTGGATATTGACGGTCTGGCGGCCATCAATCTTTCCCACGGTCGTCAGCACGGGGATAATCTTTTAAAAGAGGTTGGCGAATTCTGCGAAAATCATCCGAAGATCAGCGCCGCCTATCATATTGATCACAACTATTTCGCTGTGATTTTGAATGAAAAAACAGAAGATCAGGTAAGAAATATTTTTGAGTCCATCAAAGAAGCTCTGCAAGAAAAATGCACCTTTACCGCAAGCGCCGTGCCTATTGATAAAGCGCTGTTCTATGACGAAACCCAGCTTTTGGACTCTATCAATATGACAATGAAAAAGGCAAAAAGCCTTTCCAACAATCGCATTGAGTTTTTCTCTCCGGAAGATTTGAGCAAAAAGATTTCCACCCTTGCTTTATTGGAAGAATTGAAACAAAGCGTAGAAAACGGTTTTGAAGGCTTTGAAATCTATTACCAGCCGCAAGTCCGCGCGGGAAATTACGCTCTTTACGGTGTAGAGGCGTTATTGAGATATCATTCAAAAACCCGTGGAAAAGTTTTCCCCGATGAATTTATTCCCGTTTTAGAACAGTCCCGACTGATTAAAGAAGTCGGGCTTTGGGTATTACATCAAGCGGCCCTTCAGTGCAAAAAATGGCGAAACACCGTGCCTGAGCTTCGGGTCAGTGTAAACTTCTCCGCTTTGCAATTTGAAGACATTCATTTGGCAGAAAAGGTCATAAAAATCCTAAAAGACGTAAAACTTGACGGCTCGGCCCTGACTGTAGAAATCACCGAGTCTATAGAGCTGCATAACAGCGAACAAATGGAAAGCATTCTCAAGCAGCTTCGGGCCTCCAACATCAATTTTGCCATTGACGACTTCGGAACGGGATATTCCAATTTAGGATATTTAAAGCAGTTAAATGTAGACGAAATCAAGATTGATCGTGTATTTGTTGCAGGCATTGAAAAAGATACCTATAACCACAAGCTTGTCAGCAATGTTATTGAATTTGCAAAAAGCAATGATATCCGAACTTGTTGTGAAGGCGTGGAAAACACCCGCGAGCTTGCCATATTGGAATTGCTTTTGCCGGATATGATCCAAGGCTATCTTTTTGACAAGCCCAATACCGCCCAAGTCATCGAAAACACCTATATGAATCGGGAAGCTCCGGAGTATCAAAATCGACTTTCCTTTATTCAGAAGATTTATGAATTCAAGGAAAAAATGGGTATTTTGCATTTTGATCCCAAAAATATTCTTCGTGAAAATGGCGTTGGCCTTTGGATTATGCGCATCAGAGAAGAAGATCAGCATTGCGAATTCCATATAGATGAAACAATGGAACAAATTTTGGCAACAGATGTCAAATACACCCCAAAGGAATGCTTTGATTATTGGATTTCCAACATTCCTCCGGATCATTTTGCTTTTGTCAAAGAAAATCTGAACAAGATGATCTACGGAGAGAAAGCCATACAATTCCAATTTTTGTGGCATCATCCAATTTTAGGTGACACTATGATTCGCATGAGTGGAAAGCGGGTGAATAATGCCGACGGAATGATCGTTCTGGAAGGCTATTACCGCAGTATCACTGATGTTGCAGGCGTTTAAGAAGGAGAAAAAAAGGATGAAATCAATTAAAGCGAAAATTTTAACGGTTGTGATCGCAGGCTTATTGGTAATCACCGCTTTGGTATCTACCGTAGCTGTCACCGCGACCCACGAAATTATGCATAAAGATGCAGACAGAATTTTAAACAACGTGGCACAAAAGGAAGCAGCAATCCTGAATGATGCCTTGGGAGATGTGAGCAAATCCACTGCCGTTATGGAACACTATGCCCTTGATGAAATCGAGAGCATCGATCAAGTTTCGGATCCTGCCTTCCTTCAGAGCTATTTGGAAAAAACCAAAAAAATGTTCACAGAAATCGCCTTGAACACCCAGGGGATCGAAGGCTTTTATCTTCGCATAAACCCAAAAATCACAAATGGCACTACCGGCTATTACAGCTTGGTGGAAAAGGATAATTCTTTCAAAGAAATGGAGATTACAGATCTTTCCAATTACGCTGAGAACGACGAACAAAATGCAGGTTGGTATTATACCCCCGTCAAAGAAGGAAGGGCCGGTTGGCTGAATCCATATTATTTCCCCGGTCATAACAAGCAGCTGATCTCCTATGCTATGCCTATATACGTAGATTCCGAACTGCTTGGTGTCATCGGCTTTGATATGGATTTTGAATATTTGATCGAACGAATTGATTCTCTTTCGGTATACGAAGACGGCTATGCCGTATTACTTGCAAACGACGGCGTAACGAGATACAACAATCAAGATAAGGAAGACGGCAACGAGCCTCACACCAAGGCCACCGTTTCCCTGCAAAACGGAATGTATCTGGAACTGAGAGCAGGATATAAGGATATCCAGAGAAACATTCGCCCTATGATGGGAAACATTATTTTGGCTTTTCTTTTGGTTTTGGCAGGAGCCATCGTCTACACAGTATTCGTGACCAATAAAATTACAAAGCCCCTAAAGCTCCTTACTGCTGCGGCAGAAAAGATCTCTACAGGCGATACGGTTGAAATCAGTGAGATTCACACAAATTCCAAAGATGAGGTGGGTACCCTCTCCAAGGTACTAAGCAACAGCTATAAAAAAATGCAGGAGTATACCGCCTATATCAATGCTTTGGCATACAGAGATTCCTTGACCGGAATTAAAAACAGCACCGCCTATACAGAGGCAACCGCAAGAATCAATCAAGAGATCAACTGCGGAAATCCTCAGTTCGGCGTATTGGTGGCAGATATTAATAATCTGAAGCAGACCAATGACCGTTTCGGCCACGATATCGGCGATGAACTTATCGTACATACTGCAAAAATTTTAACAAACACCTTCAAAACCAGTTCCGTATTCAGAATCGGCGGCGATGAATTTGCAGTTTTATTAAGTGGAAAAGATTACGAAAATTATCGCAACCTTCTTGCATCTTTGGATGAAGCCTGTTCACAGGATTATATTACCGTGTGCGAAAACAGAATTCCCGTTTCTCTTGCAAGAGGCATTTCCATTTTTGATCCTTCCATTGACCACGTTTATAAAGATGTCTTTGCAAAAGCAGACCATGCCATGTATTTACATAAAGAACAAAGCAAAGCATATATGATGGCATAAAAAATTGCGGAGTAAAATAATAGCACTATTTATTCAAAGAAAAACACATATACAAAGACAATAAGAATTGTAGACATTCACTTGTACATAATAAATATCCCCCCGTAAAACGGGGGGTATTTCATTTTCAGGCATAGCCCTAAACAATACTGGCGACGCACAAGTGCATTTTTTGGTTGGCCTGCCAGCCATGCAACTGTTACT
>JAZSDQ010000024.1:0-2675 GCA_045531235.1 Eubacteriales bacterium
AGAGTTTGATCGGAGGGGTTATGATGACACTGACTGAAAAAGTTGCATATTTAAAGGGCCTGATGGAAGGCCTTGAATTCAAGGCAGAATCCAAAGAAGAAAAGATCATCGGCCTTATGGCTGAGATCCTTGAGGATATGGCTCTTGAGATCACTGAGCTTCAGGACGATGTTGATGACATCAACGAATATATGGAAGCAGTAGATGAAGATCTGACCAACGTTGAAGAAGAACTCTTTGGTGAGTGCTTTGATGATTGCGACGATGATTGTTGCTGCTGCGGAGAAGAGGACGAGTGCTTCGACGAAGAATGTGCCTCTTGCCATAACGACGCTTCTGAGGAAGAGTAAAATAAAATCTCCGGCTTTTGCCGGAGATTTTTTTGAGGTTTATATGGAAAAAGAATTGCTGTTATCTCCCACTGTGGAAAAAGCCGTATCATTGTTTATGAACGGCTGTAATTGTGCTCAGGCGGTCTACGGTGCCTTCGCACCGCTTTTCGGTGTCAATGAAAAAGAGGCGCTTCGCCTTGCATCACCCTTTGGCGGTGGCTTTGGCAGAATGAGAGAGGTCTGCGGAGCGTTTAGCGGAATCACTCTAATCCTTGGCCTTGTTTTCGGTTACGATAGTGCCGATCATCCGGAAAAGGATCTGCTTTATCCTCGGGTACAGGCTCTCGGCGAGCGTTTCCGCAGCCGTTTCGGCACCCTCGTCTGCCGGGAACTTTTAAAGAATCAGGCGGAAGCGGGAGGCACGGCGTCTCCCCGTACGGCAGAATATTACGCCGCCCGTCCCTGTGCCCGTATCGTTCAGGGTGCGGCAGAAATTTTGGAAGAATATTTAAAGGAGGAAGGTGCTCTATGACGAAAACACTAAGACAGCTCTTTCTTACTTTTTTGAAGATTGGCGCGTTCACCTTTGGCGGCGGCTACGCTATGATCTCCATTATTGAAAATGAAGTGGTTTCCGAGAAAAAATGGCTGAGTCACGATGAAATGATGGATATTACCGTCATTGCGGAATCAACTCCCGGACCTCTTGCCATCAACACTGCAACCTTCGTCGGCTATAAGGTCGGCGGTGTTCTCGGCTCTTTTATGGCAACCTCCGGTGTTGTGCTTCCTTCCCTTGTGATCATCTTTATCATTGCAATGTTTCTTGAAAATTTTCTTGCCATCACTTGGGTTGCCAATGCGTTCCGCGGTATTAAGGCTGCGGTGGCTTTTCTGATCTTTGCCGCCGGCTGGAAAATGTTCAAAAAGATGAAGAAAAAGCCTCTTCCCATTGCCATTTTCAGCGCTTGCTTTGCAGTAATGATGGCAGTGAATTTTGGCATTTTCTCTTTTTCTTCCATTTATCTCATTCTCATTTCCGCTGTAATCGGCCTCGTATGCTACGGCGTCCAGGTTATCGGAAAGAAAGGAGAAGATAAATGATCTTTCTTCGTTTGTATTGGGAGTTCTTTAAGGTAGGCCTTTTCACTTTCGGTGGCGGTTACGGCGCCATCCCCTTGATTCGTGATGCCATTACTGCCAACCCTTGGATGGGCGTGGACAGCGATATGTTTTCCTATATCATCGGTGTAGCCGAGTCTACTCCCGGACCTATTATGGTTAATACGGCAACCTACGTAGGTACCGTGGCAGGAGGCAGTGGCATCTCCGCAGCGTTTGGCGCGTTTTGCGCAACCCTCGGCGCAATTACCCCTTCCTTTGTTATCATTCTTCTCATTGCAAGTCTACTGAAAGGTTTTATGGAAAAGAAAGGCACCCGCACCGTACTGGATACCATTAAACCTTGCGTGGTGGGCATTATCCTTTCTACCGGCGTGTATTTTCTGCTTTCCGGCCTTGTTCCTTATATCAATACTGCATTTTCCGAAGGCTTTACGGAAAAGCTCGTACCTGAGATCCGTACCGTCATTATGTTTGCCATCGTTTTTGCCATCAGAAGCCTTTGGCGTCTGTGGAAAAAGAAACCGATCTCTCCGATCCTATCCATTGCTTTTGCGGCGGTTTTCGGTATGATCGTTTACGGAGTATAATATGGCTTTTTCGTCGTGGCAGAATGATCTCATACAGCTTTTAATGGAAAAAGGCCTTCCCAGAGAGGATATTTTTTCCGTGATGCTCGTACTGACAAAAGAAGAAAAGGCTCAGAAAATGATGACCTTTTTAAAAGAAAACAATGCCCTGACTCCCGATGATATCTGCAAAAGAGCAGGGGAAATTGCGTTCGAAGAAAACTGTTGACAAAAAAAGTTCTCTTTGCTATACTGAAAAAAACCGAGGAGCAAGAGTAGTACCCCTTTCTTCCTCTTTCCAAGAGAGCCGCAGACGGTGAGATTGCGGTAAAGAGTGAATGGGCGAATGGACTTGCGAGGGCAACCTGAAAGTATTTAAGTAGGGAAGACGGCTCCCACCGTTATCCGGGGAGTGTATGTTAGTACACGGTAAGTGCGCCGAGGATTCGGCGAATGCGGGTGGTACCGCGGATCGAAAGCTGATTCGCCCCGAACGGATTCCGTTCGGGGCATTTTGTTTTTTGCGAGGATTAAAATGAAGCATATTTTATTAAAAGAACGATGGCGTTTTTGCCGATTTTTCATATAGTAAAGATAATATTTGATTTTTGGAGGAAATGAAAATGAAATTCAACGGAATTGATTTTGATAC
>JAZSDQ010000055.1:0-33861 GCA_045531235.1 Eubacteriales bacterium
CTTGGGGAACTGGAAAAGCTTCCCGAAAGACACAAGAGCGTTATCGCCAAGGAAAAGATGGGCGATTTCGTATTGTCGAAGATCGGCTGAAAACGGAAAAACCCTTGACGGCAAGGGAAAAAACGAATACAATAACTATTAGCGGAAATAATCATTTCTAAGGAGGCTTATTATGAGCGAAAAAGATATGGAACTGAACGAATTGGAACCTGCTCGCGTGACTCTCACCGATGAGGAAGGCGTTGAGAGAGATTTTGACGTCATCGGCACGATGGAGCTGGACGGATGTGAGTATTACGCTCTGGTTGCGGTAGACGGTGCGGAAGATGAGTACATCATTTTGAAGGCAGTGGTTGAGGACGGCGAAGAAGTTCTCATTACCATTGACGATGACGATGAATTCGATCGTGTTGCCGATGCTTTCGACAATGAAATGATGGAAGAATACGATCTGGACGAAATCGAAGAAAAATAAAAAACTTTTCCTGCCCTTCACGTGATGGAGGCGATCAAAAACCCACAAGTTGAAATTGGAGCCCGTCTTCTCGAAGCGGCTGCAGACCTCCGCCTTCGGGCGATGCTGGTAGCACAGAAGTCAGAGAGAGGGCACCGCCCTGGATTTTTCGGGGTTTTTCACTTCCCTTCACACGGCTGTGGCGGGCGTAGAAAAAAAGACGGCTTCTCGCCGTCTTTTTTTAGTGATGTATGCCCCTTTGGGGCAAGTGATGTTCGCTTTGCGAATGATGTGTGCCCTGACGGGCAAGTGATGTGTTTTCCGTTGGAAAACGATAAGGAAGCCTTTTGCACCAAAAGGCTATTTTTTATATGTGGGGCTTTTTTGAAAAAGCCGCCCCACACCCCGAAAAACTTTCCGAAGAAAGATATAAAAAGCTTCCCTCCGGGAGGTAGCGTGACGCCCCAAGAGGGCAAGCCAAAGGCGCAGGCCGATTGGCTAGGCGGAACTTATGCAGCAGCGAAGTGGATTCGCGAAGCGAAGACGATAGGAGCCCGCGCAAATTCGTGATTTTTACATAGTGAGGATATAGCGAACAGACTTTATGTTTTCTGCGTGATATCCCCATTTTCTTCTAACTTTCAACTCTCGCAGGCTCCTTCCACCGCAAGCGGTCCCCCTCCCTCTCGGAGGGCGGCTCTTGAGGAAGCCTTTCCCTCGGAAAGGCAAATTTCCCTTATATTCCAAATTCGAAAAGTTTTTTGGGGTGCGGACCTTTTTTTCAAAAAAGGTCTGCGAAAGGATACGAAAAAGGATACGAATACGAAAAAAGCCGATCGGAAGATCGGCTTTTCTTTATTTTTTATAGGTTTCAAACATGGGAACGGGATTCAGCTTGTGCTGAGCGCGGGCGTGGTAGCGGTCAATGATGGCGCGATCCTCGTCACTTGCTTTGCCGGTGAGGATATATTCATCAATGGCGCGGTAAGTAACACCCATTTCCTTTTCATCGGTCTGTCCCTCAAAAAGTCCTGCGGAGGGAGCTTTTTCAAGGATGGATCTCGGCGCACCCAGATAGCGAAGAAATTCGTACACTTCGCCAACGGTCAGATCGGAGATGGGATTGAAATCACATCCGCCGTCGCCCCATTTGGTAAAATAACCCATATAGCGTTCGCTGCGGTTGCCCGTGCCTGCCACCAGTCTGCCTTCGGCGGCGCCGATGGCGTAGAGGGTAGTCATACGAAGACGGGGGGCAATGTTGGTCAAAGCTTGAGAATTCAGATCGGTCACCTTGCTGAGAGCGGCAATGTGGGCCTCTTTCGTTTCGCCAAGATCCACCAGACGGTTTTCGATGTGGAAAGTATCGCAAAGGGCGCGGGCATCCTCAAGATCGGTGGTGAGATTGATCTTGGAGCCTGCAGGCATCATCACGCTGACGGTGTTGTCACACGCCATTTTGGAGAGGATTCCCACAAGGGCGCAGTCCTTTCCGCCGGAATTGCCGAATACGATGCCGCTACAGTGGCTTTCTTCCAGAAGATGGCGGATAAAAGCGACTCTTTCTTCTGTTTCCTTTTTATAATCTCTCATATTACTTGGTGATCTTAATGAATACTTTTTTGCCTTTGCGGAGAATGAATTCGCTTTCAAATTCCCCTGCGGCGTAGGTGGTGGCAATATCCGTAACCTTAGCATCACGAACGGTAATACCGCCCTGCTGAATCAGTCTTCTCGCTTCCCCCTTGGAGGGGCAAAGGCCTGCTTTTACAAGGAGGTCCATAATATTGATGCCGCCATCGGTAAAGTCAGCGTCGCTGAGAGCGTGGGTAGGCATATTTTCATTGTTACCGCCGCCGCCGAAGAGGGCGCGGGAAGCTTCTTTTGCTTTGTCTGCTTCTTCCTTGCCGTGAACCAGGGTGGTGAGCTCGTAAGCGAGAATTTCCTTGGCTTCGTTCAGCTGACTGCCTTCCCAGCCGTCCATTTTATCAATTTCTTCCAAAGGCAGGAAGGTGAGCATACGGATACACTTCAATACGTCCTTATCGCCGACATTTCTCCAGTACTGATAAAATTCAAAGGGGCTTGTCTTATTGGGGTCCAGCCAAACGGCACCGGACTGGGTTTTGCCCATTTTCTTACCCTCGGAGTTGAGAAGGAGGGTGATGGTCATAGCGTAAGCGTCCTTGCCGGTCTTTTTACGGATCAGCTCCGTACCGCCGAGCATATTGGACCACTGATCGTCACCGCCGAACTGCATATTACAGCCGTACTTTTCGCTGAGGTAGTAGAAGTCGTAGGACTGCATGATCATATAGTTGAATTCCAGGAAAGAAAGACCCTTTTCCATTCTTTGCTTGTAGCACTCTGCGCGGAGCATATTATTCACGGAGAAGTGAGCGCCTACCTCGCGGAGCAGGTCAATGTAATTCAGCTTCAGAAGCCAGTCTGCATTGTTGACGAGAATGGCATCGTCATCACCGAATTTAATGAATTTTTCCATCTGCTTCTTAAAGCAGTCGCAGTTGTGCTGAATGGTTTCGGGGGTCATCATGGAACGCATATCCGTTCTGCCGGAGGGGTCGCCGATATAGCCGGTACCGCCGCCGACGAGGACCACAGGCTTGTTGCCTGCCATTTGCAGTCTTTTCATCAGGCAGAGCGCCATAAAGTGACCGCAGTGGAGAGAATCCGCCGTGGGGTCAAATCCGATATAGAAACGGGCGCCGCCGCGATTGATCAGTTCGCGGATCTCTTCTTCATCCGTTACCTGAGCGATGAGCCCTCTTGCTTGCAATTCTTCGTAAATTCCCATTGTGTTTGCCTTCCTTTTATTGATTTATTCTCTATCTTCTTTTTTATGAAAATTCATGTCGCCACAGCTGCCATTCCCGCTGACCTTCTTCCCGAAGGGCGAGGGCTGCTTTTTCGGCATCTCCCGAAACGGTCTTGCCGCCAAGGAGTCTTGCGTTTTCTTTCAGGCTTTCCTTGGGATCCAGGAGAGTAAGGGAGGTTTCCGTTCTGCCGTCTTCCTCTTTCTTTTCCACAAGGTAGTGCTGATCGGCAAGGGTGGCTACCTGCGCCGAGTGGGTGACGCAAATCACCTGCTTTCTCTCGGACAGGGTCTTCAGGCATACGCCGATCTTCTGCGCCGTGGCGCCGGATATTCCCGTATCAATTTCATCAAAAATGAGGGTATCGGCATCTTTGGCTTTGCCCAGCTTTAATTGGAGAGAGAGCATAATACGGCTCAGCTCTCCTCCCGAGGCAACCTTTGCCAGGGGCTTGAGCCCTTCCCCGGTATTGGCTGCAATGACGAAGCGCAGCTTTTCCATGCCCTCACTGCTCGGTTCACCGAGTGTCAAAAACTCCACGGAAAAGCGCATTTTCGGCATATCCAGGAAATGAAGGGTGGAGTGAATGGCTTTTTCCAATTCCTCCGCCGCCTTTTTTCGGAAGAATGTTAGCTTTTCCCCTGCGGCAAGAAGGGCGGTTTCCTTTTCCCTCAGCTCTTTTTCCTGTCTTTTTATATCATCTTTTCGGGAAACAGTCAAGGCCTTTTTCTCTCGGATCTCGCTGTAGTAACGGAGGATCTGTGGAATATCCTTTTTATATTTTTGTTTTAAGCGGAAGAGCTGACTGAGTCTTTTCTGTACCCGTTCCAGTTCTTCCTCGGGATTTTCTCCCCCCAGGGAGGAAAGATCGTCCGTTAAGGTATCGCGGATCTCCTTTGCCCGATGGAGGATTTCATAAAGTTCATCGGAAAGGGCTTTGTCCTCCTCCGAGCCTGCCGCTTCCAGCTTCCTTGCGGCGGCTTCCAGAAGATAAAGAGCGCCTTTTCCTTTTTCACCGCCGTCCAGAGCGCGGTGGGCAGTGAAAAGTGCGCCGTGGCGCTTTTCAAAGCTTTGGAGATACTGAAGTCTTTCCTCCAGCGCCTCTTCTTCTCCCTCTTTGGGTTTGACGGCGGCGATCTCCTTCATCTGAAAATCGTAAAGAGGCGCCATTTCCCCGTCGCTTTCCTGGGCAGTTTTTAACTCAGAAAGCTTTTCCTTGGCCTCGTGCCAAAGGGTGTAAAGGCTTTTGTATTCTTTGAAAACAGTCTGCCCCTCGGGAGAAAGGGAGCTGTCCAGATAGTCAAGGTGCTTCTTTTCGTCCAAAAGGCCGCCGCTGTCGTGCTGACCGTGAATGGCAAGAAGCTCTTCTGCAAGGGAAGATACCATGGAAAAAGGAACGGTTTTCATACCGATCTTGCACACGCTCTTTCCGCTTGCGTACACGGTGCGGGAAAGGAGGATCCCGTCGTCTCCGTTTTCTTCGGGGCAAATTTCACCAAGGCGCTGCTTTACGTTTTCCTGCGGCTCGGTAAAAAAGAGGGAAACCGTAAGCTTTTCTTCCCCGCGGCGCACCAGATCCTTGGCGCCTGAGGAATTGAGGAAAAGACCGAGGGAATCCAGCACAAGGCTTTTTCCCGCGCCTGTTTCACCGGTCAACACGGAAAAGCCTCCCTCCATATCCATGGAAAGGCGGCGGATAAGAGCAAGATCGTTTACAAAGATCTGGCTGAGCATAGGCTTCTCCTTTGATTAGTTTTTGATATAGCGAAGATTGATGTGCTGACAAAATTCCATGGCAGCGTTTTCATTGGCAAAAAGGCAAAGGAGGGTATCATCTCCTGCCAGAGTACCGATGATATTCTGATATAAGGTGGATTCCAAGGCTGCCGCGGCGGCGCTTGCCGTACCGGATAAGGTCTTCACACAGGCAATGTTTCCTGCGGGAACGGCGCTGACCAAAACCTGCTGCAGAACCTGACGGTATCTCTCCAGAGTTTCCTCGCGGCGAGCTTCCTCCGTAGGCTGCAGGGCGTAGCGGATCTGACCGTCTTCCCCGGGAATTTTTTGCAGACGCAAATATTTGATATCACGGGAAACGGTGGCTTGGGTAACGTTATATCCCTCGGCAAGGAGGGCGTCCTTCAATTCCTCCTGGGTGTGAATGGCGCGGTCGGAAATGATGGAAAGGATCTTCAGCTGACGCTCGTTTTTCATTCTTTCTCCTTAAAATTTACGGAAGAAAACTTCCAGATTGCTTTTTTCGCCCAGGAAGCAAAGCTTCAATCGGCGAGAAGCCCGTTCCACGGTAATGGTATCCGTTTCCTTTAAAAAGGCAATTTCTTTGCCGTCTGCGCAAAGGGTAGCGCTGCCGCCTGCCGTGCGGATATTCTCCGCGGAAAATATGGTTTCGGGGCAAAAGAGCATATGATGGGCGTTGATGAGCATATATGAGGTGATGGCCTTGACACCGATGGAATCAAGCTTAGTATCAATGACGGCGCCTCCTGCGGAAAAGGCGTGGCCGGTAGAACCTGTGGGGGTATTGAAGATCAGGCCGTCTGCACGGAATTTCGTTAATTCTCTGCCGCTTGCCTTGAGATCCAATTCTACGATATGAAAGCCTTTTTCCGAGGAAATGACGATTTCATTAAGGGCGTAAAAGGTTTTTCCCTCGCCCACGCGGCAAGAGAGCATCATTCGTTCGGAAACGGTAAAATCCTCAGGCTTTAAAAGGTGAAGGCGGTCAAGATCTTCTTTTTCCAGCCCTGCCATAAAGCCGATATTGCCTAAATTGATGCCCAGCACGGGGATCCCTGTTTTGGCGGCACGGCTTGCGACGGATAAAATGGTACCGTCCCCCCCTAAGGTAATGAGGGCGTCACCCTTAGTGAAAAGCTCATCTTCGGGAACAAAGGTGATCTTCTCTTTTTCTTCGGGAAAACAGGCTTCCAATTCCTGAGAAAGAAGCACGGGATTTCCCAATTCTCCCAGAAGGCCTATCAGACGGCGGGTACAGGAAAAATTCTCGTCCCGCTTAGGGTTGGGGTAAAGGCTGATTGTTTTCATTCCGACTCCTTTCTTGACTTCTTACGGAAAAAGCCCAGATATTCTACGTTGCCATCTCCGCCGGTAATGGGGGAGGGGCAGGTCTTTTCTAAAACAAGGCCGATTTTTTCTGCGGCGGCGCGGAGAGTGTCAATACATTCCAGCCGCGCTTTTTCCTGACGGACGATGCCGCCTTTGCCGATATTCTCAAGCCCTACTTCAAATTGAGGCTTGATGAGGGAGATGAAAATGCCCTTTTCCTTCAGAATTTTCATCACGGCAGGGTATAAAAGTTTTTGGGAAATAAAGGAAACGTCCATCACCACAAGATCTACGGGCGGGAGGTGGCTTTCATCCAGAAAGCGGGCGTTGACGTTTTCCATGGACACGACAAGGCTGTTTTCCTTCAGAGAGGGGTGAAGCTGATCCGTGCCCGAATCCACAGCGTAGATTCTGGCGGCGCCGTGCTGCAAGAGGCAATCGGTAAAGCCGCCTGTGGAAGCACCGATATCGGCACAGACAAAGCCCTCGGGAGAAACTTCAAATTCTTTCAGTGCCGCTTCCAGTTTCAGTCCGCCGCGGGAAACGTAGCGGGTGAGGGCGTTTTCCAAAATTTCCACCCGATCATCTTCAAAAATTTCCAGAGAAGGCTTTTCCGCTTGCTTTCCGTTGACGTAAACAAAGCCGGATTTTACAAGCTTTGCACCAAGACTGCGACTGCGGGCAAAGCCCTCGTTCAAAAGATAGACATCAAGTCTCGGCAAGGTGTTTCAACTCCTTTTCAATGGCGTCCGTATCAAGACCGCAGAGCTTTAAAAGCTCCTTCTGACTGCCGTGGGGAACAAAGCTTTCCCTGACGGCAAGAATTTTCGTTTGGTTCAAGGATATGTTTTCCTCTGCAAGCTGGCAGAGAAGGCTTTGGCCGAAGCCGCCTTCCTCAATGCCTTCTTCCACCAGAAGAAGCTTTGCGTTTTGAGGGATATATTGGGAAAGAAATAAGGGGGAATAGCCTTTCAGCATACCGAAGCGAATTACTCTTGCAGAAATGCCTTCTGCCAAGGCGTTTTCGGCGGCTTTCAGGCAGTTTTCCAGGGTTCTGCCGTAGCTTACCACACAGATCTTCGGGTCCGAGCCGAAATCTTTCTTCTCAATTTCACATTCCAAGGGAAAGGCTTCTTCCGTGAAAAGGGAGGTTTCGCCCTTGGGATAGCGGATCACCGAGGGGCTTTCTGTTTCTGCAAAAGCTTTTTTCAAAGCGCTTTCCAATTCTTTTTCCGTGGTGGGTGCGTAAATTTTCACTCCGGGAATGGGAAGGGTCATTGCCACGTCAAAAAGGCCGTGGTGGGTGCTTCCGTCTTCTCCCGAAATGCCTGCTCTGTCAAGGCAGACGGTAATGGGAAGCTTTTGCAGCGCCGCATCGTGGAGAAGCTGATCGTAGGAGCGCTGGAAGAAGGTGGAGTATACCGCAAAGCAGGGCTTCAGTCCTGCGGCGGCAAGGCCTGCGGCAAAGGTGACGGCATGCTCCTCGGCAATGCCCACGTCAAAAAAACGATGAGGGAATTTTTTTGCAAAATCCCCAAGGCCTACGCCGTCTTCCATGGCGGCGGTGATAGCGACGATCTTTTCATCTTCTTCCCCAAGGCGGCAGAGAGTATCTCCGAATATCTTGGAAAAAGAGAGACCTTGAGATTCTTTTTTCTCTTTTTTGGCAGGGGAAAGGCCGTGAAAACGGCTGGGATTCTTTTCTGCTTCGGGAAGACCCTTGCCCTTTTTGGTGCAAAGGTGAATGAGGGAGGGACCGTTTTTCTTTTTGGCTTCCTGGAGTAAAAACTCTACGGTGCCGAGATCGTTTCCGTTTGCAGGGCCGAAGTAGTGAAGGCCGTACTGCTCAAAGAGATTGCCCATGGGCAGGGCGCTCTTTTTTACGGTATCCTTTGCTTTTTTTGCCACCTCGGCAAGCTCTTTACCGACGAGGGGAATGCTCTCCAGCGCCGTTTGCACATCACCCTTGAATTTATAATAGCCGCGGGTGCGCATACGGTTGAGAGCTCCTTTTAATGCGCCCACGCTTTTTCCGATGCTCATGCCGTTATCATTTAAAATGATGATGAGCCTGTCGTGCGGGGAAATATTATTCAGCGCCTCAAAGACCATACCGCCCGTAAAGGAGCCGTCTCCGATGACGGCAACGGTAAAGTCTTTCTTTCCCAAAAGGCGGTTTGCCTTGGCAAAGCCAAGGGCGGCAGAAATGCCCGTGCCGCTGTGGCCGGTGCCGAAGGCATCAAACTCCGATTCCTCTCTGCGGGGAAAGCCGGAAATGCCGCCGAAGCTGCGGAGAGAGGCAAAATCCGCGCCTCTGCCTGTGAGAAGCTTATGGATATAGCTTTGATGGCCCGTATCGTAAATGACCTTTTCCTCAGGGAGAGAAAGGCAGCGGACAAGGGCCAAACTGATCTCCGCAATGCCCAGATTGCTTGCCAGATGGCCTCCCGTTACCGAAACGCTTTTGATGAGAAAAGCACGGAGAGCGTTGCAGTATTTTGCCGCTTCCTCCGGGGAAAGGCGCTTTACTTCATCGCTTGTGAGAAAGCGCATCTCAGTTTCCGCCTACGAAGGGTTTTTCCGTAACGGTTTCTCCGTTTTGGGTAAGAAGGGTGACTTTCTGCTGAGCAAGGTCCAGCTTCTCCGTGCAAAGGCGCACAAGACCTGCGCCCTCCTCAAAGAGGGAAAGGGAAGTATCCAGAGGGGTATCCTTGCTGTCGAGAGCACGGACGATCTCCTCTAATCTGCGAAGCATTTCCTCAAAGCTTTTTTCGTTTTTTTCACTCATTTTTCTACCTCCAGAATTTCTGCCTTTGCCGAACCGTCGGAAAGACGGAGGGTGACTTTGTCCCCTACGGAAAGGTTTTTCTTTTGAGATACGGTTTGTCCTTTTTCATTGAATACGGCGCTGTACCCGCGGGTGAGTACCGCCAAGGGGCTGAGGGCATCGAGAGATGCCGCCTTTTGCAAAAGAATACTCTTTTTTTCTTGCAGAATATTTGCCATGGCGTTTTCCATTTCCCGATCCAGAGTGGCAAGGAACATTCTGCGGTCGTCCACAAGATTCATCATTCCCGAAAGGGAACGGCTTTTAGAGAGAATTTCTACACGATCCCGCAAGGCCTTCAGTTGCATTTCCAGAGAAAGGGACATACGGTCAATAACGTTGTGAAGCTTTCTCTTCACCTCTCCCGTTTCGGGGAGGGCAACCTCTGCCGCCGCCGAGGGGGTGGGGGCGCGGAGATCGGCAACGAAATCGCTGATGGAAAAGTCGGTTTCGTGACCTACGGCGGAAAGGATGGGAATACGGGAAGCGAAAATGGCCCGGGCAAGATTTTCATCGTTAAACGCCCAAAGCTCCTCCAGGCTTCCGCCGCCGCGGCCTAAAATGATAAGATCTACGGGGTAAAATTCATTAAAACAGCGGATTCCCTCAATGAGCTGCTTCGGAGCGCCGTCCCCTTGTACCAGGCTGGGGTAGAGGCAAAGCTCTGCCAGGGGAAATCTTCTTCCGGAAACGTGGATCATATCCCTGACGGCAGCGCCCGTGGGGCTGGTGATGATGCCGATCTTCTTGGGATATTTGGGAAGGGGCTTTTTATAGGCAGGATCAAAAAGACCCTCGGTCTCTAATTTCTTTTTCAGTTGCTCAAAGGCAATGTATAAAGCGCCGATGCCGTCGGGCTGCATTTCGGAAATATACAGCTGATACTGTCCGTCCTTTACGTAAGAGGAAACTCGGCCGCGGCAGATCACCTTCATTCCGTTTTCGGGAACGAAAGGAATTTTTGAGGCGTGCATACGGAACATCACTGCACGAATGACGCCGCCCTCGTCCTTCAGGGAAAGGTAAAAGTGGCCGGTTTTGTAATGGTTGACGAAATTGGAGATCTCTCCTTTGACGAGAATGTTATTTAAAAGATAGTCGCTCTCCAGTTTGTTTTTGATGTATTCATTCAGCCCTGTAACGGTAAGGGCTTGAGAATTTTCCTGAAAGGGATCCATATTACACTCCTTTCCTGCACAGGGAAGCGATTCCCATGGCATTGTCGGCAGAGTAGACGGGGGGCGCAAAGAAATATTTTTCCCCCGAAAAGGCATTTTTCAGAATTTCCGAGGAGGAAACACCGCCGGAAAACAAAACGGGCAGATTCTCTCTTCCTGCAATGGCAAGGAGAGCTTTCACCGCTTCCTGAGCCACGGCGAAAATAAAGGCGGCGGCGTTTTCGGGGCTTTCGCCGTCTTTCAGCATTTTGTCAAAGCGGTTTTCAAAGCCGGAAAGATTGATTCCCCCGTTCTTTACGGGGATTTTCACACGAAATTTTTTGTTGCTCTTTTTTGCAAGCTCTTCCAAGGGCGCGCCTGCGGGAAAAGGCAGTCCCAATTTGACACCGCTGCGGTCAATGAGCTGTCCCACCGTAAGATCCAGCACCTCGGCAAGAAGCTCTGCTTTGTATCTTGCGCCGTCTTCTTCAACAAGAAGAAGCTCGGTGGTGCCGCCGGACAGGTGAAAGGCGAGAAAGGGCCCTTGGGGAAGAATTTTTCCCTCTTTTTCCGCACCCAGTCGCACTGCTTCAATATGTCCCTCCTGATGGGAAAAGCAAAGATAAGGGACATTGCAGCCCTCTGCCATTGCCGCGGCGGCGCTGACACCTGCCAGAAAGCAGGGCATATAAGAGCCTTCCACGCGGCGGGGGGTGCTTGATGCGGCAACGCCCAGCACCGTAAGCTCTCCTTTTTTCTCGCGCATCTCGGAAAAGAGCGTTTTCAAAACTTCTTTTAAGTCCCTTGTATGACAAAACAAAGCGTCACTCTGTCGCATTCCCCTTGCACCTTGGGGAACCAAAAGAGGCCGCTTTGCGCAAAAGACTTCGCCGTCAGAGCAAAGCCCTGCCGCCGAAGTCGTATAATTGCTGGTATCGATCCCGATGAATACGCCGCAGGCCATTTTACTTGCCTGCTACGGCGCCGAGAATACCGTTGACGAATTTTTTTGCACCGTCCTCACAAAAGCTCTTTGCCAATTCCACAGCTTCGTTGATGGCAATTTTTTCGGGAACGGAATCCATTTTGTCTATCTCAAAAATGGCAAGCTGAAGGACGGTTAAGGTGGCCTTGGAAAGGCGTCCGATCTTCCAGCCCTTTGCATTTTCTTCGATCTTTGCTATGGCTTCGGGGGCATAGTCCCGAGCGCCGCAAAACACCGTTTTGATGTATTCACTTTCCTTTGCCGCTTCTTCCTGCTCCTCAATGAGGGTGTCGTAAAGCTTTGCCGTTTCCTCCTCGGGGGAGAACTGGGCGGCAAAGAGCATCTGGAAAGCGATTTCTCTTTCTTTTCTGCGGGTCAGAGGCATACTATCTCCTTATTTCAGTAGGAGATGGTACGAATGACGCCTCCTACCGTATTGATCTTTTCAAGGTTGATGGGGGTTTTGCTGTCGCAGAGCATATAGCCGACGTCTTTTCTTACCGCCTTGGCTACGTTTGCACCGAAGACTGCCTCAGCGAGGGCGGCTTCGGTAGCGGCTTCTGCTTGATAGAAGATACCCACGCGGTATTCGCCTTCACGGGGAAGGGAAAGGCAGGGCATATTCACGCTGTTTTTAATATTACCGTTCAAGAGGTAATCGGCAAGCTGACGGCAAGCCATAATGGCGCAGTTATCTTCCGCTTCGGGAGTGGACGCACCCAGGTGAGGAGTTGCGAGAACCCCCTCTTTGCCTGCAAGAGTTGCGGTGGGGAAATCGGTAAAGTAGCTTGCTACCTTGCCCGACTGAAGAAGCTCAAGAATGTCTTCATCTACGGCAAGATCAGCTCTTGCAAGGTTGAGAAGACGGACACCGTCTTTGGCTCCCTCAAGATTCTTCTTGCAAAGAATTCCGCGGGTGGTGGGAAGAGAAGGTACGTGAACGGTGATGTAGTCACTCTCTTTGAAGATGCGGTCAAGCTCTTCAGTTCTTTCTACGGTAGGATCCAGCGCCTTTGCAGCGGCTTCGCTGAGAACGGGATCGTAGCCGAGGATCTTCATACCAAGACCTGCGGCGGCGTTTGCTACCATACCGCCGATGGCGCCGAGGCCGATAACACCCAGGGTCTTACCCAGAAGCTCGGGACCTACAAAGCGGCTCTTTTCTTTTTCAACTTTCTTTGCGGCATCGGGATCGCCTGCGAGAGTTTCCGCCCAGTCCATACCTGCCTTTACACGGCGGGAGGAGAGAAGAAGGGCGGCAAGAGCCAGTTCTTTTACTGCATTGGCATTGGCGCCGGGGGTATTGAATACGGTGATACCCTTTTCGGTGCATACATCCAAAGGAATATTATTCACGCCTGCGCCTGCTCTTGCGATGGCGGAAAGACTTGCGGGAAATTCTACGCTGTGCAGATCGGCACTACGGACAACAATGCCGTTTTCTTCGGCCATATCTTCCCCAATCTCAAAGGTTTGGGGGAGCATATCAAGACCGCATTTTGCGATTTTATTATACAACTTAATTTTCATTTTGTATACCCCTTTTTGAATTTTTTTCACGCTTTGCGGTTTTCCGCATCAAATTTGCGAATGAAAGCGCAAAGCTTTTCTACACCCTCGGTGGGCATAGCGTTGTAAATGGAAGCGCGCATACCGCCTACCTTGCGGTGACCTGCCAGAGAAACGAGGCCCTCGGCCGCGGCTTCGGTAACGAATTTCTTATCAAGATCGGCGTCGCCCGTGCGGAAGGTTACGTTCATCAGAGAGCGATCCTCTTTCTGCGCGTGGAGAGCGAAGACTTTGGTTTCTTCCAGAGTCTTGTAAAGCAGCTCTGCCTTCTTTTTGTTGATCTCATGCATCTTTTCTACGCCGCCGAGGTTTTCCACCCACTTGAATACCAATCCTGCAATGTAAATGGCGTAGCAGGGGGGAGTATTGTACATGGAATCCTTATCTGCCATAATGGCGTAATCCAGCATGGTGGGAGTTTCGGGACGGGCATTGCCCAGAAGATCCTCGCGAACGATAACGACGGTAAGACCTGCAGGTCCGATATTCTTCTGAGCGCCTGCATAAATCAGGCCGAAGCGGGAAATATCCACAGGCTCGGACATAATGCAGCTGGACATATCGCAAACCAGGGGAACGTCGCCCGTATCGGGAAGGTTATTGTAGTGGGTGCCGAAGATGGTGTTGTTCATACAGATGTGAACGTAGTCGGCATCGGGGCGAATATCTGCTTTGGTGAATTTGGGGATACGGTCGAAAACGGTATCTTCACTGGTGGCAACGAGCTTTGCATCGCCGTATTTCTTGGCTTCTTTGTATGCCTTGCCACTGAATTCGCCGCTGACGATATAATCGGCCTTGCCGGTCTTCATCAGGTTCAGGGGAACAGCGGCAAACTGGGTGGAAGCGCCGCCCTGCAAGAAGAGGATCTTGTAATTGTCGGGAACGTTCATCACTCTGCGGAAGGTATCAAAAGCTTCACGAATGATGGCGTCGTATGCTTTGGAACGGTGGCTCATTTCCATAACGCTCATGCCTGAGCCGCCGTAATTTGTCATTTCACTTGCCGCCTGCTCCAGAACGGAGAGAGGAAGCATAGAGGGTCCTGCGGAAAAATTGTAAACGCGATTCATAATAAATTACTCCTTTTGTTCATCGTGTTGTTTTTTACACAAATTGTTATTATTATATGGAAATTCACATACAATGTCAAGAATAAAACTCTCTTATCGGTAGAATAATATGTTTCTTTTTTGTGAACTCTACTGATAGTTCAGAAAAACGGGCAAAAAGATCGGCGAAAGAGCGTATCTTTCGCCGAAAAACAGTAGAAATAGATTATTGTAATGAAAACAGGATTTCCACCACTTCGTTTTGCGTGCCTACCCGCATAGGGGGACCCCAAAGACCTGCGCCTGAGGATACCACGACAAACGGCGAGGCGGCATCTTTTTGGTAGAGCCCGTAATCCACGGTGTACATCGCGTCGGTGATGAGGCTACCGGGGAAGATCTGTCCTTTGTGGGTGTGACCCGAAAGGACGAGGGAAATCTTTTCTCCGTACTTCTCCGCTTCTCTCGGGTTGTGATCCATCACGATGACGGGGAGATGCGTTTCGGGAAGGAAGGAGGAGAGCTCTCCCCGGGAAAGCCCCTCGGTCTTGCCGATGGGGCGGAGATCCAGCCTGCCTGCCAGTACGAATTTTCCGTCTACGGTCACTGCTTCATCAAGAAGAAGCTTTACTTCCGATTCCTCCAGAAAGGCTCTCATTTTGTGAAGGGTGTCGCCGCTGTCGTGATTGCCGAGAACGGCATAGACACCGTAGCGGGAGGAGAGAGAAGAAAGAAGCGCTTTTACCTCGTCGGGGTTTTCCACGGAATGAAAATCGTCATTGAAAATATCCCCTGCCAGGCAAACAAGATCCGCATTCATTTCATTGACAAGAGCGACGGACTGCTTCAGTCGCTGAAAGCTGCCCGATGCGCCCAGATGAATATCGCTCACAAGGGCGATGCGCAAGGCTTCTTCCGAGCCGCCGGTAAGATCGTATTTTACCTTTTCCACCCTTGCCCCGTTCCACAAGCCGAAAGCGGATACCAGGATCGTTAAAACCAGCACCAGGGCGGCGCGGGCAAAGGAGGCTTTTTTCTGAAAATGCTTTTTCAAAGACGGAATTTTAAAAATCAGCCAAACAAGGTCCGTTCCTGCGGTAAAGAGAAACAGATAGACGAAAATACCCAGCCACACGCTGCCCCAGAGATTGACAAAAGAGGAGAAGCCGAGGTTTTTCGGCAAAATAAAATTCAGGGGCGTGCCCATGGCAAGAAAGGCGAAAACGCCGTAGAAAACAGGCTTTTTTATGGGAAGAAGGGCGCTGAGGCCCTTTTCCATACGGTGGGCAAGGGAAAGATGCACGGCGCCGTAACAAAGAAAAAGGAAACAAAAAGCAAGGATCATACCAATTCTCCTTTTAGGGGTACGTCGATCTCACGGCCGAGAGCAAAGGAATAGATCAGAAGGCGGGACACCTTCTTTTCCGTCAGTTCCTCCACGGCAAGGCGGTACAGGCGAAGCTGTTTGCCGTGGCGGTCCAGGAGAATATTTTCTCCGTCTGCCTCTTTCACACGGTCGGTTTTGAAATCAAGGAGGGTAAGGGTGCCGTCGGGATTTTCAAACCAAGCGTCCACAACACCCTGAATGAGGACCTCTCCCTCGGCGCCTAAAATATCTTTGGCAGGGAGAAGCACGTTGAAGCGCCTTTCGTGCACGACAAAAGGAGAGGCGTCAATGGCTCCGAAGAGGGGGGAGGAGAAGAAATGACAGATCTTTTCCTTTTCCACAAGAGCCATTTCCTCGGGGGAAAGAAATCTTTTTTCCACAAGGCTTTCCATGGCGGCAAGGGGATCTTCTTTTGCCTTTTGAAAATCAATAAACTGCATCACCTTATGGGTGGCGGTACCGATCTTTGCACTGTCGGGGAGAAGGCGCTTTGCTTTTCCGGGCAGGCGCAGTAAGGAGATCTCGGCTTCCTCTTCTCTGCCGTGGCGCAAAAGCTGAGAAACGGAAAGCTTGCGAGGCAGGGTCTCCGCTTCCTTTTCCTCGTATTGGAAATCAAAATAAGGGATACATTCCTCCAGAGGAATGACGGGGGCTTTGCTTTTTTCCTCTTCCTTTTGTTCCCAAAGGGCAAAGGGAGGGGGGAATGCGGAGGAAATGCGGAAGGTTTCGTTTTCAGCCGTATCACCGCAAATAAGATAGTCTTTGAAAGGAGCTTCCTCTCGCAAAGCAAGAAGGATCATGGAAAGCACGGTGTTTGCGCTTTTCATCAGGAGAGATCGGGTGGCATCTTCCAGAGGATTTTTTATTCCGTAAAGAAGCTTTGCCCGAAGGGAATCTACGCCGCTGCTTTTTGCGGTGAGAATGAGCCTTTGCTTGGCACGGGTCAAGGCAACGTAGTATTTTCTTGCCGTTTCCTCCCGGTTTTCCTCTCTTAATTGCCAGGCGATGGCCTTGCGGTAGGCGGTGTTTTTCTTAGCGGCGCCGCCGAAGCGAAGTAAGGGTACGGCAGGATATTTGCCGTCGGCAATAAGAAGGGTGGCGTCTTCATCCTTGGAGGAGAGAAGTTTTCCCAAAAAGGGTACGATAACCACGGGAAATTCCAGACCCTTGGACTGGTGAATGTTAATGACTCTTACCCCGTCCCCCTGAATGCTTGCCTTTTCCTGCCGAAGATCCAGATAGCGGCAAAATTCTCCCAAGGTATCGGCACCTTGAGATTCCATCTCCCCTGCGGCAACGAGAAGGTCGTTTTTCCAAGGGGGATATTTTTCCGAAGCGTAGAGCTCGGCAATGGAAAGGCGGCGGTACATTTGGAAGCAGAAGGAGGAAAGGGGCGTGCGATGGGAAAGGAGGCGTAGCTCCTCCAGGGTCCCAAGGGTCTCTCTCACCTTGGGGGCCAGGCTGTGGCTTTCCTTCTCCCCAAGGCGCTTCATGGCGGCAAAGAAGGAGATCTTTCTGCCGTTCGCGCGAATGGCGTAAAGCTCATCGGGAGAAAAGCGGAAAACGGGAGAAAGAAGGGTGGCAATGAGGGGAACGTCGTCGGTGGGATTGTCCAGCGCTCCCAATAAGCTACGGACGAAAAGGGCTTCGGGAATGTTCTTTTTTTCTTCCTTGGAGGCGATGGCGCAAGGGATATTTCTCGCTTCCAGAGCGCTTTGCATCATGGCAACCTGATCGTTGGTCTCGCAAATGAGGGCGATATCGCCGGGAAGAAAGGGCTTGCCATCTTCTTTTTCGTCCTTGTCAAGAATGGTTTCGATGCGGTGGCAAAGATAGGATACTTCCCCACGCTCTTCTGCCAAAAAGGGCGGAAGGCGTTCGCCTTCGTCACTTTCCCCGTCTTTATCCTCGTCCTTGGGCGGTTTTTCCACAAGGACGATCTCCACGGGATAGCTTTTTTCCTTTTCTTTTTTGATCTTGCCGCAGCGAAGCTCATCTTCTTTCTTATAAAGAGAAGTTTCTTCTTCGGAGCGCATGATGCCGCGGAACACCAGATTGACAAAATCCACCACGCTTTTATCGCAACGGAAGTTGGCGGAAAGGAGAATTTTTTTCATATCTCCGTCGCCATTGGGGTAGAGGGGCGTTTTTTGGGTATATTCGGTAAAGACTTTCGGCTCGGCGCCGCGGAAGCGGTAAATGCTCTGCTTGGGGTCACCTACGATGAAAAGATTGTCTTTGCGGGAAACGAAGCGGAAGATCCTATCCTGAATTTCGTTGGTATCCTGATATTCGTCTACAAAGACCGCATCAAATTCCTCGGCAAGGCGTTTTCCTATTTCGCTTTGCTGCCAGATACCGTCTTTTTTCTCGGCAACCAGCCGTAGCGCCAAATGTTCCAGATCGGCAAAGTCAAGAATTCCTTTTTCCAGCTTTCTTTCGCTGTATCTTCTTTCGGTATCCTCCAAAAGGAAAATGAAATCGGAAAGAAGGGCAAGCATTTCTTCCGTGTCTGCCGCCGTTTCTTCTTCCTCGGTGGGAATGTATTTTTTCAGAAAGTTTTTTAAATAGTCCTTGACTTCCACGTCAAATACAGTGGTGACAAGGGCAATTTCGTCTTCTGCAAGGGTCTTTTTGTTTTTCCTCGTTGCATTCAGGGCGCCAAGGATCACATCGGAGCCTTCCTCAAATCGGCCAAGGCGGAAGAGAAAGCCTGCGCGGCGAATATCCTCGGCACGCCAGCGAAGGTCGTCCAAGGTAATTTTCCCTTTATCGTCGGTGGGGTGGCAAGCCTTCACCGCTTCATCAAGAAGCAGAGCGCAGCGATTGCACTGATTTTCCGCAGCGGCGGCAAGGAAGCTGCCAAGACCCGTTTCTCCAAAGCTGTACGCGCCGCGGGAAAGCTCGCGGCTTTCTTTTTTGATGATTTCCAGTCCCTCGGCAAGGCCTTTCACCCCCTCGGGATAAGAGGAGATCTTTTTCAGGGTCTCAAGAATATTTTCTGCCAGGAGAGTGGCGTTTTTCACCGAGCCGAACAGACGGAACAGATCGTCCCCCGAGGATTTTTTCTCCCCCGATTCCCCTTTCAGAAAGGCTTCCACCGCTTCTGTGGCGGCTTCTTTTTTCATTTCTGTGGTCTGGGTATCTTCCCCGATCCGCAGTTTTTCGGGAAGACCCAGCTTTTTTCTGTGATCCCGAATGATGGAAAAGCAAAAGGCGTGAATGGTGGAAATATGCGCCCGAGAGAGGGCGAGAAGCTGAGAGGAAAGGTAATTTTCCTTGCCTTCCCCTTTGGCAATATCTCTTGCCAGGGCATCGTAAAGTCTTGCGGCAACCTCTCTTGCGGCGTTGGCGGTAAAGGTTACCACCACAAGACGGTCGGCGCGGACGGGATTTTTCTCATCGGAAAGAAGACCTACGATCCTCTCCGTAAGAACGCTGGTCTTGCCGCTTCCTGCGGCGGCGGAAACGACAAGGGAGCTGCCGCGGGCGTACAGCGCTTTCTCCTGATCGGGGGTCCAATTTCTTTTCGTATTTGGTTTTGTCATTGATCTTCACCCCCGAAAAGTTCTTCCCCTACCTTGGCGCGGTAGCGTCTTGGGTCTTCGGGACCTTTTTTGCAAATGGCGCGATACTCGCAGTAAGAGCAGGCGCATCGATCCTTGGCGCGATAGAGCGGCTTGGCGGCAATTTTGCCTTCCTTCAGGCTTTCTGCCATTTTGGCAAAGATCTTTTCCACACTTTGGGAAAGCTTGCCCAGCCTTTCCAGGGTAATGAGGGCTTTTTCTCCGGAATAGGATCCGTCCTTCTTTTTCTTTACGGGCAAAAATTCACCTTTGCCCATCGGATCCTGGGCGGAAAGCAGCTCTTCATTATGAACGAGAAGCCCTTTGACGGAAAAGTCTTTGAAGGGATTTTCTTCTCTGAGCTTCAGTTCTTCACTGTCGTGACAGAGAATGCTTTTTACCACGCCGTTTAAATAGAGAATTCCGGCAGGGAGAGGCACGATGTTTTCCTCTTTCCACGAAAAGCCCTCTCGGCACAAGGCAAAAAGGTAAAGGAGCATTTGAATGGATACGCCGTTTGCCACGTCATCCAGAGAAAAGGAGTGGTTGCCCGTTTTGTAATCCACCACGCGAACATAAGTTTTCCCCTGTGGGGATTCGTAAAGATCCACGCGGTCGATCTTTCCGCCGAGAACGAGCTTCGTTCCGTCGTTTAAGGGAATGGCAAATTCCCCGGAAAGCTCAGAAAGATCCTTTTCAAAAAAGGTGGGGCGGAATTTGGAAACGGAAAATTCTTTTTTCAGAAGCTTCAGCTGTGTCAGGGTATTGTCTTCCAAGCGGGAGATAAAATGCTCTGCGGCGGCGCCCATATCTTCATTCATGGCTTCCCGAACGGCGGCAAGGCAGGCGATATGATTCTCCTCGGCAAGGGTTTTATCATCGGCATCCCACAGCTCCACGCCGCGGAGAGAAAGGGCGACGAGCACCTTTTCCAAAATGCTGTGGGCAAAATTTCCCACGATGTTGCTGCCGAAATCCGCTTTTCTCCGAACCTTTGCTTCCAGCAGATAGCGGGAGAAATAGGAAAAGGGGCAGTTGGAATATTTTTCAATGCGGCTATAGGACATATACGCATCTTTCCCTTCATAGGGAAGGTGATCTTTCAGTCGGTATTTTTCCCTTTGGAAGGCTCTTGCCGCTTCCACGTTCAAGGCGCGGGCGGCAAAGGCTTCGTTTTCCGAAAAATGAGATTTCCATTTTTCACCCTCGCCCTTTTCGTGCCAGTGCTTCAGGGCGTAGGAGAAGCCAAGCTCGGCATTGCCGGGCTTTGCCGTATCACTGTGGAAAATGTGCATTTCCATCGCGGGGAAAATATTTTGCACACGCTTCAGGAAAATACTCATATCGTGCTTTTTATCGTCGTCACTTGCGGCAGAAACAAAGGAGAGGAACAGTTTTTCTCTTGCAAAGCCCAAAGCCTGATAAAAGAGAAAATATTCGTTTCGGATCTCCCTTTCTCCTGTGGAAACGGAATAGCCCAGCTCCGAGAGCCATTCCTTTTCCCGATGGCCGAGGATCCCCGTGTTTCCCGAGGGGGAGGGGAAAACGCCTGCATTCATACCTGCAAGGAATACAAAGCGGCTGTTTTCGGGACGAACAAAGCCCAAGGGCGCGATCTGTACCCGATCCTGACCCGGCGGGATCTCTCCGGGTAGCTTGCGGGAAAGGGCAAGGGTGAGGAGGGCAAAAAATTCCTCCCGGTCTGCTTCTTCGTTACCAAGCACACGGGCAAGCTCGTCCAAAGCTTCCATCAGACTGTTCCAGGTGCGGCTGAGAGAGGCGGCTTGGGCAAAATCATCACGGTCTTTTAATTTTTCCACTTGGGAAAAAAGGATCTTTTCCGCGCCGATCTCCTCAAGAAAAGAAAACAGGGCAGAAACCTTTCCCGCTACGCTCTCCTCCTCCAGACCGAGGGACAGACGGCGAATGGGGGCAAAGGCTTTTTCCTTGGCAAGGTTTACCTTATCCCGTTCCAATCTGGATTCGTCGTTTAGCTCCAGATAGCCGTCGGGATTCATAAGAAAGGGCTTTTCCGATAGGACGGCGCTGCAGGGAATGTTCCAGGCGCCAAGGTATTCGTCCAAAAGAAATCTTTCTTCTTCGGGGCAGGAAAAAACTCCTTTTTTTACGTAAGCTCTCAGTTCCTCGCCGTAAGCCTTTCTGTCGGCAATGCGGCAGGCAAGAAGGAGAGTGCGGGCAAGGGGCGAGGCGGCAAGGCTTCTTTTTTCCTCGGAAAATACGGGGATCCCCTCTTCCTCCAGAGTGAGGGCAATGAGGGGCAGGCTTTCTTCCTTTCTGTGGAGAACGAGAATTTCGTTCCACCGCGCGCCGTCTTTTATGAGGGTATGGATCTTGTTGGCAAGGAAAAGAGCTTCTTCCAAGGCGCTTTCCGCCGCCGTGAGGGTAATGGCGGTAGGAGAGGTATCCCTTGGGGCGCCGCTTTGGGCGAGGCGGCTTTTTAAAAAGGCAACATCGCCCTTTTCCTCGGGGGAGAGAACTTCGTCTTTTACTTCTTGACCCAGCTCAAAGGCAATTTTTTTCAGGCGCTTTGCGGCGCGGAGGGGTTTATCAAAGAGAAGGGGCGCCGTGGGATCGGCGGCAAAGCTTACAAAGAGATCGTCGGCTTGAGATAAGATTTCCCGTAATAATTTTTCCTGAGGGAAGGTAAAATCCCAGAAGGCGTCTACAAACACGTCGCAGTTACGGAAAAACATCAGCTCTCTTAAAACGCGGGCAAGGCGCAGTTCTTCTCCCTCGGCGGCATCACCGAAAGTAGAGAGGGTATCGCGGTAGGATAGGCGAAGGAGAGCAAGGTCGGAAAAAAGATCCTTGGCTTCTTCGGACAGCTCTTCCTTTTCACAAAGGGAAAGGATCTCTTCGGCATCCAGACCTGCCAGGCGCATTTCTTCCAGCTCACGGAACAGGGTATCCACCGAATCGGCGTCGGGACGGAGGGAAAGAGCCTTGGGCTTGGGGGAGAGCTTTTTCAGACAGAAAAAGAGAAGGAGCTTCTTTTCCGTATCTCCCATCGCCTTGTCGGCAAGGCCGCCTGTTTTTCGCAAGATCACGTCGGGAAGGCGGGAAAAATTGGTGATCTCCACCCTTTCTCCCGAGGAATTTCCCAAAAGGGCAACGATCTCCCTTTCGTAGCGAGCGGTGGCCTGCTCGGGCACGATCATATAGATCTTTTTTCCCATGGCGTAGCTTTGGCGGATGCGGTCTTTCATCCGTTCCTTTTTGCCTGCGCCGACGGGCCCGATGATGCGATGAAGCATAGCGGCTTCTCCTTTCAGAATACTTATCACCATAGTAGCATATTTCGTCGTTTTTTGCAACGGTGGCAAAAAAGAAAAGGACCGCCTTGGCGATCCGTTACGGTAAGGGTTTAAAGCCCTCGCCCAAAACCTCTCTGGCGTCAAAAAGAATGACGAAGCTTTTGGGGTCTTTTTCCTTGACGGCGTCTATGACGCGAGGCGCCTCCTTGGGGCTGACCGCCGATAGGATCATACGCCTTTCCTTGTCTTCCCAGCCGCCGCGGCAAGGGAGTTTCGTTACACCGCGGTGGAAGGTGTGCATCAGTTCACGGGCGATTTCCTCGGTTTTTTCGGAGAGGATAAGAAGGGTTTTTGCCCGATCGCCCATTTCCAGCACGGCGCCGCCTACCAGGGCGGAAAAGTACATGGCCATAGCGGAAAAGAAAGCCACCGTCAGACTTCGGAACACCGTTCCCGATAAGGCGATGACGGCGATGTCAAGAAGCAAAATATGGGTGGTGGTGGCGACGTGGGGAAACTTCTTTTTCAGCATCAGCCCTGCAAGGTCACTTCCTCCCGTAGAGCCGTTGCCCCGCAGGGTCAGCCCTACGCCAAGGCCTGCAAGACAACCGCCGCATACCGAGGCGATGAGGCTCTCCCCCGAAAAGACGGGGAAAAAAGTAAAAATTTCAAGAAAGACGGAATAGATGCCGATGCCCCAAAGAGTGCGGAGAGCCGCTTTTTTTCCAAGCAGTCTTGCGCCGAAAAACAGCAAAACGGCGTTGAATAGTACGGTGGTCAGGGAAAGAGGGATCCCAAAAAGGTAAAAAAAGACGGTTGCCAATGTGCCGATGCCCCCTGCGGAAAGCTTTGCAGGTACCAGAAAAAACGCCATGCCTGCGGCGGCAAAGGCAGAGCCGAAAAACAGCCGCAGATTATTTTTTACCGTATCTTTTTTCATAAAACTCCCCCCTTTTTTGCTTATTTTTCCCCAAAAGGAAAGTTTTATTACAAACGCTGAAAAATTGCCTTTTGGCACAAAAGGCTACCTTTTCTCTTTACTAAAAAAAGAGCCCGAAGGCTCTTTTTTCTTATCTTCTGTAAATGCGTTCGATCTGGCTGTAGCCGTCTTCCATCAGACGGTCGATCTGGAATTTTGCATTCTTTTTCAAGGGGAGCACGGTGACGGTCTTGCCTTCGCTGCGAAGGGCAGAGGCTTTTTCAAAGACCTCCAGGATCCTTTCTTCGGAAAGGCCGTTTTCCAAAAGGAAGGCGATGCCGTCTTTCTTGCCGCTGTTTTCTGCGGGGTGATCCTTCAAAATGGTGATGATACGCTCAAAACCGATGGAGAAGCCGCAAGCGGGCACGTTCTGGCCGGAGAATTTGCCGATCATTTCATCGTATCTGCCGCCGCCTGCCACGGAGAAATTGTATTCGTCAAGCTTTACTTCAAAAATGGTGCCGGTATAATAGCCCATACCGCGAACCAGCGTGGGATCAAAGACCAGCTTTGCGCCTTCGGGGAGAGCTTTTTTCACACAGCGAACGATGGTATCCAGCCCCTCGGTAACCTTGGGCTCCAGGACGCCCTCGGGAAGGGTGGCGCAGAATGCGCTGCTGTCTTCCTCACGGTTTTCAAAATAAGAAAGGTAGGTATCTACGCTCTTTTCATCAAAGCCTTCGCCGAGAAGCTCCTTTTTTACGCCCTCAGCGCCGATCTTATCCAGCTTATCCAGAATGATGTATACCACGTCCAGCTTTTCTTCCGCAAAGCCTGCGGCAAGTGCCATGGCCTTGAGAATTCTGCGGTCGTTGATGTGCACGGTAAAGCCGCCGATGCCGCTGCCCTCAAAAAGCTTGGAAAGCATATTGGCGGTGGCGCCTACAAGCTCAATTTCCGCCAAGGGGGAAGCATCGCCGAGAATGTCGATATCGCACTGGGTGAACTGACGGAATCTGCCCTTCTGAGGTTGATCCGCGCGCCAGACGTTACCGATCTGCAGCGCTTTGAACGGCGCGGGGAGAGAAGCGGAATTTGCCGCGTAAAAGCGAGCCAGGGGCAGGGTCAGATCGTAGCGCAGACCCGAATCTGCAAGGTTTTCCCCTTTTTCCAGCGCACGGCCCAGCGCCGCGCCGCGCTTCATAACCTGAAAGATGAGCTTTTCATTTTCGCCGCCCTGCTTTCCGGTGAGGTTTTCAATATGCTCCATGGCAGGGGTTTCGATTTCACCGAAGCCAAAGGAAGCGTAGGTCTCTCTGATTTTTTGCAGGGCCTTCTGCCGCAGCGCCATATCGGCGGGGAGAAAGTCATTCATACCCTTTACGGGTGTTTTGATCATTGCCATAATATCCTCCGAAATTGATTATGAAACGAAAACAGACTGTAAAAATGAGAAAATGACGGGAAGCGTCACGATTGCCATCAAAAATGACAGGAAGCAGAGCCTTGCATTGTCCGAGGCATCTCTGCCGAAGCTCTGAGGGTAAACGATGCAGTTCAGGCCTACGGGCAGACAGATATACATTGCAGGCATATAGAAAAGAAAGAAAGGTAGGCTAAAGAGCTTGCAAAGAGCGAACACGGGAAGACCGATCCCCGCGAAAAGACCTACCAGGCGAATGGCAACAAGGCCGATATCGCGCTTCTTGGGCAAAAGCTTCTTCAGGGGGAAGGCGCCCAGGGCAAGACCTGCCAGGATCATGGAAACGGGGCTCATACAGTTGGCGCTGGCATCTACGGCGGAACGGACAAGGGACGGCAGGGGAAGAGACGTAATACCGAAGAAAAGGCCGAGGTAGCAGCCGAACATCATGGGAGAAACAAGGGCTTTCTTCCAGCGCGTCTTTGCACCGTCGTTTCCTGCGAAAATGGCGTAGCCGTAGCTGTAATTGGAAATGCTGAAGGGAAGACAGAATACCACGAAGCTTCCCAGCATATCCCCGCCGAATACGTTTTCTATGACGGGGTAACCGAAATAGCCGTTATTGGGGTAGGTGTAAATATAGGTCAGGCTGTCTTTTTCAAATTCATTTCTGCCAAGCTTTTTGCCTAAAAAACTTGCAATGGGATAGGTAATGAGAATGGTGCCGCAGGCTGTGAGGATAAGAGAAAGATTGTGAGAAAGATTGGGCACGGTGAAATTAGAAGAAAGACTGCGGAAAGTATAGCAAGGGGCAAAAAGGGTAGTCAAAAGCACGGAAAGGGCGTGGTTGGCAGTTTCGTGGAGCTTTCCGCTTCTTCGCAGATAGTAGCCTGCGCCGATGAAAAGAAGGAGAAAGGCAACCTTTTCTACGGTGAGAAGGCAAGTGACAAGATCAAACAACGTTTTTTCCTCGATTTAAACAGAATAACAAAAGCATTATACGCCGAAAAGCGGATTTTGTAAAGAAGGGGCGCTGTTTTTTTCATAAAAGGGCATTTTGGGGATAATAAAGGAAGAAAAGCAAGGGGAATTTGTGCAAATTTATTGACTTTTTTCGCGGAAAGTGCTATACTCACCCTATTCAACACAGTGAAGAAGACAAGTAAGCGCTCCCCCTTTTTCCCAGAGAGTCGGCGGCCGGTGAAAGCCGATGAAAAAAAGAGCGCCCAATACCCTTCGGAGTGGCCGTTTTGAACTTGGAGTAAAAACGGACGGCAGCGCCCGATATCGCGCAGGGTTTTTCCCACTGAGGCCGCATTGCGGTGAACAGAGGTGGTACCACGGAAATTTTTTCGTCCTCTGCCATAATGGCAGACGGGCGTTTTTTTATTCCCTCTGCTGAAAAAAGGAGCACAAATTATGGTAATTACTGAACTTTTGGAGCGCAACGCCCGTCTTTTCGGCGGCGAGGTTGCTCTGGTGGAACTCAGCCCTTCCGAGGAGAGGGATCAGGGTGTCACCTGGAGAGATTTTAATCTCATTGAGGCGGCGGCAGACGCCCCCTATCGCCGCGAGATCACCTGGCGTGATTTTGACCGCAGAGCCAATCGTTTTGCCAATCTTCTTCTCAGCCGCGGTATGAAGCGCGGGGAGAAGGTGGGGATTCTTCTAATGAACTGCCTGGAGTGGCTGCCCTTATACTTCGGTATTCTCAAGGCAGGAATGATTGCCGTTCCCATGAACTTCCGCTATTCCGGTGACGAGATCCGCTACTGCGTGGATCTTGCCGACGTATCCGTTCTTGTTTTCGGACCGGAATTCATCAGCCGTATTGATCCTATCGCCCATGAAATGGAAGGGGTAAAGACCCTCTTTTTCGTGGGTAAAAATGCCCCCGAATACGCGGAGGACTGCCTTTCCATGATGAGCTACTGCTCTTCTTCCGCGCCTCCCGTGGCGCTGACGGAGGAAGACCACGCCGCCATTTACTTTTCCTCGGGCACGACAGGATTTCCCAAGGCGATCCTCCACGATCACCTTTCTCTGTATTCCTCTTGCCGCACGGAGCAGAATCACCACGGTCAGAGCCGTGACGACGTTTTCCTTTGTATCCCTCCCCTTTACCACACCGGCGCAAAAATGCACTGGTTCGGCTCTCTTCTTGCAGGAAGCCGCGCCGTTCTTCTCCGGGGTGTGAAGCCGGAGTGGATCCTCCGCGCCGTGACGGAAGAAAAATGCACCATCGTATGGCTTCTCGTTCCGTGGGCCCAGGATCTTCTGGATGCTGTGGATGCAGGCAAGAACCGTCTGGAGGATTATTATCTGGATCAGTGGCGCCTGATGCATATCGGCGCGCAGCCCGTTCCTCCCAGTCTGATCCGCCGTTGGATGAAGCTTTTCCCAAACCATCAGTACGATACCAACTACGGCCTTTCCGAGTCCATCGGCCCGGGCTGCGTTCATCTGGGTGTGGAAAACATACATAAGGTGGGCGCTATCGGTAAGGCAGGCTTCCTTTGGGAGACCCGTATTTTAGATGAAAACAAAAACGACGTTGCCCCCGGTGAGGTTGGCGAGCTTTGTGTTCGCGGACCGGGCGTGATGAAGTGCTATTATAAAAATCCCGAGGCAAGCGCCGAGGTTCTTTGGAACGGCTGGCTCCTTACGGGGGATATGGCAAAAGAAGACGAGGACGGCTTTATTTACCTTGTTGACCGCAAAAAAGACGTGGTTATTTCCGGCGGTGAAAACCTTTATCCCGTACAGATCGAAGACTTTTTACGGGGTCACCATAAGATCTGTGACGTGGCGGTCATCGGACTTCCCGATCCCAGACTTGGTGAAATTGCCGCCGCCATCATTGAGATCAAAGAGGGAGAAAGCTGCACCGAGGAAGAGATCAATGAATTCTGTTCCGCGCTGCCCCGCTACAAGCGTCCCCGCAAGATCTTCTTTGATAAAGTACCCCGCAATCCCACAGGTAAGATCGAAAAACCTCGCCTGAGAGAGAAATACTGCAAGGGAAGCCTTGTAGAAGTACAGATCACAGGCTAAGGAGGATATTATGACAGCGCAAGTCTTTACGGGAATTCTCGTTACGGTCTTTTTCGCTTTGATGTTATGGGTGGGACTGTACTGCAGAAAAAACGCCACCGACGTTGACGGCTTCGTCCTCGGCGGCAGAAGCGTAGGCCCTTGGCTGACGGCCTTTGCTTACGGTACCAGCTATTTTTCCGCGGTGATTTTTGTGGGTTATGCAGGTCAGTTCGGTTGGAATTTCGGCCTTGCTTCCACCTGGATCGGCCTTGGAAACGCTTTTATCGGTTCTCTTTTTGCCTGGAACGCTCTGGGCAGACGTACCCGAGTGATGACGCAGCACCTGGGCAGCAAGACCATGCCCGACTTTTTCCAGAAGAGATACGATTCTTCGGCTTTGAAGATCGCTGCTTCCGTCATCGTATTCATTTTTCTCATTCCTTATACCGCATCTCTTTACAACGGCCTTTCCAGCCTTTTCGGCATTGCCTTTGATATTCCCTATTGGGTGTGCATTGTCGCTATGGCGGTTCTCACAGGCGTTTATGTGATTTTCGGCGGTTATATGGCAACTGCCGTGAACGATTTTATTCAGGGCCTTGTTATGCTTGGAGGCATTGCGGCAGTCATTGTGGCAGTTCTTAACCAGAATGGCGGTATGATGGCTTCCGTGGAGCTCCTTGCGGAAACTGCCGGATGGGAATACGCCTCCTTCTTCGGTCCCGAGCCTGTATTCCTTGTAGTGGTGGTACTCCTTACCAGCCTCGGCACTTGGGGACTTCCTCAGATGGTGGGCAAGTTCTACGCCATTTCCGATGAAAACGCCATCAAAAAAGGTACGGTTATTTCCACGGTGTTTGCAGTGATCGTGGCAGGCGGCTGTTATTTCCTGGGCGGCTTCGGCAGACTTTTCGTAACTCAGGAGACCGTTTCCCAAAAGGGCTTTGACTCCATTATCCCGACTATGCTCTCTACCTTAAGCCCCTACGTGATCGGCGTGGTTATCGTTCTGGTGCTTTCCGCATCGATGTCCACCCTGTCTTCTCTGGTGCTGACAAGCTCCTCCACCCTGGCGCTGGATGTTATCGTTCCCGCGGCAAAGAAAGAGCCCTCGGAAAAGAAGAAGATCTTCATTATGCGACTTCTCATCATATTCTTCATCGTGCTTTCCGCGGCCATTGCCATTTTAAAGGACAGCATCTGGAAGGATTTCGTATTTATCGCTCAGATGATGGGTGTGTCCTGGGGTGCACTTGCAGGCGCATTCCTCGCACCCTTCCTTTACGGACTTTACTGGAAAAAGACCACCAAGAGCGCCGTTTGGGCATCCTTTGGCTTCGGTGTGGGACTGATGGTGATCCAGCTTCTCATTTCCACCGGTATTCTTCCTCCGGCACAGGGCTTTTTCGGCATCGTCTTCCGCAATTCCCTTTATTCCGGCGTTTGTGCTATGGTGGGCGGTCTGATCATCGTTCCCGTGGTCAGTCTTTTCACCCAGAAGACCAAGCCTGAAAACGTAGAGGAAAAATTCTCCGCGTACGACGTGGAGATCACGGTAAAAGCAAAGCGCGCCCTCAAGGACCGCTGATCCAATAAATAAACGAGGTAAAACTATGAAAAAACTCATTTTAGGAAACGAGGCAGTTGCCCGCGGTCTGTATGAAGCAGGCGTGAAATTCGTTTCCAGCTACCCCGGTACTCCCAGTACCGAAATTACGGAGGCGGTAGCCCGCTACCCCGAAGTATACGCCGAATGGGCGCCCAACGAAAAGGTTGCCATGGAGGCTGCTTTCGGCGCAAGCCTTGCAGGAAAAAGAAGCTTTTGCGGTATGAAGCACGTTGGTCTGAACGTTGCCGCAGACCCCCTCTTTACCCTGTCTTATACCGGTGTTAACGGCGGTATGGTCATTGCCGTGGCAGACGATGCAGGTATGCACTCCTCTCAGAATGAGCAGGATTCCCGCCATTATGCCCGCGCTTCCAAGATCCCCATGCTGGAGCCCAGCGATTCCGCAGAGGCACTTGCCTTTACCAAAAAGGCTTATGAAATTTCCGAGGAATTTGATACTCCCGTGCTTCTCAAGATGTGCACCCGCGTTTCCCATTCCCAGAGCGTTGTGGAGGAAGGGGAGAGAATGGAGGCGGAAAAAGCATACGAAAAGAATCCTCAGAAATATATTATGATGCCCGGCAACGCCAAGCGCCGCCACCCCGTGGTGGAGGAAAGAACCAAAAAGCTTGCTATGTTTGCCGAGGAAAGCGATATCAACCGTGTGGAAGAAGGCAAGGAAAAGGCCATGGGCTTTATTACCTCCTCCACCTCCTATCAGTACGTAAAAGAGGTCTTCGGCGACCGCTTCCCCGTGTTGAAATTGGGTATGATCTGGCCCATGCCCGAAAAGAAGATCCGCGATTTTGCCGCAGGTGTAGAAAAGCTTGTGGTGGTAGAGGAATTGGATTCCTTTATGGAATCCTACTGCCGCGATCTCGGCCTTAGTGTCGTAGGAAAAGAGGTATTTTCTCCCATCGGCGAATACAGCCAGAATCTGACCCGCGCCCTTCTCGGGGAAGAAGTTCCTCAGGGCAAGGCACTTAACGAAGAAATTCCCATGCGTCCCCCCGTGATGTGCGCAGGCTGTCCTCACCGTGGACTGTACTACGTATTGAAGAAGCTGGGCGTTACCGCTCTCGGTGATATCGGTTGCTACACTTTGGGCGCCGTGGCTCCCTTGGCGGCTTTGGATTCCACCATTTGTATGGGAGCATCCGTTTCCGGCCTTCACGGCTTTGTGAAAGCTTCCGAGGAAAGCGTGGCAGGCAAGACGGTAGGCGTCATCGGTGACTCCACCTTTATGCACTCCGGTGTAACGGGACTCATTAACATTGCCTACAACGCTTCCAATTCCACCGTGATCATTCTGGATAACTCCATTACCGGTATGACCGGTCATCAGCAGAATCCCACCACGGGTATGAATTTAAAAGGCGATCCTGCCGCTGCCATTGATCTGGAAACTCTTTGCCGCGCCGTTGGTATCCGCCGCGTACAGGTGGTAGATCCTTACGATCTGGAGGCTACGGAAAAAGCCCTTCGTGAAGAGCTTTCGGCAAAAGAGCCTTCCGTAATTATCTCCCGCAGACCTTGCGCTCTGTTGAAATACGTAAAGCACCCCGGCCCCATCCAGGTAGATGCGGAAAAGTGCCGCGGATGCAAGGCTTGTATGAAGATCGGCTGTCCTGCCATCAGCATGAAAAACGGCAAGGCCGTCATTGACAATACCCTTTGCACGGGCTGTGGCGTGTGCCGTCAGCTTTGCAAATTCGGTGCGCTTTGAGAAAGGAGAGCTGTATGGAAACAAAGAATATTATGATCGTAGGCGTCGGCGGACAGGGAAGCCTTCTGGCATCCAAGCTTTTGGGCAGACTGCTTCTCACCCGAGGCTATGATATTAAAGTGTCCGAGGTTCACGGTATGAGCCAGCGAGGCGGCAGCGTAGTAACCTACGTTCGCTTCGGTGATAAGGTCTATTCTCCCGTGATTGATAAGGGTGAGGCAGATTTTATCGTATCCTTTGAGCTTCTGGAGGCGGCCCGCTGGACGGAATATTTAAAGCCCGAGGGCACCATCGTTGTCAATACCCAGAAGATCAATCCCATGCCCGTCATCATCGGCGCAGCGGAGTATCCTGAAAATCTGGAGGATAAGATCCGCGACGCAGGAATTCACCTGGAAGCTTTTGACGCCCTTTCCGTTGCCGAAAAAGCAGGCAGCGCAAAGGCTGTGAACATCGCCCTCATGGGCAGACTTTCTAAGTTTTTTGACTTCTCCGAGGAAGAGTGGCTGGAGGCTCTGGAGCAGAGCGTTCCTCCGAAATTTTTGGAACTGAACAAAAAAGCGTTCCACATGGGTAGAAACGCTTAAAAAAGGAGAAAAGAATGAAACGCTATTATCAACCTGAAATTGAAACGGCCTCCCGAGAACAGATTCTTGCCTGGCAGAATGAGCGCCTGGTCAAGCAGGTACAGCACGTTTGGGACAACGTTCCCTATTACCGCAAAAAAATGGAAGAAAAGGGTCTGACCCCTGCCGATATTCAGGGCGTGAAGGATCTTCACAAGCTCCCCTTTATTACCAAAGACGATTTGAGAGAGGCCTATCCCTACGGCTTGATGGGTAAGCCTTTGAAGGATTGCGTTCGTATTCAGTCCACCTCCGGTACCACGGGTAAGCGCGTGGTGGCATTCTACACCCAGAAGGATATTGATCTTTGGGAAGATTGCTGCGCGAGAGCCATCGTTGCCGTTGGCGGCAGCGAGGAAGACGTTTGCCAGGTCTGCTACGGCTACGGCCTCTTTACCGGCGGCCCCGGTCTTAACGGCGGCAGCCACAAGGTAGGTTGTCTGACGCTTCCCATGTCCTCCGGTAATACCGACCGTCAGCTTCAGTTTATGACGGACCTTGAGGCGACCATCATTTGCTGCACTCCCTCTTACGCCGCATATCTTGCCGAGAGCATTCACGAAAGAGGTCTTCGTGATAAGATCCGCCTGAAAGCAGGTATTTTCGGCGCGGAAGCATGGAGTGAAGAAATGCGCCGCGATATTGAACAGAGCCTTGGCATTAAAGCCTACGATATTTACGGACTGACCGAGATCAGCGGCCCCGGCGTTTCCTTTGAATGTGAGGAGCAGACGGGTATGCACATCAACGAGGACCATTTCATTGCAGAAATTATTGATCCCAAGACGGGAGAAGTGCTCCCCGAAGGCGAAAAGGGTGAATTGGTATTTACCTGTATCACCAAAGAGGCGTTTCCTCTTCTTCGTTATCGCACCAAGGATATTTGCGTGCTCAGCCGCAAGCCATGCTCCTGCGGAAGAACCCACGTGAAAATGACGAAACCTATGGGAAGAAGCGACGATATGCTTATCATCAAGGGTGTTAACGTATTCCCCAGCCAGATCGAAACCGTGCTTCTTGCCGAGGGTTATCCTGCCAACTATCAGCTGATCGTAGACCGCGTCAACCACTCCGATACCCTGGAGGTACAGGTGGAAATGACTCCCGAGATCTTCTCCGACTCCCTTTCCAAGATCGCTGAAATGGAAAAGAAGCTGGTAGACGCTCTCAAGGCTATGCTTGGTATTTACGCCAAGGTAAAGCTGGTTGCTCCCAAGACCATTGCCCGCAGTGAGGGCAAGGCAGTCCGTATTATTGATAACCGTAAGATTTAAGGAGGTAGAAAAAATGTTGACCATTCATCAGATCTCCATCTTTTTGGAAAACCGTTCCGGATCTCTTTCCGAGATCACAAAGCTCCTTGCCGATAAGGGCATCAACTTAAGAGCTCTTTCCATTGCCGAAACCCGTGACTACGGTGTGCTTCGCATCATTGCCGATGACGAAGAAAAGGCAACTGCCGCCCTTCTGGAAAACGGCTGTATCCTTTCCCGCACTCCCGTTACCGTCATTTCCGTGCCCGATGAGCCTGCAGGACTTTCTCAGATCCTGACGCTTCTGGCGCAGGCAAACGTGGATATTGACTATATGTACTCTCTGTTCACCCATCAGGGCGGCAAGGCGTATATGGTATTTCGCGTGGCAGATGAGGAAAAATTCCTTGAGGTCATTGGAAAAAGCGGCTTGGAAGCCGTCTCTGCCGAAGATTTGGGACTGAAGTAAAAAAAAGCACCCTTCGGGGTGCTTTTTTAATGATGTATGCCCCTTTGGGGCAAATGATGTGTTTTCCTTGGGGAAAACGATAAGGTAGCCTTTCCGACGGAAAGGCTGTTTTTTATAGGTGGGGCTTTTTTGAAAACCGCCGCCCCACGCCCCGAAAAACTTTCCGAATAGAAACAACAGCCGTAGGGACAGGCGTCCCCGACTGTCCGTAACTTTTGCTATTTTAATTGATCAAGGCAGTTTCTGCAGAGGTACGTTTCTTTCTTTAAAGGGATAAGGAATTCTTCGCTGCCGCAAAGGAGGCAAGCGGCCGCCTTTTTCTTTATGACAAGACTTCCGTTTTTACTGTCGGGGATCAGTTCCAAGGAACAGCCGATTTCAAGGTCTAATTCGTCACGTAGGGGTTTCGGAATTAAAATTCTTCCCAAAGAATCTATTTTTTGTTTCATAAAAATCACCGCCAGGTCTTTATATAGACCAAATAGTATCATATATAGCCCATGCACCTAAGAAAAAGTTCCTATAATTAAAAAAAAGGAACGGAGAAAGGCGATATGAAAACGTATACGGCGGTGCGGGAACGCTTGCTTTTTCTTTTGGAGGAAAA
>JAZSDQ010000081.1:0-11344 GCA_045531235.1 Eubacteriales bacterium
TAATAGTTATTGTATTCGTTTTTTCCCTTGCCGTCAAGGGTTTTTCCGTTTTCAGCCGATCTTCGACAATACGAAATCGCCCATCTTTTCCTTGGCGATAACGCTCTTGTGTCTTTCGGGAAGCTTTTCCAGTTCCCCAAGACTTGCAGGGATGGAGAGCCCTGTTTTTTTCCGAAGGCGCTTTAACAGGCTGAATTCATCGCCCTCGGCATTTTCACCCATCGCCTCCAGAACGGGGCGGGAAAACTTATAGGGAGAAGCGGTGCTGAGTACCACCACGGGATTTTTTGTATCAAATTCCTTGCGGTATTTTTCCGCTGCTCCGTAAGCCACGGCGGTGTGGGGATCGCAAACGTATCCCGTTTCGCCGTACACTCTGCCGATGACCTCGCTTGCTTCTTCGTCGGTGCAGAAATAGCCTTCAAAGGTTTCACGAAGCTTTGCAAGCATGGTTTCGGGTACTTCGTAGACCCCTTCTTCATTCAGCGCTTTCATCCAGGCGGCAACTGCCTGATCGTCACCCTCGGAAAGGAGGAAGAGCAAACGCTCCAGATTGCTGGAAACGAGAATATCCATAGAAGGAGAGGTGGTCTTATGGAAGGGGCGGCGGCGGTCGTATCTACCGTCGCGGATAAAATCAAAGAGAACGTTGTTCTTATTGCTTGCGCAAACCAATTTTCCTACGGGAAGACCCAGAAGGAGAGCAAAATAACCTGCGAGAATATCGCCGAAATTACCGGTAGGAACGACGAAATCCACCTGGTCACCCTTTTTGATCTCGCCCTTTTTCACAAGATCGCCGTAAGCCTTGAAATAGTAAACGATCTGAGGAGCCAGGCGACCCATATTGATGGAATTGGCGCTGGAAAGGCGTGCGCCCTTGCCATCCAGAGTGTTTTCTGCGGCAAATTTTGCGAAGATCTGCTTCACGCCCGTCTGGGCATCGTCAAAATTGCCTTCAATGGCAGAAACGAAAGTGTTCTCGCCACGCTGGGTTACCATCTGGGCACGCTGTACGGCGCTGACACCGCCGTGGGGATAAAATACGAGGATCTTGGTGCCCTCTACGTCCCGGAACCCCTGAAGCGCCGCCTTGCCCGTATCGCCGCTGGTGGCGGTGAGAATCACGATCTCATCGCTGACACCGCATTTTTTGCGGCTTGCGCTCATCAGATGAGGCAAAACGGAAAGAGCTACGTCCTTAAATGCGCAGGTAGGGCCGTGGAACAGCTCCAGAACATAGTTTTCTCCAACTTTGACCGTAGGCGTAACATCAGGGGCAGAAAATTTTCCGCGATACGCCTTTTCCACGATGTCTTTCATTTCCTCTCTGGAAAAATCGGGGAACAGGGCAAACAGTACGTCCTCGGCAATGCCGTAAAAATCTTTGTCCGCAGTTTTTTCCCAGTCAAATGCGGGGAAAGAAAAATCCTCGGGCAAGAAAAGCCCTCCGTCGGGAGCGATCCCTGCCAGAATGGCTTCTGCAGGGGCGGCCGTTACGGCAGAACGTGTGCTTCGGTAGATCATAAGAAACCGTCCTTTACTGAAAGTTTATCAATTTTTTACTTGACATTTTTTGCATTTTGTGTTACCTATAACAATATACCATTTTTATTGAAAATACAAGGGTTTCGGGCAAAAATTTATAAAATGTCTATTTTTCTGCGGCAAACAAGTGTTTTTCGTGGAAAGACACACCCTTTCGGAGGATTTTTATGAAGATCGCACTGTTCGGCTTCGGCACCGTAGGCAAGGGCTGCTTTGATATTTTAAAGGGCATTGACGGGGCAGAAGTAAAATATATTTTGGATAAAAGGCAGATCGAGGAAGATACCGGAGCCATTCTGACTTCGGACTTAAACCGGATCCTTTCCGATCCCGAAGTGGAAACGGTCATTGAGCTCATCGGCGGTATGCACCCTGCATACGATTTCGTGGTTTCCTCCCTCAAGGCGGGAAAGAACGTGGTCACCGCAAACAAGCTCATGGTCAGCGCTCACTACGAGGAGCTTTTGCAGCTTGCCGAAGAAAAGGGCGTCTTCTTCCGCTTTTCCGCAGCGGCAGGCGGCGGTATTCCCTGGCTGGTCAACCTTCAGAGAGCCCACCGCGCAAGCACGATCCGCCGCGTATTCGGCATTATGAACGGCACCACCAATTTCATTCTGGATGCCATGCAGACCGCAGGGGAAGAATTTGACCCCTCCTTGAAAAAGGCCCAGGAATTGGGCTTTGCCGAGGCAGACCCCTCTTCGGATATTGACGGATTGGATACCCGTCACAAAACCTGCCTTTCCGCCAACATCGCCTTCGGCGTTGCGCTGGAGGACGAAGCGGTGCAGACCTTCGGTATCCGCTACGTGAAAAAGTGCGATATATCTTCTGCCGTCTCTCACGGCTGTTCCTTAAAACTTCTGGGCAATGCCTACCGCACGGAAAGCGGAAACGTTGCCGCATTCGTAGAGCCCTCTATGGTTCCCATGGATACTCCCGAAGGCAATATTCACGGCTGTGACAATATCATCGCTTTTGAAGGCAGCTTCATCGGCAAGACCTATTTTATCGGCCCCGGCGCAGGCAGATATCCCACCGGCTATGCCGTAGCGCAGGACGTCATTGATATTATGGGCGGCAGAAATCTTATCTATAATGAAAAGAAAGCCCCTGTCAAGGTGGCAAATGACGATTTTTCCCACCCCTACTATCTCCGCACCGACTTTACCGAGGACCCCTTCTACAAGGCTTTGAATCTGGAGCCTTGGGGCGACAGCGGATATATCACCAACGCCGTTTCCGTCAAGGAAATGCACGATTTTGCTTCCCGCGCTCTCGCCGCAGGAAAAGAGATCTTTTTCGCAGGAATTGCATGGTAAGAAAAAAGCACCCTACGGGGTGCTTTTTTTAGTGATGTTTGCCTTCGGCAAGTGATGTGCCGCAAAGCGGCGTGATGTATGCCCTGACGGGCAAATGATGTGTTTTCCTTTGGAAAACGATAAGGTAGCCTTTCGTTGCGAAAGGCATTTTTTATATTCTTTATTTCCCCCATTGGGGAAGTTTTTTGGGTGCGGACCTTTTTTCAAAAAAGGTGTGCATAAAGGGCACGAAAAAAGGTGTGCAAAAGGCTGTAAAAAAACTATGGACTTTTTTGTGCTTTCTTGATATAATAGACTATCTATTGATATTATAAGGAGAAATTTGTCCATGGTACAACGCAATTCCAAGGAAAATTACTATCTTGATATTGCCGAAACCGTTGCGGAACGGGGAACCTGTCTGAGAAAAAAATACGGCGCCATTATTGTGAAAAACGACGTGATCGTTTCCACCGGCTACGTCGGTGCGCCCCGCGGCAGAAAAAATTGCTGTGATATGCAGTTCTGCCTCCGTGAGCAGATGAATATCCCCCGCGGTGAAAGATACGAGCTTTGCCGCAGTGTTCACGCCGAGCAAAACGCCATCATCAACGCTTCCCGAGAGCAGATGATCGGCGCCACTATGTACCTTTGCGGAGTGGATGTAAAAACGGGAGAATACGTGGAAAATTCCTCCTGCTGTCAGATGTGCAAACGTATGGTCATCAATGCAGGCATTGAAAAGGTCATCATTCGCGATAACAAAGAAAACTTCCGTGTCATTATGGTTTCCGACTGGATCGAAAATGACGATTCTCTCGGCAGTACCGGCTATTAAGGAGCATTATGTCAAAAACTTTCATTCCCGAAGGCTATCAGAACCGCCTCGGCTCATACGATACCCAAGACGCCATCGGCGTGCTTCGCCGCCGCTTTGAGAAAAATCTTTGCGCCGCCCTCAAATTAAAACGGGCATCGGCGCCTCTGTTCGTAGATCCCGATTCGGGACTGAACGATGACCTGAACGGTCACGAAAGACCCGTCCGTTTTGACATTCGGGAAACAGGCAGAGATGCGGTGGTGGTCCATTCCCTTGCCAAGTGGAAGAGAATGGCTCTGAAAAAATACAAATTCCCCGTAGGCGAAGGCCTTTATACCGATATGAACGCCATTCGTCGGGACGAAGATATGGACAATCTCCACTCCATTTACGTGGATCAGTGGGATTGGGAAAAGGTCATCTCTCCCGAGGATCGCAACGTGGAATATCTGAAAAAGACGGTGGGCGCCATCGTTGCCGCCGTATGCGATACTCAGGAAGAAGTCAAAAGCCTCTACCCCGCCCTGAAGACCACGCTGACGAGAAAAGTATTTTTCATCACGTCTCAGGAACTGGAAGATCTTTACCCCACCCTTTCCCCCAAGGAAAGAGAAAACGCCATCTGCCGTGAAAAGAAGACCGTCTTTTTAATGCAGATCGGCAGAGCCTTAAAAAGCGGCAAGCCTCACGACGGCAGAGCCCCCGATTACGACGATTGGGATCTGAACGGCGACCTTCTTTTCTGGAACGAGGTTCTGGGACAGGCTCTGGAGATCTCCTCGATGGGAATCCGCGTTTCCCCCGAAAGTCTGGAGATTCAGCTTCGGGAATCGGGAAAAACCGAACGGAGAGAATTGCCCTTCCACAAAGCTCTGCTCGCCGGTGAGCTTCCCCTGACCATGGGCGGCGGCATCGGCCAGTCCAGACTTTGTCTTCTCATTCTTGAAAAATGCCACGTAGGCGAAGTTCAGGTTTCCCTTTGGGATAAGGATACCGAAGAAATCTGCCGCAAACACGGCGTAAAACTACTTTAAAAGGATAAGACGATGAATAAGATCACTGAACTTTTCGGTACGAAGGTCTTTAATGACCCCGTTATGAAAAAATATCTCCCCGAGGACGTGTACCTTTCTCTGAAAAGCACCGCTTCCCGCGGGGAAAAATTGGACGCAAAAATTGCCGATGCCGTTGCCGAAGGTATGAAAAATTGGGCGGTTTCTCTGGGCGCTACCCATTTTACCCATTGGTTCCAGCCTATGACGGGTACCACCGCAGAAAAGCACGATTCCTTCCTTTCTCCTGCAAATGACAGCGAAGTGATCCTCTCCTTCTCCGGCAAGAACCTGGTTTCCGGTGAGGCAGACGCCTCCAGCTTCCCCTCCGGCGGCCTCAGAGAAACCTTTGAAGCAAGAGGCTATTCCGCTTGGGATCCCACCTCCTATGCTTTCATTAAGGATAATACCCTTTGTATTCCCACGGCATTCTGCTCTTACCGGGGCGAAAGTCTGGATAAGAAAACGCCTCTTCTCCGTTCTCAGGAAGCCATTGACCGCGAGGCGAGAAGAGTGCTCAACCTTTTCGGTATGACCGACGTGAAGCGCGTCCTTGCCAACGTAGGCGCAGAGCAGGAATACTTCCTCATTGACGATACGGCCTGGAGCGCAAGACCTGACCTGGTTTATTGCGGCAGAACCCTTTTCGGCGCCATGCCCCCCAAGGGACAGGAAATGGACGGCCACTACTACGGCCAGATCAAGCCGAGAGTCCTCGCCTTTATGGCAGAACTGGATGAGGAGTTGTGGAAACTTGGTATTTTAGCCAATACCGAGCACAACGAGGCAGCCCCCTCTCAGCACGAATTGGCGCCTATTTATTCCACGGCAAACATCGCCACCGATCACAATCAGCTCACCATGGAAATGATGAAGAAGATCGCGGCACGCCACGGCCTTGCCTGTCTTCTCCACGAAAAGCCTTTCCAGGGCATTTCCGGCTCAGGTAAGCACAATAACTGGTCCCTTTCCACCGATACGGGGCTGAATCTTTTAAAGCCCGGAAAAACCCCCTCTCAAAACGCTCTCTTTCTTCTGATCCTTACTGCCATTATCAAAGCAGTCGATGAAAATCAGGATCTTCTTCGCATTTCCGTCTGCTCTGCAGGCAACGATCACCGTCTGGGCGGTCACGAAGCGCCTCCCGCCGTTCTTTCCATCTTCCTAGGCGACGAATTGGAAAGCATTCTTGAGGATATTATGGCAGGGGCAAGTCCGGAAGAAAGACCCCGCACCAAGCTGAACATCGGCGCCTCCGTTCTCCCCGAAATCCCCGGAGATACCACCGATAGAAACCGTACCTCTCCCTTTGCCTTTACCGGCAATAAGTTTGAATTCCGTATGCCCGGCTCCTCTTGCTCCATCGCCTGCCCCAATATGATCATGAATATCATTATGGCAGAAGCCTTGGGTGAATTTGCCGATGCCCTGGAAGGAAGTAAGAATTTCCAGAGCGACTTGAATAAGCTCATTCACGATACCCTTTTGAAGCACCGCCGCATTCTCTTCAGCGGAAATAACTATTCCGAAGAATGGCGGAAAGAAGCGGAAAAACGCGGTCTTTCCAATTATCCCGATACCGTTGCCGCGCTGCCCCATTATACCGATGAGAAGAATGTTCGTATGTTCGAAAAGCATCACGTTCTCAGCGCTACGGAGATCGCTTCCCGTCAGGAAGTCATTCTGGAGCATTACGCCAAAACGCTGAACGTAGAAGCGCTGACCATGATCAACCTGACCGAGAGGGATATTATCCCTGCCGTTCTCAGCTATCAGAGTGAGCTTTTAAAGGAATACAACCGCAAAAAGAACTCGGGTCTTTCCCTTTCCGCCAAGCCGGAAGAAGAACTTCTCCGAAAGATCGCAGAATTCACGGAAAAGGCTTACGACCGAGTAAAGAAGCTGAAAGAGGACGCGGAAACGTCCAAGACCATTACCGAAACTCTCCCTGCGGCAAAATTTGCCCGCAATGCCCTCTTTGAGGATATGGCATCTCTCCGCGAAGCGGTGGACACCCTGGAAACCTTGGTAGCAACGGATTTCTGGCCCTTCCCCAGCTACGGCGAAATGCTCTACAGCGTAAAGTAAAAAAAAGCACCCTGCAGGGTGCTTTTTTTCGTGATGTTTGCCTTCGGGAAGTGATGTGGGGCTTTTTTAGAAAAGCCGCCCCACACCCCGAAAAACTTTCCGAATAGGAAAAAGCCACCCTCCGGGGGGAGCTTTATTTTTTCTTTACTATTTTCTTGATGAGTACCTGTTTTTTTAATTTCGTTGCAAATTTTATCAAAGATGCCGTTCCGCGGCAGCCGCCCGACAAAATCACAGCTTCCCCTTCTTTGATATCCCCGATCTTATCTTCCGGAAAGGCCTTTGCCTCCTCGTAATTCTCATACTCTCTGCTTCCGCAAACAACGATTCGTTTCATGGGATTCCCTCTTTCTATATATTTATATAAATATATATTGAATTGAGTGAATTGTCAACGAAATATACCTCGAATAAAATAGATATACGAGGTGTAAGATAGAATTATGGTTATTTTAACGCTGGACAAGGCTTTATCAGCTCGCAATGTCACTCGCTATGAATTGGCAAAGCGAACGGGGATCCAATATCAGATCATAGATAATTACTACAAAAACAAAGTAAAACGATACGACAGCTACGTTCTGGATCGCATTTGCGATGCCCTCGACTGTCCTGTTTCCGAGATTATTGAATATCAAAAGTAAAGCAGAGCAAAAGCTCTGCTTTTTATTTTCACGTTTTTTTGGCAAAGAAACCACCCTCTCGGAGAGGCTTTGTTTTCCCCATGAAGGAAATTTTTCCCATTAGGGAAGTTTTTGGGGTACCCTTTTTTCAAAAAGGGTACAAAAACCGCAGGCAGCCCTTGAAACTTTGTAAAATTTGGTATATAATAAATTTTGATTATAATTCAGCATTGTTTGAAGAAAAGCGAGGTACGCTATGACTAAGAAAAAATATTACATTACCACCGCCATTGCTTACACTTCCAGAAAGCCTCACATCGGCAACGCATACGATCCCGTACTTGCCGATGCCATCGCCCGCTATAAGCGTATGGAAGGGTACGACGTCTTTTACCTTACCGGCTCCGATGAGCACGGTCAGAAGATCGAAGATCTGGCAAAGGAATCGGGCAAATCTCCCAAGGAGTACGTCGATGCCGTTGCCGCCGAGATCAAAGACGTGTGGAAGAGCATGAATATTTCCTATGATAAATTCATTCGCACCACCGACAAGGATCACGAAGAAGCGGTAGAAAAGATCTTCCAGAAGCTTCTGGATCAGGGGGATATCTATAAGGGCGAATACGAAGGCAAATACTGCGTCCCCTGCGAATCCTTTTTCACCGCCTCTCAGCTGAAGGAGGGCGGCCTCTGCCCCGACTGCGGCAGACCTTGTACCGATGCCAAGGAAGAAGCATACTTCCTCCGTCTTTCCAAGTACGCCGACCGCCTGGTACAGTACTACGAAGAAAATCCCGACTTTTTCGCTCCCCTTTCCCGCAAAGCGGAAATGGTGAACAACTTCATTAAGCCCGGCCTTGCCGATCTTTGCGTTTCCCGTTCCACCTTCTCCTGGGGCGTTAAGGTAAAGAACGATCCCCGTCACGTCATTTACGTGTGGATCGATGCCCTTTCCAACTACATCACCGCCCTGGGCTACTCTCCCGACGGAAGCGGCGAAAACTTTAACCGCTACTGGCCTGCCGATCTGCACGTCATCGGTAAGGATATTGTCCGTTTCCACACCATTTACTGGCCCGTGCTTCTGATGGCGCTGGATCTTCCCTTGCCGAAGCGCGTCCTCGGTCACCCCTGGGTGCTGTTCGGTGAAGATAAAATGAGTAAATCCCGCGGCAACGTGGTATATGCCGATGAATTGGCAGAGGTATTCGGCACCGATGCCGTTCGCTATTATCTCCTCAGCGAAATTCCCTTTGCCGCTGACGGCTCCATCACCTACGAAGCCATGATCGAGAAATTTAATTCCGATCTTGCCAATACCCTTGGAAATCTGGTCAGCCGTACCGTGGCAATGACAAATAAATACTTCGGCGGCAAGGTAAAAAAGCCTGCAGCCTTTGAAAATGAATTTGATCTGGATCTGATCGCCACCGAAGAAAAAACCAGAGCAAAGCTTGCCGAAAGCATGGAAAATCTTCACATCGGCGACGGTGTGGGCGCGGTCATGGATCTTGCCAAGCGCTGCAATAAGTATATTGACGAAACCATGCCCTGGGCCCTCGCCAAAGACGAAAGCCAAAAGGGCCGTCTGGAAGAGGTACTTTACAATCTTCTGGAAGGCATTCGCCGCATCGGCTGTATGCTCTATCCCTTTATGCCCGAAACAGCAGATAAGATCGCTGCCATTCTGAATACTCCCGCCACCCACGAAATGGCTGAATTTGATTGCCCCTTCGGCGCAGTGGAAGGCTTTGACGTTCCCCCTTGCGATCCTCTGTTTGCCCGCATTGATAAAGACGCTCTCTTAAAAGAGCTGATGGAAAAAGATAAAGCCAAGAAGAAAGCCGCCAAGGAAGCCGCAAAAGCCGCAGCGAAGGCAGAGCGCCCCGAACAAGGCCCCATTGAATTTAACGATTTCCTCAAGGTAGAAATGGTCTGCGCTCACGTTCTGGAGTGCGAAAAGGTGGAAAAGAGCGAAAAGCTCTTGAAATTCCGCCTGGATATCGGCACCGAAGAAAGACAGGTGCTTTCCGGCATTGCCAAATTCTACAAACCCGAAGAGCTTGTTGGCAAGAAGCTTGTTCTCGTAAAAAATCTTCTCCCTCGCAAAATGATGGGTCTGGAAAGCCACGGTATGCTTCTTTCCACCGAGGCTGACGGCGTCGTTCGCATGATCACCCTGGCAGAGGATACCCCTGCAGGCGCTGTGGTTTGCTGATGGGTCTTTTCGATTCCCACGCCCACTACGATGATCCTCGCTTTGCCGGGGATCTTGACGAAGTGGTAGCCCATATTTCATCCCAAAGCGAAATTTGCCCCTGCGGTGTGGAATACGTGGTGAATATCGGTTGCGACGTTCCCACCAGCCGCCTTTGTCTGGATCTTGCGGAAAAATATCCCCTCTTTTACGCTGCTGTGGGGATTCACCCCCAGGATGCCCAGCGCTTTGACGAAAACTCCATTCGTGAATTAAAAGAGCTATTATCCCACCCCAAGGCCGTTGCCATCGGTGAGATCGGCTTGGATTACAAGTATGAAAACGCGCCGAGAGAGGTGCAAAAGGACGTTTTCTGCCGCCTGATGGAACTGGCAGAGGAAACGGGCTACCCCGTTTGTATTCACGACCGTGACGCCCACGGAGACGTATTTGATATCATTCGCAAATACCCCGATGTCAAAGGCGTTCTCCATTCCTATTCCGGCTCTCCCGAACAGGCGAAGCAATATGTAAAAATGGGCTGGCACATTTCCTTTTCCGGCACGGTGACCTTTAAAAACGCCGCCGTGGTTCCCGAAGCGGCAAAGGTGGTTCCCCTGGATCGGCTGCTTGTGGAAACCGATGCCCCCTATCTTGCTCCCGTTCCCTATCGGGGTAAGAGAAATAAATCCAGCTACGCCTACGCCACCGCCGCAAAATTGGCGGAGATTCACGGCATTTCCACGGAAGATATGGTGAAAATCACAAGAGAAAACGCTTTGAAATTCTTCCGTATGGAAAATATGTAAAAAAATTAAGAATATTCCAAAAGTCCCTTGTAAATTCCCAAGGTTTGTAATATACTAATGTTTGGTAAAAATTTTAATTTATTATAAAGCAAAGGAGAAACCATCATGTCCGTAAAAGTTGCCATTAACGGTTTTGGTCGTATCGGCCGTCTTGCATTCCGCCAGATGTTCGCTGCGGAAGGCTACGAAGTAGTTGCTATCAACGACCTCACCAACCCCAAAATGCTTGCTCATCTTCTCAAGTATGACTCTGCTCAGGGTCGTTACAATAAGAAGGTAGAAGCTACCGACGATTCCATCATCGTTGACGGAAAGGAAATCAAGATCTACGCAAAACCCAACGCTGCTGAGCTCCCCTGGGGCGAGATCGGTGTTGACGTAGTTCTGGAATGCACCGGTTTCTACACCTCTAAGGAAAAGGCAAGCGCTCACATCACCGCAGGCGCGAAGAAGGTTGTTATCTCTGCTCCCGCAGGCAACGATCTTCCCACCGTTGTATTCAACGTAAACCACAACATCCTCACCAAGGATGACACCGTAATCAGTGCAGCTAGCTGCACCACCAACTGCCTTGCTCCCATGGCTAAGGCTCTCAATGATTACGCTCCCATTCAGAGCGGTATCATGACCACCGTACACGCTTACACCGGTGACCAGATGATCCTTGACGGTCCCCACAGAAAGGGTGACTTCCGCCGTGCAAGAGCTGGCGCTGTGAACATCGTTCCCAACTCCACCGGCGCAGCTAAGGCGATCGGTCTTGTTATCCCCGAACTGAACGGCAAGCTCATCGGCGCTGCTCAGAGAATCCCCACCCCCACCGGTTCCACCACCATCCTCATCGCAGTTGTTAAGGGCAAGGATATCACCGTAGACGGCATCAACGCTGCTATGAAGGCTGCTGCT
>JAZSDQ010000006.1:0-22294 GCA_045531235.1 Eubacteriales bacterium
AGCAGCAGAGAGTTGCCATTGCCAGAGCTTTGGCGCTGAATCCCCGTGTCCTTTGCTTTGATGAGCCCACCAGCGCGCTGGACCCTGAACTGACGGCAGAAGTGCTTCGCGTCATTCGCTCTTTGAAGGAGCAGGGCAGAACCATGGTAGTCGTTACCCACGAAATGGATTTTGCCAGAAGTGTTGCCGACCATGTCATTTTCATGGCAGACGGCGTCATTGAGGAAGAGGGAAACCCCGAAGACGTATTTTCTAATCCTAAGTCCGAAAAAACCAAGGCGTTTCTCGCCATGGGCTTTGATAAATAATAAAATTAAAAATTGACATCGTTTGAAAACTGTGGTAAAATGTTACAGCGTTTCCAAGGAAATGCAAAAAACATCATAAGGAGAAAACTAAAATGAAAAAGATTCTTGCTCTTCTTCTTTGCTTTGTTATGCTGTTCGGTCTTGCTGCTTGCGGCGCTGCTGAGCAGAATGGCACTGCAGATGAAACCAAAACTCAGGAAGAAACTGCAACTGTTGAAGAAGTAAAAACCATTAAAATGGCTACCAACGCTTACTTCCAGCCCTACGAATACTACGAAGGCGAAAAGATCATCGGTATTGATGCTGAGATCGCTGCTGCTATCGCAGAAAAGCTTGGTATGGAACTTGAAATTTTGGATATGGAATTCGACTCCATCCTCACCGCTGTAAAAGAAGGCAAAGCTGATTTCGGTATGGCAGGTATGACCGTTACCGATAAGCGTAAGGAAGAAGTTGACTTCACTACCAGCTATGCAAACGGCGTTCAGTCCATCATCGTTAAAGAAGGCTCTGCTATCACCAAAGCAGACGATCTCTTTGCAGACGGCGCAACCTGGAAGGCAGGCGTTCAGCTCGGTACTACCGGTGACATCTACGCTTCCGATGACCTCGGCGAAGATCGCGTTACTCAGTACAATAACGGTAACCTCGCAGTTCTCGCTCTCAACGCAGGGGACGTAGATTGCGTGATTATTGACAACGAACCCGCAAAGGCTCTTGTTGCTGCTAATGCAGGTCTTAAGATCCTTGATACCAGCTATGCAGACGAGGACTATGCTATCTGTGTAAAGAAGGGCAATTCCGAACTTCTCAACAAGATCAACGATGCTATTGACGATCTGGTAGCAGACGGCGTCATCGATGAGATCGTAGACAAGTACATCAAGTAATCTATTTTCAAATTTTGCAATGAAAGCCAAGCCGGAGGGTATCGTGTGGATACGAATCCGGCTTGTGCTATGTTATATTTGCCGATTCGCAATAAAGGATAACGTATGAACTCTTCTGATTATAAGAAAAAAATAAAAATAGAGCTTCTTGTTGTTGCCGCTTTGGTTTTGGTATTTGCGGCCGTTGTGGCAGTGAATATCCTTTCCACTTCTCCTGCGGGAGATTTGAATGTGGGTGAGGCGCAAAAGATTCTTGACGAAACCTTTGAAAAGGTTCCTATGCCACAGGCGCAAACGGCAATTTCAGCCATTGAAGAAAGCCGTGTAACGGTTCTTTCCGTAGAAAAGGGAAATAGTCGGGAATTTGTTTTGCACTGCGAGTATGAAACAAACGACCTTTCTTCCGTTTATAAAGCCAATAAAGAAGCGCTGTTTTCTTCTGTATATGATTTCTATAAGGCTCAAAAAACCGATGGAAAAATGGTCAATGCCACGAAGATCCGTCTTCGTTTGGATGAAAAGATCAAGAATCTGATGGCAGAAGCTTCTCCTCTCCAAGGAAAAACCGATATTTATATCTATGAGTTGGAAGAAAAACCCAAGGAAGATGCCTTTATCGTAACTTCAGGCGAGAGCATCTTAAGAGTCCATCTTGATGACGCCATGCTGGATACGGTCTTTGGAGGTATCGTTTCCGTTGGAAAAGATATTCAGGATACGAAGACCATTGTTTACAACGGCGAGAATGTTGATATTGAAAAACTCAACACCTTGAGAACGGGTCTTTCTTCTTGCTTTGGCTTGCAGAATTTCAGTTCCGCAAAGCCTGATTCCTCTCCGTTTTTCCTGATGCTCTGGAATGATTTTTGCGATGAATTTTATCGCAACTTCATTGACAATGCCCAGTGGAGCTATTTGACCAACGGCCTTCTGATGACTCTTCAAATTACACTTCTTGCGGCGCTTTTCGGTATTCTGATCGGCTTTGTCTGCGCCATTATTCGCGTCACTTTTGAAAAGACGGGGAAGATGATGCTTCTTGATCAGGTGATCCGCGCTTACCTTGCCGTGATCCGCGGTACCCCCGTTATGATTCAGCTGCTTATCATCTACTTCGTTATTCTCCTTCCCATCGGCGTGGAGAAATTCCCTTCGGCAGTCATCTGCTTTGCGTTGAATTCCGGTGCATACGTGGCAGAGATCGTCCGCGGCGGTATTATGGCGGTGGATAACGGACAAGTGGAGGCAGGCAGAAGCCTTGGACTGAACTATGTTGCTACCATGTATCACATTGTAGTTCCTCAGGCATTCAAAGCGGTTCTCCCCAGCCTTGCCAACGAATTTATCACTTTGCTTAAGGAATCCTCGGTCGCCTTCTATATTGGTGTTGCCGATCTGACACAGGGCGGACTTAAGATCCGTTCCATTACTTACAGTAACTTTATGCCTCTCATTGCAGTGGCAGTGATTTACTTTGTCCTTGTAATGATTCTGACAAAACTTGTTAAGATGCTGGAAAGGAGGCTTCGCAAAGATGAACGATAAAACGATGATCCGTGTGGAAGGCCTCAAAAAGCATTATCTCGGCGGAGAAGTAAAGGCTCTTGATGGTGTGGATCTTTCCATTCAAAAGGGAGATGTGGTTGCCATTATTGGCCCCTCCGGTTCGGGAAAATCCACGGTGCTTCGCTCTTTGAATCTTTTAGAAGTTCCCACCGAAGGACATATTTATTTTGAAGGTGTGGATATTACCGATAAAAAGGTCAATATCAATATTCACCGTCAGAAAATGGGAATGGTTTTTCAGCAGTTTAATCTATTCCCCCACATGACCGTTCTTCGCAATATGACCCTTGCGCCCATGAGGCTTTTAAAGGTTTCCCGCGAAGATGCGGAAAAGAGAGCTCTTGATCTCTTGGAGCGCGTGGGACTTCGTGATCGCGCAAGTGCATATCCCGCCCAGCTTTCCGGTGGACAGAAGCAAAGAGTTGCCATTATGCGCGCTCTTTGTATGCAGCCCGAAGTGCTTCTTTTCGATGAACCTACCAGTGCCCTTGACCCTGAAATGGTAGGCGAAGTTCTTGACGTTATGAAAGAGCTTGCCGCCGATGGAATGACTATGGTGGTTGTCACCCACGAAATGGGCTTTGCCCGCGAAGTGGCTGATCGCGTAATTTTTATGGAAGAGGGAAAAATCGTAGAAGACGGTACCCCCGAAGATATTTTCGTTCATCCTAAAAATGAACGACTGAAAAGCTTTCTTGCAAAGGTGCTTTAAACCCAAAGCCTTGCCGATTTCGGCAAGGCTTTTTTATGTAAAAATGAGAAAATTTATTGTACTTTATTTTGTATCGTGGTATAATAAGCAAAAGAAATTTCTGCTGAAAAGGAGAAAATTATGTTTATTACGAATGACATTCGCTATATCGGTGTCAACGATCACAAAGTGGATCTGTTTGAAGGGCAGTACATCGTTCCCAACGGTATGTCATACAATTCCTATATCATTATGGATGAAAAAATTGCCGTTATGGATACGGTGGATATCAATTTTACTCATGAATGGCTGGATAATCTTCAGAATTCTTTGGAAGGCAGAAAACCCGATTATCTGATCATTCAGCATATGGAGCCTGATCATTCTGCCAACATTGCAAATTTTGCAAAAGCATATCCTGATACTACCATCGTGTCTTCCGCAAAGGCGTTTAATATGATGAAGAATTTCTTCGGCACGGATTTTTCCCAACGTCGCCTTGTGGTAGGGGAGGGTGATACTCTTTCTCTCGGTAAGCATAATCTTACCTTCGTTACTGCGCCAATGGTCCACTGGCCCGAGGTCATCGTTACTTATGACAGCGCCGATAAAGTTCTCTTTTCCGCAGACGGATTTGGCAAATTCGGTGCTCTTGATGTGGAGGAGGATTGGGCGTGTGAAGCGAGAAGATATTATATCGGCATCGTCGGTAAATACGGCGCTCAGGTTCAGGCACTTCTGAAAAAAGCGGCAGGCTTAGATATCAGCATCATTTGCCCCTTACATGGTCCCGTTCTTACGGAAAATCTCGGCTATTATCTTGATCTTTACAATACCTGGTCCTCCTATCAGCCGGAGGAAGAAGGCATTGTCATTTGCTATACCTCGGTTTACGGCAATACCAAAAAAGCCGTGCTTCAGCTCGCGGATATGCTCCGCGCCAAAGGCTGCCCCAAGGTGGTTGTCAATGATCTTGCAAGATGTGATATGGCAGAAGCAGTAGAGGATGCCTTCCGCTACAGCAAATTGGTTCTTGCCACTACCACCTACAATGCAGAGATCTTCCCCTTTATGCGTGACTTTATTCACCACCTTACCGAGCGTAATTACAGTAACCGCACCGTTGCTATGATTGAAAACGGATCCTGGGCGCCTCTTGCCGTCAAGGTAATGAAAGAAATGTTCGCAAAGAGCAAAAATATTACCATCGCAGAGCCTCAGGTGCGCATTCTTTCCGCATTGAATGAAGAAAGTATGACTCAGCTTTGCACCCTTGCTGATGAGCTTTGCCGCGAGTATATCGCTCAAAGCGGTGAAAAGGTGGATAAGCACGATCTTTCCGCGCTGTTCCGCATCGGCTACGGTCTTTACGTGGTCACCTCCAACGACGGCAAAAAAGATAACGGTCTTATTGTCAATACTGTAACTCAGGTAACCAATACCCCCAACCGTATTGCCGTTACCATCAATAAAGAAAACTACTCCTATCACGTGATCAAGCAAACAGGCAAAATGAATATCAACTGCCTCACGGAAGACGCCCCCTTTATGGTCTTTGAAAAATTTGGCTTCGTCAGTGGCCGTAATGTGGATAAATTTGCCGAGTGCACCCCTCTCCGTTCCGATAACGGGCTGATCTTCCTTCCTCGTCATATCAATTCCTTCCTTTCTTTGAAGGTGGAAGATCTGGTGGATCTGGATACCCACGGCATGTTCATCTGTTCCGTAACGGAAGCAAGAGTGATCTCCGATCGGGAAACCATGACATATTCCTATTATCAGAACAATGTGAAGCCCAAACCTGCCACCGAAGGAAAGCGTGGCTTTGTATGCAAGGTCTGTGGCTATGTTTATGAGGGCGATGTTCTTCCCGACGAGATCGTCTGTCCCCTTTGCAAACACGGCGCTGCCGATTTTGAACCAATTCAATGAATTAATTATAGGAGGAAACTGTAATGAAAAAGTATGTATGTGATATCTGCGCTTGGGAATATGATGAAATGGAGGGTTATCCCGAAAAGGGCATTGCTCCCCTTACCAAATTTGAAGATCTTCCCGATGATTTCGTCTGCCCCATCTGTGGCGTTGGTAAAGAAAATTTTAGTGAAGTCTGATTACAAAAAAAGCACCGTTACGGTGCTTTTTTTATTTTTTCGTAGCTTTTTATTGAGAAACATAAAATCTTGTGATAAAATGAAAGTGACTAAAATCTTAGGAGCTTTCTATGAAACAAATATCATCAAAAGCAAAAAAGATCATTGAAAAAATGCAGCAAAATGAATTGAATGAGAGCATAATTTATGAAAATATTGCTCGCTTCGCTAAGGGAAAAGAAAATCGCGAAACCCTTCTTCGCTTGGCTGCCGAAGAAAAAAGTCACTATGAGATCTGGAAAAAATATACGGGAAAAGAATTCAATCCGCAAAAAGGGAAAGTGTGGAAATATACCATCATTGCCCGCCTTTTTGGTTTTACTTTTGCCGTAAAGCTGATGGAAAACGGAGAAGAAGCCGCCCAGAAGGAGTATGATCTTCTGCAGCATGAAGTGGAGGAGAGCGCTTGGATCCGTCAGCAGGAGGAAGAGCACGAAGAGGCTCTAATCAATATGCTTGACGAAGAAAGCCTTCGCTATGTGGGCAGTATGGTTCTCGGTATGAACGATGCCCTTGTGGAACTGACAGGCTCTCTTGCAGGCTTTACTTTCGCTTTGCAAAATACGCGTCTGGTAGCGCTTTCGGGGCTTATCATCGGAATTTCCGCTACCTTTTCCATGGCGTCCAGTGAATTTCTGGCGGCAAAAAGTGAAGGCAGAAAAGATGCGTTCAAATCTTGCAGCTATACGGGCATTGCCTATCTGTTTACCGTGGTTGCCCTTATTTTCCCGTATTTGATTTTGGATAACAGTGGCTATCTTCTTGCTTTGGCTTTGATGATGGCAGTTGTCCTTCTGATCATTGCTGGCTTTACCTTTTATATTTCCGTTGCCCAAGGAGAAAAATTCCGCCCCCGCTTTGTGGAAATGAGCCTTATCAGCATCGGCGTTGCGGTGATTTCCTTTGTAGTCGGAATTCTTGCAAAGAAATTTCTTGGTGTAGATCTGTAAATACATAGAGAATCATGGGAGTTTTGTAGAAAATGAATCAAACTGAAAGAATTACCCGGTTCAATGCAGCCTTTGAAGAGTTTTTCGGTAAAAAGCCGGAGCGTTATTTTTCCGCGCCCGGCAGAACAGAGATCGGAGGAAATCACACCGATCATCAGCAGGGAAGAGTCCTTGCCGCTGCCATTGATCTGGATGCCGTTGCCGCTGTAGCTTTAAACGGCAGCGATACCGTTCGTATCAAATCCGAAGGCTATCCTTTGTGCGAGGTTTCTCTTTCCGATCTTAGCCCTCGCAAGGAAGAATATAATACCACCCTCTCTCTCATTCGCGGTATCCTTGCTCGTTTTGCGGAATTTGGCTGCAGAATATCCGGCTTTGATGCTTATGTGGTTTCTACCGTCCTTCCCGGCTCGGGGCTCAGTTCTTCCGCTGCTTACGAGGTGCTTGTGGGCACGGTGGTCAACCGTTTGTTCTTTGATCATAAATTGACTGCACCCGAAATTGCCATGGTCGGTCAATATGCAGAAAATGTTTTCTTCGGAAAGCCTTGTGGCCTTATGGATCAGATGGCATCCTCCGTCGGCAGCATTGTTACCATTGATTTTGCCTGCAAGGAAAAGCCTGCTATTGAGCCTATCGCCTTTGATTTTGCTTCCTGTGGCCACGCCCTTTGTATCATTGACAGCGGCGCCAACCATGCCGATCTTACCGATGAATACTCTGCCATTACCCGTGAACTGAAGAAAATCAGCCAACACTTTGGCAAAGAGGTTCTTTCTCAGATTCCCGAGGAAGATTTCTTCGGTGAAATGAGCGCTCTTCGCAAAGAATTCGGTGATCGCGCCGTGCTTCGCGCCTATCATTTCTACAAAGAAAACGCCCGAGTTCCTTTGCAGGTGGAAGCGCTGAAGAAGAACGATTTTAACCGATTCCTTTCCTTGGTCAAGGAAAGCGGATATTCCAGCTTTATGTATCTGCAGAACGTGATCCCCTCCGGCTACAAGGAGCATCAGGAGATGGCGCTTGCACTTGCACTTTGCGAGCAGAATCTTTGCGGCAGGGGTGCTTGCCGCGTTCACGGCGGCGGTTTTGCTGGCACGGTGCAGGCATTTGTGCCCCTTGATCTTTTGGAAAAATTCCGCAACAACGTGGATGCCGTTCTTGGTGAAGGCGCATGCCACGTGCTCTCCATTCGTCCCGTGGGCGGTGCAGAGCTTGTGAAAAACGACGGTGAATACAGGTTGGTTTGAAATGACAAGAACGCGAAAAATTTTGTTTTACGCCGTCGCTCTTGCCGTAGGACTTGCCATATTTATTCTTGAGATCTTCGTATTTCAAAAGCCTGATGGCTTTGCAGGTCTTCTTATTTGTCTTACGAGCCTTTTTACCATTTTTGTGAGTATCATAAAGCTTTGCATATTAAGTGAAAAATTTAAAAACGGTTTTCTGATGGCCTTGGATATCTTTTCCTGGCTTCCGTAATGAAAACGAAAGGAGAATTACTATGAATCAAAAAAGACGTGTGTTTTGGGGAATTGTATTGGTAGCCGCAGGAGTACTCTTTGCTCTGAATGCTCTCGGCATTACTAAGTTTAATCTCTTTTTTGACGGTTGGTGGACCCTTTTCATCATCGTTCCCTCCGTTGTCGGTATTTTTACCGAGCGTGAAAAGATGGGGAATGTCATTGGGCTTGCCATCGGTGTTGTTCTTTTGCTGTGCGCATGGGATATTCTCAGCTTCTCCGTCCTTTGGAAACTTTTCGTTCCTGCCGTTATCGTTATCGTTGGTTTAAAGCTCGTTCTCAGCGGCGTTCGCGGTAACAAAGCAGGGGAGATCATTGCCGTTATGAAAGAAAACGGTACGGAACCTCGCAACGGCTTTGCAGCCTTCAGCGGAACAGAGCTGAATTTTGACGGTGAAGTATTTGACGGTGCCGATCTGGCTGCCATCTTCGGTGGTGTGGAGTGTGATCTGAGACGCGCCGTCATCGAAAAAGACGCAGCCATTCGGGTTTCTGCAATTTTCGGCGGTATTGATATTCTCGTTCCACCGAATGTTAATGTAAAAGTGAATTCTACTTCTGTCTTCGGCGGCATTTCCAACAAAACTGCCGTCCAAAAGGATGCGCCTACCATCTATGTTAACGGCATCTGCATGTTTGGAGGGGTGGAGATCAAATGACCCTGTTTCAAAAAATAGTAAAATACTGCGCGATGGCATTTGCCATCCTCCTCATTGCTGGCATTTTCAGCGGCATTTTCAGTGTCGTAGGACTATTGGATGCCTTTTCTAGCGAAGATGCGGTTCTGGAAGAACAAAAGAATTATCCTGTTTCCGGTGAGATTACAGAATTGGATATGGAAATTGCCGCTGCCAAGCTGGTTGTAAAAGAGGGCGAAGCTTTTTCCGTAAAAAGTAATTTGAAACATCTTGCCGTGGAAGAAAACGGCGGAAAATTGATTGTGAAAGAGAAAAATCACTTCGGCAAAGCCTTGGCTGACGCTTCTTTGACCCTCGTTCTCCCGAAAAATACCGTCTTTGAAAAGCTCAGTATCAAAACAGGCGCAGGCCGCTTGTCAGCAGATACCCTCTCTGCCGAGCATCTGAATCTGGAACTTGGCGCAGGAGAAGTGGTCATAGGAACACTTACAGCTTCTGCATCCGCAGAAATTGAAGGCGGGGCAGGAAAGATCACAATTTCTCAGGGCAGTTTGAAAAATTTGGATCTCGCTATGGGCGTTGGCCGTTTGGAGCTTTGCGCTGAGCTTTTGGGCGAGAGCGATCTGGAACTTGGCATTGGTGAATCCAATCTCACCCTTCTTGGGACAAAAGAAGATTATACCGTTGCTATTGAAAAAGGCATTGGTAGTATCAGCTTTGACGGAGAAAGCCTTTCCTCCAACGGAAGAAAGGGAAGCGGTCCATCTTTTGTGGATGTTGAAGGTGGTGTCGGTGCTATCCGACTGAATTTCCAAGCAAAATAAGGAGAAATGTCATGGCAAAATTAGAATGTGTTTTGCAAGGCGATCTGATCCATTGGCAGAACCGAATTGAAGAAGGGATCTTGAACGGAAGTTTTTCTGCCACCCTGGAAGAATCCAGCTATTTTTTTGAAAATGACGCCCGTTGCAGCGTTCGGGTCTTTGAAAGATATAGCTATGCAGGTGGAAATCGGGTGAGTCTTTCCGTCACTTTGTTTCAACAAGGCGAAGGCCCTATTCATCTATCTGCCATTACTGCAGGCGGCAGCCAAGCCCTTTTTTGGAAAGTCAATACCTGGGGCGAAGAAGCTTTTCTCGATAAACTTCGTGAGCTTATAGAATGATAGCAATAAAACAGAGCAGCTGAAATTCAGCTGCTCTGTTTATTCTCTGAACAAAGCGAAAACGGATACCGATTTTCGGTATCCGTTTTGCAGGCATTGCCTGACGGGACTTGCCCGCCTGCGGGCGGTGCGGGGTCGCAAACTTACGTCCCTCGGACTGCCATTCACTACGCTTCCGTGGGGTCCCTCCACTATCGTAAAAAATGAAGAGTAGCACCTAACGGCACTACTCTTTATTTTGGTGCGGATGACGGGACTTGAACCCACACAGTATTGCTACCACTAGAACCTGAATCTAGCGCGTCTGCCAATTCCGCCACATCCGCATATTGAGCAGGAGACTTTTGTCCCGAGCCCACTTGCAGGATTATAGCAAAGAATTAGGGAAAAGTCAAGATGAATTTGAAAAAACATAGAAAAGTATGGAAAAATCCTTTGCGTGGGTGCGCTTTGGGTAAAAGGGTGGCTTCGTTGACAAAAAAGCTGTTTTATTGTAAAATGACCGAGTGTTATGATATGAAAGGAGAAGCCCAATGTTCCTTTGGATCGCTTTGGTTTTGGATTTGATCACTGCGGCTGCGTTTTGTATTGCAGTTCCGTCAGCGACGATTTTTTTGCCTTTGATTCTTCTTGCTTTTTATGTTTTTGCATTGTTTTTTCTTGTCGCAATTTTATTTATCATCAGTCTTTTTTATTCTCAGAAGCGGGATTTGGAAAAAGACAATTCTTTTTGTCGTTTTCTTGCGTATCACACTATGGAGGCAATTGTTACGCTTTTTCGGTTCCGCTTAAAAGGGAAGGACTTAGAACAAATTCCGGAAGGCCCGTTTGTTTTGGTGTGTAACCATCTTTCCCGTTTTGATCCGATGGTTACAACCGTGCTGATGAAAGGCAGAAAAATTGCTTTCGTTTCCAAAAAAGAAAATATGAGAATTCCCATTGTGGGAAACATTACCCATCAGATCGGCTATCTTGCCCTGGATCGGGAAAATCCTCTCCGGGCTATGCGTACCATTCACAAAGCTGCGCGATACGTTTCCGAAAAAGGGTATACGATGGGGATCTATCCTGAGGGAACTCGCAGCAAAAACGGGGAGCTGGGAGAATTCAAGACAGGTGCCTTCGTTATGGCAAAAAAGGCGGGAGTTCCCATTGCGGTGTGTGCCATTGACGGTACCGATTGCTATCAAAAGCGCTTTTCTTTTCGCTCCACCGAGATCACTTTTCGGTTTCTGACCTTGGTTTCTTCGGAAGTGGTAAAAGAAAGCTCGCCCGAGGAACTTTCCAAGCTTTGCAGGAATATAATGACGGATCAACAAAAAAGACCAAACTAAGTTTGGTCTTTTTTTAGGCTAGGAAAGGGTAAGCTTTTTTCGAGAAAAGTATTTACTTTTCTTTTTGATTATGATAGAATAAAATCAGGTATTTATAACTGCGAAAAGCCATTAAATTCTAACGAAAGAAAGATGGAAACGATATGAACAGATTGAAAAAAATGCTTGCCCTCTTTTTGGCGCTGGCAATGATTCTCCCCGGAATTCCCGTGCTTGAGATGCCGGTTTTTGCTGCTACGGAAACCAGCGGCGTCATAGGTGATTGCGTGTGGGAGCTCACGGTTACGGAGAGTGAGGAGGGCACGGAGCGTACGCTTACAATCCAACCCAAAGAGGATCTTGCCGAAGCTGCTATGGCCGATCTGAAGACCTCTGTGGTGCAACCGTGGGGAAGGGCCATTACTTCTGTTGTCATTCAAGGCGGTGTTACAAACCTTGGCTATGCTGCTTTCTATGGTTGCGCGTCCCTTGAAAATATTACATTTGATAACAATGGCGATAGCTTAAAAACGATCGGTGGATATGCATTGTCTCTTTGCTCAAAACTTACGAGCATTGTCATCCCCGAAGGCGTAGAAGTAATTGAAAAATATGCATTCAACAACAGTAACTTGCGTGAAGGGGTTATCTTGCCCGAAACTTTGACATCCATTGGTACGTGTGCATTTCGCAAAACCAAGATTGGAGAGATTACGATTCCGACGAGTGTAGCTACCATCGGAGAAAATGCTTTTTATGCCTGTGGTTCTCTGACAAAAGCTGTAATTGGAGCTGGCACTATTGCTGAAGAAGCCTTCCTTGATTGTGTGAATTTGGAAACGCTTACCTTCAGTGGCACCAAGCTTACTTCTATCGGTGTCAGAGCGTTTAAGGGATGCACTGCGCTGAAGGGATGCCTTAAGCAGGAGGAAAATACTGAGTTTTATGACCTTGAAATTCCTGCTTATTACAATGCAGCGGACCCCAACAATAAGAAAAAAATTTCCCAATCCATCAGCAATTCCGCTTTTGAAGGCTGCACAAGTTTGACAAGCGTTACTCTTGGAAAAACCATGACTTCTATCGGCAGTCGCGTTTTCTATGGTTGCTCGAATCTTAGTCAAGTTGTGATTGATGAGAACAATGCGAAGTTTTCTGCATATAAAGAGGGTGAGAATGACTGCTGTATTATCGAAAAAAACACCATTGAAGAAAAAGATGCAGATGGCAATGTAATTAGCACAGAAAGAAGAAACATTTTGTTCTGGTGTTTTCAGGGTTATCAGGGAACGGTAACTGTTCCGACTACCGTAGATATCATTGGTGAGCTTGCCTTCCTGGGTAGTAATGTAACCAGCATTACCATTACGGAAAACGTAAAAGAAATTGCAAATACTGCGTTTATGGAATGCTCAAATTTGGTAGAATTTATAGTAACCAAAGACAATAGCTACTTTGTGGCAGAGGGGGGCTGTCTTTACAATACCAAAAAGGATACACTTCTTTTTGGTACAAACCTGGTAACAACTTTTCCCAATACTGTTACCAAAATTGGAAAATATGCATTTTTCGGTCGTCCCAGCTTGGAAACTATTACAATCCCGGCCACGGTCACCGAAATTGATTCCCATGCATTTAATGACTGTACTGCACTGGAGAGCATTGTTCTTCCTGAGAATGGTGCGTTGACAACGCTTGGAGACGGTGTTTTTGCCGGTTGTAAGGTTCTTGATTCCATTGTTATTCCAAAGAATGTAACAGAGATCGGCAAAGGTGTTTTCTCCGGATGTGCAGCGCTTCATTCGCTTTTTGTTTCTGCAAATAACAGTGTATATCAAAGCAAAAACAATTGCATTTTGACCAAAGACGGAACTACCGTTCTCTTCGGTTGCGGCGGAAGCACGATTCCTGCTGATGTAACCGTGATCGGCGATTATGCTTTTGATAACAGCAACATTGCTGCTGTTGTTATTCCTGATAGCGTTGTTAGAATCGGAGATTTTGCTTTTGTATCTTGCACAAACTTGACAGAAGTTGTCATTCCCGATAGCGTAAGGGAAATCGGAACAAGAGCGTTCTTTGGTTGTACAGCCCTGAGAGACGTGGCCCTTCCCAAGAGCAATGTTACTCTTGGCAGCCGTCTGTTTTCCGGCTGTAAATCTTTGCTTTCCGTGACGCTTCCCAAAGATTTGAAAACCATTGATCCTTGGTTATTTGCCGAATGGAGGGGATTGCAAAGAATTGCTATTCCCGAGGGCGTTGAAACCATTTCTGCAGCTGCCTTTATGGGCTGCACCGGGTTGACTGATATTGTTCTTCCTTCTACCATTCAAAGCATTGAATACGGTGCATTTACGAACTGTACTTCTTTGAAAGGTGTTTGGTTCTGTGGTGGCGCTGCTCCCCAGGATGTTTGTAGCATCGAGAATAATTATTTTTCCGCCGCCGCGAAGCACTATATTGATGATCCCTGTGACAAAACATGTAATGATTGCGACGATAGTTTTTTGGGTGTTCATACTGTAACCACTTCGTCCTGTGATACGGAGTGTGATCACTGCGGCGCATCTGTAATTGGCATAATACCTCACAGTTACGATACGGACTCCTGTGATTCTACCTGTAATTACTGTGACTATATTCGCGATACGGCACATAGCTATCATTTTGACAGTGCAAATGCTCGGGCTATTTGTGAACTTTGCGGAGAAACAAGAGCATGCACCGGGCTTACCGGAGAATGCTTCTATTACCTCAATGGCACCGAGCTTACCATTTTCGGCAACGGAGCAACTGCTAATTATACGTTATCAGAAACTGCGCCTTGGGGTGCTGCCGGTATTACATCTGTTATTGTTGAAAAAGGTGTAACTGTATTGGGAAAGAGAAGCTTTGCCTCTTGCGACAAGTTGGTATCCGTATCACTCCCTGAGGGACTTGAGCTTATCGATTCAAGGGCGTTTGCAGATTGTTCATCACTTAAAAACATTACCATTCCTGCAACTGTAAGGGATATTGGAAATGAAGAAGAAGGTTGTGTTTTCTATAATTGCAAAGCATTGACATCAATTGTTTTGCCGGAAGGCCTTTTGAATATCTATAATTCCACATTCAAAGGGTGTACGTCTTTAATTTCTATTGTGATTCCCGGTAGTATCAAGACTGTGTACGAAATGGCATTCGACGGGTGCAAGACCAGCGGTATCGATGTTTGGTATACAGGCCCTGAGGTGACAAAATCTGCTATTGCTATCGGCGCAGACAACAAACCTTTAAACAATGCGACGTGGCATTATGTTTCTTCTGCTTGCGATAGTACTTGCAGTGCTTGCGATGAGCTTCAAGTAGTGGAACACGCATACTACAATGATTGCGACAGCGTTTGTAATGCATGTGGTGCAGCTCGCGAGGTAGAGGATCATATCTACGATAATGCCTGCGATGTATCTTGTAATATTTGCGGCACAGTTCGCGAAGTAGGGGATCATGTTTATGATCACGTTTGCGATGCGGATTGTAATATCTGCGGTGCAGTTCGCGATGTGGGAGTCCACGTTTACGATAACGCTTGCGATATTGACTGTAATTTGTGCGGTACTGTTCGCGAGGTTCAGGATCATATCTATGACAATACTTGTGATACCGATTGCAACGAATGCGGTGCAGTAAGATCCATCGAACATACTTACGGCGGTGATTGCGACGATAGATGTAACGTATGCGGTGCAGAAAGGACTGCTTCCGATAATCACGTCTATGATAGCGTTTGCGATGAAAACTGTAACGATTGCGGAGAGCTTCGTGCTGCAGTACACTCCTTTGCAGGAGACTGTGACGGCGTATGTGACGCTTGCGGAGAAACCAGAACGGTGGCGGCAGACCACAGCTACAGCGATCAGTGCGACGCAGCGTGTGACGTCTGTCATGAAAAACGTGCGGTTCGCCACAGCTATTCTTCCGATTGCGATGAATTCTGTAATAACTGCAAGTCCCAAAGAACTGTATTTGTAGCGCACAGCTATAGCAATGTTTGCGACAGCGAGTGTGACGTTTGCGGTCACGCTACCGAAGCAGCGCCTCATAGCCTCAGCTTTGATAACCAAAGCGGAAAAATCGTTTGCGCTGAGTGCGACTTTACCGAGGATTGTACGGGCACGACCGGAGATTGCTATTATTATCTTGACGGTACGGTGCTTACGATCTTCGGCAACGGTGCTATGGGGGCAGGATATCCTTGGGGTCAAAGCATTACCGCTGTGATCATCAAAGAGGGTGTGACTTCTATTGGTGAAAAAGCTTTCGTTGGCTGCAAGAACCTTACTTCTGTGGTAATTCCTCGCGGAGTAAAGGAAATCGGTAATTATGCCTTTGCCAGCTGTACAGCTTTGACAGATGTGACGTTATCTGCCGGGGTTGAGAGAATCTATACTACGGCGTTCTCTTACTGTACAAATCTTGGAGATGTCTGGTTCAACGGTACGCAAACACAGGCAGCTGCCATTGTATGGGTACTTCCCGAACCTGAAAAAGATCCTGTCATTGACGGTAACGGCTCAGAGATCCGTCCCGGCAAGCTTCCCGGTGGCCTTTTTGGCTCTGAGAGCGGTTCTTCCGGTGATGAATCGGCCTCTGTCGGCTCGGTATTAAAGGATGCAACCTGGCACTATACTGCCATTGTCGGTACGAATTTCTCGCTGCATTCTTCTATTAATGCAAAGCTTCATGTTGCTATCAATATGAAGCAGCAGCCTGAAAATATTGCAGTTCGCTTTACTATGCACGGCAATGAACTTGTTGTTACAGATTACAAGATTTCCGGCGGAAATTTGGTCTTTGTATTTGAAGGAATTGCACCTCAGTGCATGAATGATCAGATTACGGCAGAACTGGTCATTGATGGAACGGTTGTTGATGTCAGAACCTTTACCGTACGCACATATTGCGATAATTTGCTTGCAATGTCTGCGGAAGATCTTGGAATTAGTGCTGAAAAATATGCAGCCACCAAGACAATGATCGTAAATCTGCTCAATTACGGTACAAAGGCTCAGCAGTATTTGGACTATAAGACCGATTCTCCTGCCAATAAAGATTTTGCGGAAGCACAAACGGCTATGGAGACTTTGGAAAAAGAGAATTGGGCAAATGCGCTTGGCATCGAGTGGAATAAGGTTGTTGGTTCTTCTGACGGTATGGCTGCATTCAAGAGTGCCAGCGTTTGGTTCGATAACGAGAATCGTTTGTATTTCAAGTTTATTGCACCCGGCATTGATGAAACTAACTTCCTTGTCAGAATTACCGATGAAACGAAGGGCGTTTCTTGGGATTACAGCTTGTCGGATTTTGATGTGCTTGCCAATGACACATACGGCATCTTCTCAGAAGCCATCTCGGTTTCCAATTTCCACCACAAATTTACCGTGACCTTGTTCTCACGTTCAGTAGATTACAAGGGAGAGATCGTAGAATCTGCGCATCAGACCGTATCGAATTACGGCGTTTACTCCTACATTTATTCTATGCAGAATAAGCAGGATGCCAATGGCTTGACGAATATGGCTCTTCTTGCAAGAGCTTGCTATTGCTACGGCGTAGCTGCAAACGTTTATGAGAATACGATTTGAGGTGAATTCGGTAAATATGAGGAAAAGAAAAAAAGCGTATGTACCGTCGGAATTTCACATCATTCGTTTTGAAACGGAAAACATTCTTGACGGTTCTAAAGGCGGATTTATGGGTGAGGATGATGACTTGGGTGGAACTTACAGAATTAATTCCGAACTCAAAAAAGAAGTTTCCAATCAGGTAAATCCCACTTGAACACAAAAAGCAGAGCTTGATGCTCTGCTTTTTTTATGGAAGCATTCGTATTTTGCATTACGGGCTTTATCAGTTTTTCTTGCAAAGGCGAAAAAGTAGTGTTATAATAAAATGTATTGATTTTAACTTTTTGACAATAAGGATAGTTTATGGAAAGAGAAAATATCAGAAATATTGCAATTATTGCCCATGTAGACCATGGAAAAACCACAATGGTAGATGCTATGCTTCGCCAGACCGGAACCTTCCGTGAAAACGAGCAGGTAGAAGAACGAGTAATGGACTCCAATGACCTGGAAAAAGAGAGAGGAATTACCATTCTTGCGAAAAACACTTCTTTGTTCTATAAAGGAATCAAAGTCAACATCGTAGATACTCCCGGCCACGCCGATTTTGGCGGAGAAGTGGAGCGCAGTCTTTCTATGGTAGATGGCGTCCTTCTTCTTGTAGATGCTTATGAAGGATGTATGCCTCAGACTCGAACTGTACTGAAAAAAGCGCTGGCTTTGGGTCTTGTTCCCGTTATCGTTGTTAACAAGGTAGACCGTCCTATGGCCCGGCCCAAAGAAGTTACCGACGAGATGTACGATCTGCTCATTGACTTGGGAGCTACGGAAGAACAACTGGATCTTCCCGTGATCTATGCTTCCGGAAGAGATGGCTGGGCAAGCACGGATTACAAGGTCAAAGGGGAAGATTTAACTTGCCTTTTTGATGTGATTGAGAATTATATTCCTTGTCCTGCCGTAGAGAGCGATGCACCCTTCCAGATGATGGTTTCCAACATCGATTTTAATGACTATACCGGTAGAATGGCAGTAGGTAAGATCCTTCGCGGATCTCTCCACGAAAAGAGCCCGGTATCTATCGTTCGCCGTGACGGTAAAATCCAAAAGAGCAAGATCGTTGGAATTTATACCTTTGATAAACTGAAAAAGACGGCAACTTCTTTTGCGGAAGCAGGGGATATTGTTTGTCTTACGGGTATTGCGGATATTGAAATCGGCGATACCATTTGTGATCCCGAACATCCCGAAGGATTGCCTTTTGTAGAAATTGAAGACCCAGTGCTTTCCATGTTCTTCTCAGTTTCCACGTCCCCCTTTGCAGGGCAGGATGGTACTTATGTTACCAGCCGACATATTCGTGAACGTCTTTACCGCGAATTGGAGTCTAATATTTCTCTTCGCGTTGAGGATACCGATACCACCGATACGCTGAAGGTGTCAGGCAGAGGAGAACTTCATCTTTCCGTTTTAATAGAAAATATGCGCCGTCAAGGCTATGAATTTCAGGTGTCCCGTCCTACGGTTATCACAAAGACTATTGACGGTGTGCTTTGTGAGCCTTACGAAAACCTTTATATTGACTGCCCTGATGAATTTTCGGGTACGGTTATTGACCTGATCTCCAGAAGAAAGGGAGAACTTTTGCAAATGGCTCCTGCAGCTGCAGGTTTTACCCGTCTTGAGTTTTCTATTACCAGCCGCGGAATGATCGGCTGCCGCGCAGAACTTCTTACTGCAGCAAAGGGCAATGCCGTCGTCAATACCGAGTTTGAGGGCTATCACCCCATGAAAGCAGGCCTTACTGCCCGTTCCCGCGGTTCACTTATTGCTTGGGAAGATGGTGTATCTACCTCGTACGGTATGTATAATGCTCAAGATCGCGGCACGATGTTTATCGGCGTGCAAACGGGTGTGTATGAAGGCATGATCGTCGGTGAATCCAATGATTCTAATGATATTGTGGTCAACGTCTGCAAGAAAAAGCATCTGACTGCGATCCGTTCTACCGGCGCCGATGAAGCGCTCCGCATTACTCCTCCCCGTCAGATGAGTCTGGAAAAATGCATGGAATTTATTGCAGACGATGAACTCCTTGAGGTAACACCCAAGACCTTGCGCCTGAGAAAGAAGATCCTCAATACGGAACAAAGAGCAAAAATTCGGGCTAAGGAAAAACTTAACTCATAAAGCAGGTGAGAAAATGAATATTTTACATTTAAAATATGCGGTAGAAGTGGAAAGAACCCGTTCCATTACAGGAGCTGCGGCAAACCTGTTTATGAGCCAACCCAATCTTTCCCGTGCTATAAAAGAACTGGAAGAAAGCCTTGGAATTACGATTTTTAAACGTACTTCTAAAGGCATTGTGACAACGACACAGGGCGAAGAATTTCTCTTCCAAGCCAAAAATATTCTCCGTCAGATCGATGAGATGGAGGAACAGTACAAAAAGGATGTTCCGGAACGTCAGTATTTTAATGTATCTACTCCTCGCGCTTGTTATATCACAAGAGCCTTTACCAGCCTTGTAAATTCACTGGATAAAACGCGTGAGATCGATCTGAACTATAAGGAGACCAACTCTCTCCGTGCCATTACCAATATTCTTCAGGGTAACTACAATCTTGGCATCATTCGATATCAAACTGTGTTTGAATCCTATTTCTTGAAAATGATGGAAGAAAAAGATTTGAAGCACGAGGAAATTTGGGAATTTGAATATGTTGCTTTGATGGATCGGAATCACCCTTTGGCTAACAAGGAAGATCTGACCGGAAAAGATTTCAAGAGCTGTATCGAGATCGTGCACGGCGACCCTTATGTGCCCTCATTGCAGATCGCGTATGTGAAAAAAGCCGAGTTTTCCGATCTTACTGACAAGAAAATTTATATTTATGAGCGTGGCACACAGTATGACCTGCTGCGTGATGTTCCCTCTACCTTTATGTGGGTTTCCCCCTTGCCAGAAGAGGTTTTGGAACGCCACGGTGTCGTTCAAAGGCGCTGCGCAGGTCTTAGCCATAAATATAAGGACGTTCTTATCTATCGCAGCGGTTATCACCTTTCTCCTATTGACCTTCGTTTTATTGAAGAATTGGAAAAGGCTAAAAACGAAGCATCTGTTTCATTGAAATAAGAGGAAAAAATGAGAATTTGTATATACGGTGCCGCTTCTCCAAGCATTGATCGAAGCTATATTACCGAAACAGAAAAGCTGGGAAGAGAATTAGCAGAAAGCGGACATTCTCTTGTTTTCGGTGGTGGTGCCAATGGCTTGATGGGAGCTGCTGCGAGAGGTGTACGCGCAGGAGGAGGACATATCATCGGTGTCGTTCCCGAATTTTTCTTTGAGGAAAGCGCGGAAGTGATCGATCCTCTTTGTAATGAGATTATAAGAACAGATACTATGCGCCGCCGCAAGCAAATTATGGAAGAAAAGGCCGATGGCTTTGTTGTCCTTCCCGGTGGAGTCGGTACTTTTGAAGAATTTTTTGAAATCCTTACCTTAAAGCAGCTTTGTCGTCACAATAAACCCATTGCCGTTTATAATATCCATGGCTATTACGATGAAATCCGTGTTGCTTTGGAAAAAGCAATGGAAAAGAAATTTATCCGCGAAAGCTGTAAGGAGCTTTATTTTATCAGTAGTAATTCAGCAGAAATACTTCAATACCTTGAACGCCCCACAGGGCCAAAACGCTCTTTGAAAGTAATGAAAGAAGGATAAAAAACGCTGTCTTGTTTTTACAAGACAGCGTTTTTGCTTGTTAAATGGTAAAACCGTTTTTCTGCATCAATTCTCTTGCGCTGACAACAGAATCAATTCCTTTAGGGTTTTTGATAGGCGCGAATTCTTTTTCGCGATCAACCTCAAAAGACAAGCAAGAAATCATATCTCTTACCGTATCGGTTGCCAGATACTCAAATTTGTATCCGTTTTCTGTCGTAGGTTTTACATATTCTCCGTTTTCATTGAGATAGGGAATTTTCTTTTTTACGATGTGGAGAGGCATTTTGCCATCAACGATTTCATACATTCTTTTCAGACTGAAGAGGTAGTTAAGAATTACACCAAAACGGTATTTCAGCTTGCCGTTGTCATCGGTTTCCGCAGCTTGCTCTTCACTCATTTCATAGTATTCTACAATGGTGGGAAGTCCGTCTTTCAAGCAGAGAGCGCCAACCTTTTCACCGGGGTATGCTTTGGAAACAACCTTAGCGCCTGCGTTTTGTCCGGAAAGTACCGTTGCACCGATAAATACGGGGTCGCAGATCTTTTGGAGAACATTATCCACGGAAAATACGTTGACCCATTCAACACCCATTTCTTTCATTTTTTTGTCAAGGCCGGATTTTACAAGGGACTTAAACCAACCGCCGTTACCGTTGGGGGAGAGGGAAAGCTTATGCTTTTCTTCCAAGTAAATTTTTCCGTTAAAGTCGCAACTGGGTGCCATGTCCTGACGGAAAAAGAATACTTTTTCTTCAGGGTATCCGAAGTAGTTCTTCTCTTTTAAAAATGCGCGGGTAGTATCGTCATTTTTGTCAGAAGTCATAATGAATAGGGGAAAGTGGGCGCCTGCTTTTTCGCAAACAGAGAGCATGGTTTCGATCTGTGCCTGGAAAATATAGTATTCTCTTGTTATACCAAAATTAAAGGTTCCTTTGGGGCCGTCAAAGCCAAGTCTGGTTCCTTGTCCGCCGCCAAGTAAAAGTGCTGCTACTTTTCCTTGACGAATGGTTTCCAAACCAATTTTTTCAAATTCTTCTTTTTTCTTTTCAATTTCTTCAAGTTCCAATGCGCCCAAAGGGGAAATGGTGCCGCCACCTGCATTGGGATTATCACCGTTTTCTCTGGATTTCAATTCATCAAGCAAGGAAAAATCCGCATCTTCAATTTGGAGGATCAGAGCTTCTTTTTCATTTTTATCAAGTTCTTCAACGTAGCGAAGAAGGTGCTCCTGTCCATATTTTTTCAATTTATCAAGATAATGCATATTAATCTCCTTTGCACTTTTTTGCAAACAAATTCTAACATAGAAACCTTCTTTTGTCAATTGACCGAAGTAGCCCTAAAAATGTTATTTGTAAAAAACAGTATATTGACAAAAGGGAAGGATGTGTGTAAAATTGTATTAGAAGATGAAAGGGAGAGAAAAATGAAATTATACGAAACTCCATATATTGAACTGATTAGGTTCAAAACAGAAGATGTTCTGACAGCCAGTAACGGAAATGGCGACGATGATGAAGTAAATCTGCCCATGGTTCCGTACTCCGCAGGGAGCAATACAAGCGAAACAAATGATTTCGGTCGTCCCATGGCATAAAAAAGAAGGCACAAAGTGTGAAGTGATATAATGTTGGTAGACACAAAAAAAGTGTCTACCAACATTTTTGTATAGGAGGAAAAAGAGATGGGACGGCCGAAAGGCGGAAAGAACCGAAGCCATAGCAAAGCAGAAAAACTTGCGTTGGTAAAAAGGAA
>JAZSDQ010000096.1:0-3402 GCA_045531235.1 Eubacteriales bacterium
CTTGGCTCACAGAACGACATGGCTACGATCCGACTTGTGCCCTCCGACACCGCCGAGGCCAAAGACTGCAACGTGGCTTTTGTTCAATTTTTCAATTTTTTCGCTTCCTAGCATTGCGCGGGTCCTTGTTAAAAAATCCACATTAATTCATCCTTTGTGTTTTCTTGTTTTTTATATTATAAAGTAAATTTTCAGGAGCTGCAAGAGAATTTTTAAACGATAAAAAAGAGGAAGATTGCTTCCTCTTTTCAACTATTTTTGAATGGAAATCAAATTTAGATCTTCAATGGAAAACGAAGCTCTTCTTCCAACGCCGTATCGTACCGTTGAAGACGCATTTTTTATGGTTTCAGCAAAGCTGTTTGATCCCGCAGAATCCAAAATGAAAGTGGGCAGCGCTTTATCATCGGAAGCACCTATTAAGGGAAGCACTTGAATGGCACCCTTTACTGCATTTCCGCTGTCATCTATAGAAAAGGCTTGCTGGAAAAGGAAGGCGCTGCTTCCGCCACCGTTGCGATGAGAAAGATTTCCCGGGGAATAAACAATGCTTGTGCCGTTGTACTTTTCAATTGCTTCTACCGCATTGGGGTGTGTACCAAGCACCAGATCTGCGCCGTTATCAACAGCGGCACGAGTAGTCAAGACCTGGCTCATACATGGGTCCCAATCTCTGGTTTCCGTATTGACCCAGTTGAAATGCACGACTACAAATTTAGCGCCGTTTTGCCTTGCGGCCGCAATATCTGCCTTAGGAGCATCAACGCATGTAAAGTTGACACTGCCTGCAATATCGTCTATAATGTTGTAAGTCAGGTAGGCAACCGATCCGAGCGCGGTTTGATAATAGGTGATGGCGCCTTCGTCGCCGGATTGAATATCTGCAGAGGACAAGGCTTCTACCGTGTCGCTTTTGCCTGCGTGTCCAAGACTGTTGATAGCGTTATTGGCAATGGATACAATATCCAAACCGCCTTTTTTCAGTAACTTTGCATACTGGGGAAGTCCTTTGGAAACAGAGGATGTTTCTGCGCTTCCTACAGCGTTTGTTAGCGGTGTTTCAAGGTTGGCAAAGCTTGCGGTATCGCAAGAGAGCACGGAAGATAGGGAAAAAAGCGGGAAGGAATACTTGCTGTTTCCGGACTGTGCTTTAAAACTGTTTTCATCTGCAGAGCCTAGGAGTGTGTCACCTGCATAAAGGTTACCGCCAAAGCTGAGGAGGATACAGTTGTTACTCTTTTGATATTGCTGGCGGTAAATGCTTAGCATTGCGAGCGTAGTGGTTCCGTTTGCCGCTGTGTCGAATTTAGGATAATACATAGGGGTTTGCGAATGATTCTCATCTAGTGTTGCAGCTGCATCTGCAGGATATGCATTTTCCAATTCGGTCAGCATTTTAGATACTCTTGAGCTGAAGTTTTTACTATCTGTAAAAGGGGTATTGATTACGTCGCCAAAAATCTTGCTTACCGTAGAGAAGTAGCTTGCTCCGTAGTAATCTTCCAATTCGCTTTTTAGAAAATCGGAACTGCTTTGAAGTCTTACGGACAAGTCTTTCATAGATTTTTCATAGCTTTTATCGCTATCAAAAGCAAGTCTCTGCAAAAGTTCTTCTGCATCGTGCGCAGTTTCAATGACATAAGCACGGGAAAGGTTTTCTGCATAATCCTCATGGCTTTCCGTTTCCGATTGCTCGGGCGCTTTTTCTGGCAGAGAAATGTTGGCAGGCAGATATTTGATCAGTGCATAGGTTCCAAACAAAACCGCCAAGCAAAGTATAATGCTCAAAAATTTGTATTTCATATATATCTCCTTAAGCAGACAAAAGGGTAATTACTTTTTTATTTATTATACAACAACAAACGAGAATTTTCAACAGTTTTTGTGAAAGTGACGAAAAGAAGAAATTATGTCAAAAAACAGTGTTAAAAATGCCCACGAAGGCCATAGAGAAAAGTTAAAAAGAAGATTTTATAAAGAAGGCCTTGAGAACTTTGAAGATCATAACGTTTTGGAATTGCTTTTGTTTTTTGCGATTCCAAGAAAAGATACCAATGATATCGCGCACGCTCTTCTCGACCGTTTCGGTTCTTTTTCCCGCGTTTTGGAAGCGGATGTAAAAGAGCTTTGTGAAGTGGACGGCGTAGGAGAGCACGCAGCGCATCTTATTAAAACCTATCCCGCGGTTGCAAAGCGCTATTATAAAGATCGTTTCGGTAAAGGCAAACGCTTGCCCGAATATCAGCAGATGGGACAAGAGCTTGTACTGCATTTTGCAGGCCTTGCCAACGAAGAGGCCTACGCACTTTTCTATGATAATTCACTGACTTTTTGTGGCTCTCAAACCATACATAAGGGAGACATCAATTCCGTCGGCTTTTCCCTTAGAAAGATATGCGATGCGGTTGTGTTCCACAAAGCCGCCTATGTTGTTTTTGCTCACAACCATCCCCATGGACTTCCCATTGCTTCTTCCGAAGATCTGGATACCACTGCAACTTTGAAAAATTTTCTCTTACAAATGAACGTGATCCTGCTGGATCATTTCATCGTGGCCGAAAAGCGTTATTCCAGTACTCAGAAAGAAAATTATGAGTATATTTTTGACAGCGTTTTTAAAAATATTTCCCCCTTGCCCGATGAAAACCTTGAGGAATTTGAGTAAAGCTTCCATAAAAGCTTTACTCTTTTTTGTCTCTGTTTGTTTTTCACAGAAAAGTGTTTGAAAACAGCAAAAAATTTGTTCTTATTTTTCCGTGTAATTAGGCTTTTGTGTCGGGAAAAACTGTTGACAAAGGTCGCTTTTGGTAGTATAATCTATAAAATAAAAAATTAATAGGGTGTATGCGCCCTTTTTCAAAACTTGCCCATATAGGCAGGTTTTTTTGGAAGGAGACAGTGATGGGAATGACAAAGAAAATGACAAGCTTTAAATTCTACGGAACTGCCCCCTCTTGTATGGATAAACTGTCCCTTTCCGAGGACGTGTTCTCTCCTTGCCTTGGCAACGTTTCCGTTTTCCCCGGCTTTTGTGATGTGCATGTGCACTTCCGTGAGCCGGGTTTTTCTTATAAAGAAACCATAGAAAACGGTTCTTTGGCTTCCGCACGGGGTGGTTATACTGCGGTATGTACGATGCCAAATTTGAATCCTGTGCCGGATAGCGTTCCTCATCTGAAAGAACAATTGGATCTTATCAGAGCTGGCGCAAAGATCAAGGTTGTCCCATATGGTGCTATCACGGTCGGCGAAAAAGGAGAAGTGCTTTCGGATATGGAAGGTATGGCTCCTGATGTCATCGCTTTTTCCGATGACGGCAGAGGGGTTCAGCCGGATGATCTGATGGAAGAGGCTATGCGAAAGGCAAAAAGCCTTGGCAAAATGATCGTAGCTCATTGCGAG
>JAZSDQ010000086.1:0-30371 GCA_045531235.1 Eubacteriales bacterium
CGAATCCCTGAAGGTGCACCAGTCAGTGTCTTTGTTGCGAAGGGTACACCCGTTCCCATTCCGAACACGGTAGTTAAGCTTCGTTATGCCGACAATACTTAGACCGAAGGGTCTTGGGAAGATAGGTCGTCGCTGACACAAGAAGAAGTCGATCGAAAGGTCGGCTTCTTTTTTTTAAATTTTTCTTGTAATTCTTCGGTATATGTTGTATAATGTTTTAAAGAAGCTATATGGAGGCTAATTATGAGAAAGATTTTTGCACTTCTTTTGATAGTAGCAGTTCTTTTTGCTACGGTATCTTGTACCGATAAGGAGAAGAAGACAATTGATACATCTGAGCCCGGTGAAGTTGTAACCGGAACGGCCACTCTCGAGGAAACAGCTACCGAAGCGGTGACTGAAGAAGAGAATGCAACCGGTACGGAAGTTAGTACCAATGAAGCGGATAACGGTGAAGAACATCCTGTTGAAGATGAAGACCCTACCGATCATCCCGAAGATACGCCCGTTGTGTCTGATCCTGATCCTGACGATATTTTGAACGGTGAAGAGGAAATTCCCGAGGAAACTCCCGGTAATTCCACCGACAATCAACCTGAAGAAGATGATGAACCGATTCAGGTTATCCCCCCCGAAGGAGAAAATCCCGATGTAGAACTTCCTGAGGAAGAAGATCCTGAAGTCCTTCCTCCCGATGAACCCCTTCCCGATGAGGAAGAGCCCGAAGAATAAAATAGAAAAAGACCTTGACAATGTCAAGGTCTTTTTTTGTTTGTTTTTTTATTCCTCCGTTGCTTCGGTTTGCGGATTCTCTGAGGCTATGGCATTTTCCTTGGCGTGGAGCATATCACGGACGATGCGGTAGATGGCGGCTGCGAGGGGGACACCGAAGAGCATACCGACTACGCCTGCAAGGCCACCGCCTACGGTAACGGCTGCGAGGACCCATATTCCGGGAAGACCCATGGTGGAGCCTACCACTCTGGGGTAAATGAGGTTGCCCTCCAATTGCTGCAATACGATAATGAAAATAAGGAAGATCAAGGCTTTCAAGGGGGAAACGGTGAGGATCATAAAGGCGCCCACGCCTGCGCCGATATAGGCGCCTGCAACGGGGATCATGGCGGTAAAGGCAATGAGAGCTGCAATCATTGCGGCATAGGGAAGACGGAGAACGAGCATACCTACGGCACAAAGGGCGCCGAGGATCAAGGCTTCCGTGCACTGCCCTACGAGATAGCGGTGGAAGGAAGAGCTGACGGTGCGAATGAGATAGCGCAGAGCGTTTGCCAGCTTTTCAGGGAGAAATGCTCTGGCAAGGCGGCTTGCCTGGCTATGCAAGCGTTTCTTTCCACTGATAAGGTAAAGGGAGAAGATGACGCTTAAGAAAGCGGTGATCAGGCCGGAAATAAGGCCGGTTACGGTATTGATGACAATGCTCATCATATCGGTAATGCCACCGGTGACCAAATCCATCAACTGATCGATCCTGCTTTCCCAATCCACTGCGGCAAGGGAGGAGATAAAGGTTTCGGAAACCAAGGGAGATTTCCTTAAAAGTGCAATAAGATCTTCAATGACATCGGGAGTTTTTGCAATGATCAGCTGAATACAGGAAATGAGCTGAGGCACCACAAGTCCGATGACCAGGGAAATGATCACGAGAAAAGAGATGATGGCAAGGCAAAGGCAAAGCGGTCTGCGAATTTTCTGCAGAAAAGGCTTTTTTGTTTTTGCAAAGATCCTCTTTTCAAAAAAGTGCATGGGAAGATTGATAAAATATGCAACCACAGCGCCGATAAACAGGGGAGATGCGGCGCTGAGAAGCTTCCCGAGAAAACCAGAGATGACAGGCCAATAGTGAATGGCCACGTAGAGGAGGAAAATACCCAGGAGAGCAAAGAGAAATTTTTTATGATCCTGCTTTTTCATACAGTTTCTTTTTTAACTCCTTTCATAGTAAGGCTGATCTTTTTCTTTTTCAGATCCACGCCGAGGACTTTCACCTTAACGGCATCGCCGACGCTGACGACCTCGGAGGGGTGACGAATGAAGCGGTCGGACAACTGAGAAATATGCACAAGGCCGTCCTGATGGACACCGATATCCACAAAGGCACCGAAGTCGCACACGTTGCGGACTACACCGTCGTATACGGAGCCTTCCTTCAGATCTTCCATGCCCAGAACGTCGTCACGGAGAATGGGCTGAGAAAAGTCTTCACGCATATCGCGGCCGGGCTTTTCCAATTCGCGGAGAATATCGCTTAAGGTGATCTCGCCGATGCCAAGCTCCGCAGCAAGGGCCGCTTTGCCTGCTTCTTCGCATTTTGCGCCCAGATCCTGAATTCCCTCGGGAGAAAGCTTTTTGGGATCGTAGCCGAATTTTTTCAACAGTTCCCGACAAGCGGCGTAGCTTTCGGGGTGAACGCCGGTATTATCCAGAGGATCCTTTCCGCCGGGGATCCTTAAAAATCCTGCGCATTGCTCAAATGCCTTTGCGCCGATCTTAGGAACTTTTTTTACCTCGCTGCGGCTTTGGAAGGGACCGTTTTCCTCGCGGTAAGCCACAATATTCTTTGCTGCCGCCTTACCGATGCCTGCTACGTAAGAAAGGAGCATATAGGAGGCGGTATTCAGATCCACACCCACGCGGTTTACACAGTTTTCCACGACACCGCCCAAAGCTTCCGAAAGGCGCTTGGGGTTCAGATCGTGCTGATATTGACCGACGCCAATGCTTCGCGGCTCGATCTTTACAAGCTCTGCCAAGGGATCCTGCAGTCTGCGGGCAATGGAGATGGCGCTGCGGAGGGTAACGTCAAAATCGGGAAATTCCTCTGCGCCTAAGGGAGATGCGGAATAAACGGAGGCGCCGGATTCGGAAACCATCATATATTTCACATCAAGGTCGTTATTTTTAATCACTCCGGCAACGAAAATCTCGCTTTCCTTGCTGGCGGTTCCGTTACCGATGGCAATGGTATCCACGCCCCACTTTTTCACCAGGGAGAGAATGACTTTTTCCGATTCCGCGGTTCTTTCCTGAGGCTTTGTGGGGAAAATGACGGCGTGATCCAGCACTTTTCCCGTGGGGTCTACCACGGCAAGCTTACAGCCCGTGCGGTAGCCGGGGTCGAAGCCCAGCACCGTTTTGCCCTTAATGGGAGGGCAAAGGAGAAGATTTTTCAAGTTATCGGAAAAGACCACCAGGGCCTTTTCGCCTGCATCGTCGGTGAGGGAAGTGCGGATCTCTCGTTCCAAAGAGGGGAAGATCAATCTTTCGTAGCTGTCGCCGATGGCTTTTTCCATAAGATTTGCGTAAGTGGAGGCGGGATCTACCAGGCGGTTTTCCAAAAAGCTTAAGGGGACGTATTCCCCAAGCTCCACGGCCACCTTCAGCACCCCTTCGTTTTCGCCGCGGTTGAGGGCAAGAATTCGGTGAGAGGGAATTTTATTCAACTCCTGAGAAAAGTTTTCGTAAATGGCGTATTTGGAGCTGTCCTCTCCTTCTACGGCGCGGGATACGATCTTTCCTTCCCGCATCATCATTCTTCGAAGTTCCCCGCGAAGCTCGGCATTGTCGGAAATATCTTCCGCAATAATATCCAAGGCGCCATGAATGGCATCTTCTACGGTGAGAACGCCTTTTTCTTCGTCAAGATAAGCTTCGGCAAGAATTTCCGCTTTTTCCCCTTTGCCTTGCTCCCAAATGACCTTGGCAAGGCCTTCCAGCCCTTTTTCACGGGCGATGGAGGCGCGGGTCTTTCTTTTGGGACGGAAAGGACGGTAAATATCTTCAATTTCGGCAAGAATGACTGCGGCATTCAGGGAGGCTTCAATTTCTTCCGTCATTTTCCCTTGCTCGGTGATGGAATTTCTGACTTCTTCACGGCGCTTTTTCAAACCGCGAAGATATTCCAGACGGTCTGCAAAGCTGCGGAGGGTGACGTCGTCCATTGCACCCGTTTTTTCCTTGCGGTAACGGGCAATGAAGGGAATGGTGTTGCCATCGTCCAAAAGCGCGACGACGTTTTCCACAATGCTCAAGGGAAGTTTCAGTTCTTTTGCCAGAGTTTCAAGAATGTTCATACAGGATCCTTTCCAAAATTATGCGTTTGCTTTTTTTTCAAAGTAAGCACTGGTTAAGCGAATGATACGGGAATAAGACAAGGTACCTTCCTCTTGCCCCATGGCGTTGAGGTAGGCGTTATTTGCGGAGTTTGCCACCTCAGAAACGGTGGTATTGCGATATGGCTTGAAAAAGCGAGCGTAGGCAGCGTAATCCTTCCCGAGAACGGGATCCAGATCACGGACAACTTCTTTTGCACGCTCTTTATCAATTTCGCTGCAGATATCCAGAAAATCGTCCAAAATGAATGCCGCGCCGCAATAGCGGAGATAAGGATCACCCGATTCCAGAAGTATCACGGAGGCGAGAAAATTACATTCGTTTTCCGGGCCGATGCCGCGGGCGTGGCAGCTTTCGTGAGCAAGAGAAGCGGTGACGATAAAATGAGGATAATTGGTGTTGATATTTGCCTCACCCGTGAAAAAGCCGTATACACCGGAAATATAGCTATAGGTCATCCAAGGGGAGATGAGAAAATTTTTCGCGTCAAAGCCGATCTTTTGATAAAAAGAATTTCTTTCGCCGAAGGCATCGCAGGCGGCGGTGACTTTCTCCTTGGTATTGCTGAGAAGGGGAGATATGCTTTCCCCGTTTTCATTTTTTTCTAAATGGGGGGCTGTTTCATTGACTACGTTGCAAAGAGCTTCCAAAGCGCCGAAGACGGATTCCTTATCCACTTCCTCCATGGGAAGCGTCATTTCATCGGCTACGGCACTGCGGAAATAAGAGGATGCAAAGCCCAGGACGAAAAGATCAAAAACTGTAAGCAGCACCAGGGGGATCACAAGAAGAAACGGCGTGATGGAAGGGCAAGCTCTTTTTTTGATGCGCAAAATGAAAAAGCGAAGGAGAAGCCCGATACAAAAAAGAAGATAAAAAATTCCCAGTCCACAGAGTATTTCAAAAAGAGAAAAGGGAAAAACGGAGCTTGCGCCCCCAAGGAAAATACGAAAAAATGCGCCTACGGTGGTGCAGTAAACATCGGCAAAGGACGTTGACAATACAAAGGATACAAGAAGCACGATACAGAGGAGAAAAACTGAGAGGAAGGCGGTCCAAAACGGATGGGATCGGATGAGTTGTTTCAAAATTCTTCTCCTTATACTTTCTCTTATATATTTTAGTATAAATATCGCCTTTTCGCAAGGGCTTAGGAAAATTTAGACAAAAGAAAAAAGGGCATTCGCCCTTTTTTCTTTATTTATCGCAGCAAGGATCTGACTTTTTTTCTTTTACGGGGTCACTGCCTTGAGGCGTGGTATCGCCAAGACCTGTGGTTTCGGAAAAAATTACGTTGGATCGGGTCATATTCACCGCATCGGTAGGAACGATGATCTTGGATGCTTTGCCGTTGGAGAGAGCTACAAGAGCCTCGTATTTCTTGATCTCAAGAACGGCGGCATCGGCGCCTGCTTCCTTTAATACCTTCAGACCGTCTGCTTCCGCCTTTTTGGAAAGATAAATGGCTCTTGCTTCACCCTCGGCACGGGCAATGCGGGCATCTCTCTCACCCTCGGCGGCAAGGATCATTGCTTGCTTATCACCTTCGGCACGGGTAATGGCGGCAGCCTTGTGTCCTTCTGCCTGCAGAAGGGTTTCGCGGCGGTCGCGCTCTGCCTTCATCTGCTTTTCCATGGCGTTCTGGATCTCGGCAGGGGGAATGATATTCTTCAATTCCACGCGGTTTACCTTGATACCCCATTTATCGGTGGCTTCGTCCAGGATCTCCGTCATTTTTGCATTGATGGTATCGCGGGAGGTGAGGGTGCCGTCCAGTTCCAATTCACCGACGATGTTTCGAAGCGTGGTTGCGGCAAGATTTGCCAAAGCGGAAATGGGATTTACTGCGCCGTAGGCGTAAAGCTTGGCATCGTAAATGGCATAATAAATGACGGTATCGATCTGCATGGTAACGTTATCCTTGGTGATAACGGGCTGAGGGGGAGAGTCCAGCACCTGTTCCTTTAACGTTACTTTTTTCGCAACTCTTTCAAGAAGGGGGATTTTAATGTGAACCCCTGCAGACCAGGTGGTTTTATATTTGCCTAAAAATTCAATAACGTATTCGTTTGCCTGAGGAACGATCTTTGCGCAAGAGAAAATGATAATCGCGATCAGAATAATCAAAGCGGTAACTAAAGGTCCCATCATAAGCTCCTTTCAAATTTGGTTTTCCTAAATTCAGTATATCACAGCCGAGGGTTGCTTGCAACAAAAAATCAGTAGCCCAAGGCTTCAAATTCCTGTTGGCGCTGCTCTGCCGTATCAAGAAAGATCTTCCAGGTGTCTGCATTTAAAAAGGGATTGCAGTCGGGGTGCTGCAGCATATATTCTCTTTTTTCCACGGTGCAGTTGTGATAGGGGTGGTTGGCAATGGTAATATCCACCTTTTCACGGCGAAGCTTTTCAATGGATTCTTTCATCAAAGCGCATTTGTTTTCCGGCAGACCGTACGCTCTGTTATACGCTTTGTAGGTGGTAAGGAAGCCGACACCGCCCCAATAGCCGCAGCGGAGACACTTTTTACCGTCTGTAACGTCAAAGAAGAATGCCATGGTGCCCATGGTGTGGCCGGGAGCGAGAATACAGCGAATGGAGGTGTTACCGAGACGTATGATCTCACCGTCTTCGATCATTTGATCGGGCCAGCAGACCGTATCTCCGGGAACGGCGGAAAGGTGGCACAGCGCTCTCTCCGGCATTTCGCGAAGAAGCTCTGTATCTACCTTGCTCATGAAGATCTTGGCGCCGTAATTAGCTCTTAGTCTGTCACCGCCGCCAAAATGGTCAAAGTGGCCGTGAGAGGTGATGACGTAGCGGATATTATGGGGATCAAAGCCCAGCTTTTCAATGGAAGCGATCAGGTTGTGGTAGCTGTGGGAATAGCCGCTGTCGAAAAGGATCAGCCCGTCGCCGGTATCAATAAGGTGCATACAAACTTTTTTGTCCCCTACGTAGTAGAGATTGCCGAAAATTTGAAACGGCTCTATGGTAAAGGCGTCGGGATCGGCATAAAAGGGGGCAAGCTTGGGAAGAAAATTGTCAAAGGCCTCTTCGTATGTTTTGATAGGGGCAAGATTCGTTTCTTGATAGGATTTTTCCATAGAGTCCTCCGAAAATTAAATGTTGGGATAGCGCTTTTGGAGTGCGGTATAAAATTTCTTTGCCAAAAGTGAAGAAATAATAGCAAAAAGGGAACCGAGGATCGCTCCCGCGATAACATCCGAGGGGTAATGAACCAAAAGAAAAACACGGGAGAATGCGATCATTACAGCGAGAGCCAGCGCGGCAAAGCCCCATTTTTTATGATAAATGAGAAGGGATACTGCGGCTTCAAAGGAAGCGAGGGTGTGTCCTGAGGGGAAGGAATAGTCTTTTGTCATTTCTCCCCACAAAAGGCGCAATTGAATGGTGGGATCCAAGGTGTAGGGCCTTGGACGGGCAAAGAGATTTTTCATTACGCCGTTGCCGAGAATAAGGCCGATCATTAAGGCAAAGGACATGGTAAGGCCCCAAAGACGGGTCTTTTTGAAGCAAAGGAGAAAAAGGGCGATGGCGATCCAGAAGATGCCGCTTTCTCCGAAATAGGTAATAAAAGACCAAAAAGCGGCGCCGAAATCGGTAGCGCTGTCCTGGATTTTATGTAGGATCTCAAGCTCCCACAGGGAAATTAGTTCCATACTTCCTCCTACTGAACGATGCGGTCGTAAATCTGAAAGCTGCCGCCTATATTGCGAACGAAAACGATCATATCCAAACGGTCTACAAAATCTTGCCTGCCCCAGCGGTGAAGAACCTGATCAAAGGAAACGTGACAGCAGAAGGTGTTTTCGTCAAAGGCGAAGAAGTTTTCAATGACTTCGTTTTGGAATTCGTAGCTGTGATGCTCGCCCCAGGCGTAGATCCAGGGGTTGGCGGCGGTGTTTTTGTAAAACTGGCTAGAGGTATCAAAATAGGGACGAACGGTATCAATTTCGCAGTCAGCCTGCATCCATTTGGCGTATTCCTTCATGCCGGCAAGAATGCGGTCGCCGTGGGCTTTTTTTACAGCGTCGTCAAAATTTAATTCTGCGGTGTAGGAGCCGTCTTCGTTTTTGGTGAGAAGATGCTCTTTTCCGTTTTTATCCACACAGCGGATTTCCGGCGCAAGGTATAAGCCGTCGACGGTGTAGCTTGTCATGGTGATCCCGGGAACGCCTTTTTTCAGAAAGGCGTTAAAGGGGTGTTCGCTTTCGGATACTTTATACTTTTCGCCCACTTCCTTTTCGCCCAGATAAAGTTTTGAAGTGGAGGGGAGGGTAACGGTAACTGTTTCTTTGGGCTGAACGAACATTTCTAAATGGGAAAAGCTGTAGCCGCGGAAGCCGAATCCTACTTCTTCTTCATTGCGCACAAGGTGAATGGTGGCGAGCTTTTTTGATGGGATTACGCCGTTTTCATCGGCAGTGGCATCGGGGTCGGTAAGGACGACGTTGTACTTTGCATGTTCTTCCCCGACGTGTGCGGAATAGAAGGTAATATTCTTTCCATCTGCAATTTTTTTCACAAAAGATGGAAGGATGGAAGGTTCTTCAAATTCCGAAATGGGGAGATCTGCTTTTTCAAGGGCTTGGGAAAAATCGCCGTTTGCAAAGTAGCTTTCGTAAGCTTCGTTTGCAGGGTGAATGGCTTCGCTTGCTTCAAAGGCTATAAGCCAGCGGTGAAGAAAAACGCCGCCGCCGACTGCAAGGGCGGTGAAAAACAATAAGACGGAAAGATAGATCGTAAGAAAAAGACTTGGTTTTTTCATTTACTTTGCCTCCCCTACAAGAAAATATGTGGGAAGCTGGCGAGGATTGGTAAAGGCCTTGTAGCTGTTTACAAGCCCTTGACGCTGAAATTCATCCAGCTTATCGTAGTCGTAGTTATAAAGATCAAAATAGTTGCGGTAATACATCATGGCGCTGCTGCCGCCGTCAAGCTTTCCAGCGGAAACGGCACCGTTTTCCAGCATAACGTCGATCAGTTCGTTGTGGGTGGCGCCAAGGCTGGAGGCGGTTCTTCCGTCGGTGACGAGCATAAGCACCGTGCCGTCAGCACGCTGACCGATGGCGGTGCGCTGGCTTCTGCCTGTGTTTCCGTCAGCGTAGTGAAGGGTAACGTTTTGTCCGTCATTGGTGATGAGGCTGTTTCCCGTCTGGAAGCAAACGCCGTCACGAATGCCTAGCTCTTCTGCCTTGGATTTGGTCATTCCCTCGGAAACGACAAGGCGGTTATCTTTGGTAAAGCCCATAAAGGTGCGGTCGGTGTGACCGGAAAAGACAAGCTTTCCCTGAGAATAGGTAATGCCGATGGGAGTTGCTCCGTTACCGCGGCCTCCCGCATCGGGAAATTCACCGCCGTTGATAGCACATACGGCGCCGTAGCGCTCTACGATTTCAAAAATACGTGCGCCCTCCTGACCGGATTTATAATCACTGGAGGTTCCTACGAAAACGCGGCTTGGGTCACGGATCATCAGAAGATAGCCTTTGAAGGTAGGATTTCTGATGATTTTCAAGACGATTCCGTCTTTGGCTTCTGCCCATTCGTCTTGAACATTGTCCCCGGAAGCGGAAATATCTTCCATGGAAACCGTATCGTATTTGACTTGAAGGCTGTCTTTTTCAATTTGTTCAATTAAGTCCTCGGACAAAAAAAGGCCGGGGATCCACTTGGTGGCGCTTGCTTGCTTTGCAGAAAGCACCAAAGCGTTTCTCAGTGTGGGGCTTGGGCCGTTAAGCAGAAGTTGACAGGCGGCAACGGCAACACAGAGAATGAATATAAGAAAGGTAGCTACGGAAAGAAGGATCCTTTTCCATAGGGTGGCTGCTTTTTTCTTTTTTTGGGGGGTGATCTTCTCTTTTGTTTGCTTTGTTTCTTCAGCGTCTTTTAAGAGAACGGTGCTGTTTTTCTGATCCAAGGAGATACCTCTTTTTTTAATTTATTCTTGCATTTATTCTATCACCAAAAGGAATGAAAAACAACAGTTTTACAAAAAAACACTCTCATGCTGAAGCTGAGAGTGCTTTTTTGTTCTTATTCGGGAGTGTATTCGTCTAAGGTAATGGAGAGCTTAAGGTTCTCGTTTCCGCGAATGACCTCCAACGTGATGGTGTCGCCTGCCTTATAAGCATTTTTCAGATTGATCATTTCCGAGGCGCTGCCTACCGCCTTATCACCAAGCTTGATAACGATATCGCCGGGCTTTAAGCCGCCTCTTGCCGCACAGGAGTCTTTGCCAACTTCTTCCACTCTTGCGCCTGTGGTTTCGGTAACCACTCTGCGGCCGTTTTCATCAATGGAGTACTGATAATCCACGTAATCGGATACGGTAATGCCGAAATTGGGTCTACCTTTTACATATCCGTAATCCACAAGATCTCTTGCGATCTCCATGGCATCGTTCATGGGAATGCAGAAGCCGATTCCTTCTACGCCCGTTGCGGAATACTTGGCAGAAGCAATGCCTATCACCGCGCCTGTAGCATCAAAAGCGGGGCCGCCGGAGTTTCCGGAATTGATGGCGGCATCGGTCTGGAAGGTCTTGATGGTGTATTCACCGGTATTGATCTCACGGTCGGTGCCGGAAACGATACCGCGGGTCAGGGTGAAGGTAAGATCGCCCAAAGGGTTACCGATAACGAGAACATCGTCACCGACCTTAAGATCGTCAGAATTGCCCACGGTCACGTGAACGAGATTTTCGGCGCTGATCTTCAATACTGCTACGTCGTTGATCTCATCGCCTGCTACGAGAGTAGCTTCGTATTCTTTTTCATCAACGAAAGTAACGGTGATCTTGTTAGAATTCTGAACCACGTGATAGTTGGTGAGAATATAGCCGTTTGTGGAGTCGATAACAAAGCCGGAGCCTGTGGAATAGCCTTGGCGATAGCTGCTCTTTACGAATACAACGGAAGATACGTTCTTTTCATACAGCTGAGTAGCTGTGAGCGCTTCTCCGGAATAATCCTCCCCTACGATGGTGCCGTGACCTTCGCCGGTTTTGTTTTCGTCAATGGGAGCCCAGGTGCTGCGATCGTCTTCTTCGGTTCCCACGACGTTTTCGCCGCCTACGGGGTTTTCATTTTCTCCTGCGGGATCGGAAAACTTCACGGCGCCGCTTGCCATCATAAATACAAGGGCAGTCACGGAAACAAGATAGATCGCTACCAAAGCAATGATCCATTTCTTGTAGCTTTTCGGCTTTTTGGGAGGCTGGGGATCACCGAAAGGCATTCCGAAATTCTGGGAAGGGTTTTCCTGAGGTATGGGATTTTGATTTTCTTCTGTGTTGGGATCAAAATTATGATCGGTCATGAGTGAATCCTTTCTTTCCGATGTTCTGATTGTAGTTTAGCTGGAATAAATGAAGTCTATGTGAAAATTTTCTGAAAGCTTGGGTCATGCATTTTAGAAAAACGCCTTGGCGTTGTAAAAACGAAGGCTTTTTTCTGCTTTTTCCGTGATTTCAAAATAAAGTAAGGTATGACTGCCGTTTTCCTCGCGAATGACGGCGTAGCGGGTATTGGGGTTTTTCATACGGGAAGCGGCAAAAATCGTTTTATCCGCTGCGGCAAGGTCTGCGGCGAGAGAGGGACTTTCGGGAGATGCGATCTTTTCCATGTTGCGAATGGGAGTAGAGTAAAAAGCTTTTCTTGATCTTCTGCCGTAGATGATATCAAAACTGATTTCACCCTGCAGAATGGTATATTCAAATTCTACGGATACAAAGCGCCACAAATACCACATCAAAACAGCGATGCCGAAAATGAGGATCAGGATCAAGCCGCCGAGAAACTGAAGCTCGGAAAAGAGGATGAGGCAAAAAAGCGCAAGGGTAAGAACAAGCCCCAAGCCGAGGACCGCCAGCTTTTTGGGGAGTACTTGCTTCGGTTCCTGCAGGGGGACGAGGTGCTCTGTATAATTTGGAAGAAATTCGTTGCCGTTGGATGCCATAATTTTCTCCTTTATTTGGTAATACAACCATATTTTAACATAGCTTTTTGAACAATACAAGAAAAACTTCATATATAATTGGAAGACTCTATTTTAATAGCCATATTTATTTGAACATATTTTTTCACAAACGGAGCAAATTAATCATGTCTGAAAAAGACAAAATCAAATGGGAGCAACTCATGATAAAGAAAACAGCAAAAGGACTTCTGTCCCTTGCGGTGATCTTTTATTTTTTGTTTCTTACTCTTTTCGGACTGAGCGATTATTTTTATCCTGATAACATCCTCCGTCCCGAAGGATCCGTGCCTGAGGAAATGCTTTGCTTTTCCTTTGAAGAAGGGGAAAGCGTAGAAAACCAAAGGGTAATGGCCTTTGGCTTCTTACCTGTAAAAAATGTTAACGTCAGCTACTTTTCGGAAACGGAAGTGCTTCTGGGCGGTGAAATTTTTGGTGTTCGTATGCAGACCGACGGCCTTTTGGTTACGGCGCTGGATCAGGTGGAAACCAACAGCGGTATCCAAAAGCCTGCCTTGGATGCAGGGCTTCAAAAGGGCGATATCATTCGCACGGTGGATGGGATCGAGGTAAAAAGCGCTCCGGATTTTTCCAAACTTCTTTCAAAAGCTCAAGGCAAGGCGGTAACGCTGGAGGTTTCCCGAGGCACCCGCTCTTTGAAGCTGAGCTTGACGGCGGCAGAGACAGCTTCGGGCGATGGCTGGAAGGGCGGCCTTTGGGTTCGTGACGGCGCGGCGGGAATCGGCACAGTTACCTTTACTGATCCGAAGACAGGGACCTTTGCAGGTCTCGGCCACGGCGTTTGTGATTCGGAAACGGGAACGCTGTTTCCTTTGGAAACGGGTGAGGTGTGCCGCGCCACGGTGGAAAGCATTACCAAAGGAAAGCGGGCGAGTCCCGGTGAATTAAAGGGAATTCTCGGTCTCCGCGACGGAAAACTCGTAGCCAATACAGGTTGCGGTGTGTACGGATCCTGGGATCCCGTAGGCGACGGCGGCACCGTAAAGACGGTAAAGGTGGCTCCGAAAACCGAAGTGAAAACGGGAAAGGCAAGTATCTTCTGCACCTTGGATGAAAACGGAAAAAAAGAATATGAAATAGAAATTGAGGAGATCATCGGACCGGATCGGGAAAGCAAAAACTTCATCGTCCGTATTACCGATGGAGCATTGATCGAAAAAACCGGTGGCATTGTGCAAGGAATGAGCGGCAGCCCTATTATTCAAAACGGCAAGCTCGTAGGCGCAGTGACCCACGTTCTGGTGGACGACCCCACCCGTGGCTACGGCATCTTCATCGAAAATATGCTCTCCGGCCTGCCGGAATAGAAAAAGCACCGCAATTTTGCGGTGCTTTTTTACGTTAAAGAGCTGCGGAATTCTGATTTTGTGATGATCTATAAAAGCAAACGAATATATTTTTCGTAATATATTGTATTTTTGAATAAACTCCCTATTACTTGATATTTTAGGAGGATACTATGCCAATACTGACGTCTAAAAACAATAAGATTTCCAAAAGCTTTTATGACCATCACGAGAACGTAGAAGAATGTTTCAAGGCGTTTACAAAATTTATTGAAAAGCTTCTTTGCGATGAGCCCGATCCCCATCAGTTGGAATCGCTGCATCTTGCCATTGACAGCTGTGAGTCCGATGCTGACCGCACTTTGCGTTATACAGTGGATCTGGTACACGAAGTTTTTTGCCCGTTACCCGTGCCAATCTCATTTCCATTGCCCAAAGCACCGATGAGGTTGCCAATCTCTGCCAGGATGTTGTCCGTCAGGTAGTAACGGAAAACGTTCGTATTCCTAAAGAATTGCATCACGATATGGAAGAGATCGTTCGCATTACCGAGGAACAGCTTTCCCTTTTGTATACCGCTATTGATAAGCTTCTCAACGATTTCAATTCGCTCAATAAGGACCGCACGATCCTGGATGATATTCGCACCGAAGAAAGCCGCGTAGATGCCATTGAGGACATGCTCCATAAGCGTATTTTCCGTTTGGATCTTCCTCTTTTTGAAAAGGTATATTACCGCGATGTGATCCTTTCCATTTGTGATATTTCCGACACCATCGAAGATGTGGCAGACCAGATTCAGGTAATGCTCGTTCAGAGAGAGGCATAGGGTATATGGAATGTTTGTGGTTGCAGGACTTCTTACATACATCATTGCCATTTGCACCAAGAGCTATTTTGCATAAGAAAAAATACGTCTTCGAGAGAGCGCTTCCTAAGGAAGCACTCTCTTTTTGTATAACGAAAACCACGGGATAGTGGCGTGGGGTCAAAGAAGCTTCCGGCGGTGAGGAAGGCAGCAAAGCAGGGATATGAAAAAAGAGGATTCCTCCGAGAAGATGCGTGAAGATGGCCTTGTATTTGATCTATACAAGAAAAGAGGCGCCTTTCAAGGCGCCTCTTTCAATGTTTTGATTTATTCTGCAGCGTTAACTACTTCGGTTTCTTCCACGTGGAGGAAATCGCTGAGGGTCTGCAGGGTCTTGGTGTAGGTCTTGTAAGTGTTACGGAAAGAACACTCGGTCTGCCAGGTTCTGTAGGAATCGGTGAACTGACCTGCTTCGTTAGCGTAAATTGCATCGTATACCGTTGTGAGAACTTCTTCGTAGTTGTCAAGTTCGCCTGCTCTCAGCTGTGCATAGATGGGATCAATGTAAGCTTCCCATTCCTTTGCAAGTGCAACCCACTTTGCATTTTCGGGATTTTTCCAATCGTATCGGAAGCCGAGGAAGGGATTCAAGTGAGAATTGAGGTTCTTTGCTTTTGCTTTTTCTACGTAATCGGGATCCATGGTATCGGGAACGTATCCGATGAGGGCGTTGCCGCTCTTATCAAAGTCCATAGAGTAAGAATCGTCAATGATGGTGATTACGTTGTCGTTACCTGCATCTACAATATAGTGCTCTTCTTCTACACCGAATGCCAGAAGGTTACGCATACCGGAATCGGTGGTCATCAGCTGAATCAGTTCCATTGCTCTTTCGGGATCCTTGCAGTGTTTGCTGATTCCGAAAAGACCGGTGTTGAGAGCAGCTTCGGTATTGAAATCTGCACCCTTGTAAAGCACGGTCATATAACCCTTTTCTTCCCATGCAAGCTTTTCAGCTTCGCTGAGCTCCTGAACGGAGAGGAAGAAGTTTTCATTGGTATCGGAGATGATACCGTTCTTGCGGTAGTAGTTCTTGGTAGCGCAGTAGTCCAGGATTGCAGTGCTCTGGGTAGAGTCGGGCTTCAATGCAGAGTAGGTGTTAGCAGCGCTGTAACGGCCGCCGACGAAGGTGTCGGAGAAAGCACAGGTGGTGTGAGCCAGAATGCCTACCGTGCTGTCTTCATAATAGGTAAGTCCTTCAGGTTCGAAGTCACCGTAGATGGGGGTAACACCGTTTTCGTTTGCTTTGATCTGTTCATAAACACCGTTGAGATCGGTGATGGACTTCACTTTGGAGAAATCAACGTTGTACTTTTCTGCCAGAGCCTTGTTTACAACGAAGTAGGTCTCGCTCGTGGTGATGGCCTGGTTGTTGGGAATTCCGTATACAACGCCGTCAATAGCTGCAGCAGTCATATAGGAGGGGAAAACGTAGTCGTTGATGTTCTTGAACTTGCCGTTCAGGAAAGAGGAAAGCTCAATGATAAGGCCCTGTTCTACGTAATCGTAGTATTCTGCCATACCGGGGATGTAGATGATATCCATCTGAACATCTTTTACGGCAGCAACGTCCTTACCGGAAGCGATCAGCTCTGCTTCTTCCTTAGCTGCCTGTTCTGCCTTTTCAGCGGCTTCTTTGGCTTCCAAGCGCTTCTGCTGCTCGTACTTCTGCCGCTCTTCCTTGGTCATCTGTGCCTTCTTGGAGGCTTCGATGGAAGCGGAAATTTTAGCTTCTTCTTCCTGTTTCTTCTTTTCAGCTTCTTCAGCGGCGAATTTATCGTACATGCTCTCAAGGCTTGCCTGATACTTATCTGCCGTTACAAAGCGGAGATCTACGACAGTCTTGAACTTTGCCTGAGTGTAGTAGCTGATCTTTTCTTCTACACGGGCAAGACCTGCTTCGGTGGTTTTGTCATTGGTGATAGCGTAGATGGTCAACGCCAGGTTCTTTCTTTGAACGTCTTCTTCTTCCACATCTGCTTCGCCCTCTTCGGTTGTCTCACCGGTGGAGCAGGCGGTCATACACATGGAAAGGATCATGATAAGTGCCAATACAAGACTGATCAGTCTTTTTGTCATGAGATGGGTTCCTCCTTTGGATTTTGCCGAAAATATACTACGGCCAATTACATATATTTTACACGAAAAGTGGCTTAGTGTCAAGTAAATCAGTCCTAGTCAATATTTCTAAATTGCTAAGGAAAAAACTGTATTACTTGCTATAATTGTTTTCTTGATGTAACGCAATTGTAACGGAATTTAGTCCAAATAATCTTTCAGCTTCTTTGCACGGCTGGGGTGACGGAGCCTGCGGAGCGCTCTTGCTTCGATCTGACGGATACGCTCCCGGGTGATGTTGAATTCCTTGCCCACTTCTTCCAGAGTGCGGGTTCTGCCGTCATCAAAGCCGAAGCGGAGCTTTAATACCTGCATTTCACGGGGGGTGAGGGTGTGAAGGACTTCGTCTAGATGCTCGCGGAGCATAGCGTAGCTTGCTGCCTCTGCGGGGGCAGGAGCATCGTCGTCGGGAATGAAGTCGCCCAGGTGGCTGTCTTCTTCCTCGCCGATGGGAGTTTCCAGGGAAACGGGTTCTTGAGCGATCTTCATGGTTTCGCGGACCTTTTCCACGGGGATATTCATTACTTCTGCAATTTCCTCGGCGCTTGCTTCGTGACCCAGTTCCTGCAACAGCTGACGGGATACGCGCAAAACCTTATTGATGGTTTCTACCATGTGAACGGGGATACGAATGGTTCTTGCCTGATCGGCAATGGCGCGGGTGATGGCCTGACGGATCCACCAGGTTGCGTAAGTAGAGAATTTAAAGCCTTTGTTGTAGTCAAATTTTTCTACGGCTTTCATCAGACCGAGATTTCCTTCCTGAATGAGATCCAGGAAGAACATACCTCTGCCCACGTATCTTTTTGCAATGCTGACAACAAGACGGAGGTTTGCTTCCACCAATTTCTGCTTGGCGTTTTCTCTCTGAAATTCGGTTTCGCCTTCGATCATCGTTTGCGCAAGGGTCAATTCCTCCTCGCCGGTGAGCAGGGGAACCTTACCGATTTCTTTTAAGTACATTCTGACGTGGTCTTCCAGCGCCATGCCTTCGCCCTGGAGCATTTCTTCCATATCCTGACTGGTTTCCAGTGCTTCTACTTCTTCCTCTGCCTTCAATTCCTCAAGATCGGGGGCATCCATAAAGGAAGAAAGGTCAACGCCTGCTGCCTCCAGAACGTCATACAGCTTTTCCAATTGATCGGAATCGTATTCCACGTCCTCCAGAAGTTCAGTAATCTCGGAATGGGAAAGGCTTCCTTTTTGTTTTCCTTTTTCCAGAATCGCATCAAAGGCGCGCTTGAGCTTCATTTCGGGAGAAAGTTCTTCGGTAGTTTCCTCCGCTTTCTTTGCTTTGGTGGTCTTTTTCTTTTCTGCCATATTAGTTTTCCTTTCTAGTCTTTTTCGCTTTCAGATTCTGAAGCCAGCTGTCGGAAAGCGGCGCGTTTTCATTTTCTTTGTCTTTTAATTCTTCTTCCAAACGGGTGATGAGTTCTAAAAGGATCTCGGTGGAGTTGTTGCCAAGCTCCTCCCGTTTGCTTTTCATTCCGTCCATTTCGCCAAGCTCTTCTGCGGTGAAAAATTCGTTTAATGCAGCAGTAACGAGAGGTTCGTTTTCCGCAGTGGAATTTAAAAGTACTTCCAAAACTTTTCTGCAAAACTCGCAGCTGAAGAGTTCCGGCTTTAGAAGAGGTCGGATCTTGGAATCGCTAAGGTATTCGTGCCGCAGGAGAAGAATTCCCAGAATATTCTCTTCTTTGGCGGCGCGGGATACGAATTTTGCCTTATCCGGATTGACCCGATTTCCAAAGCCCTGGGTTTTCCGCAGTTCTTTTTCGATCCGATCTTTCTCTTCCTTGCGTGCGGTGGCGGTGTAATTTTTCTCCGCCCCTGCGCGAATGATCTGGGTGGGAATGCCCGTGATCTCGGAAATGCGGTTGATGTACAGCTCCCGTTCCACGTTACTGATATCACTTGCAACGAGGGTGGTACATTCTTTAATGAAGGAGTTTTTTCCGTCCATGGTTTCAATTTCATGGCGGGAAAGGATCTCGCGGAATTGATATTCAATGGCGCCCGGAGCTTCTTTCCATAGCTTTTCAAAGGCGCCTTTGCCAAAAGAACGGATAAAATCGTCGGGGTCTTTTACGTCTTCCCCTTTATTGTTTTTCCCCGTAAGGGTGATGACACGGACCTTCAGCCCCGCCCCTTGGAGAAGGCGAATTGCTTTCAGGGTGGCTTTTTTTCCTGCACTGTCGGCATCGTAGCAAAGGGTGACTTTTTCCGTGTAGCGTGCCAAAAGGCGGCACTGCTCATTGGTAAGTGCGGTTCCCAGGGATGCCACTGCCGAGGAAATGCCTGCGGCGTGGAGGGAAACGGCATCCATATTGCCTTCGCACAAAATCAGCTCTTTATCCGGTGAATTTTTGGCAATATTCAAAGCAAAGACCGTGCGGCTCTTTTTGAATACGGGGGTATCGTTGGTATTAAAGTATTTGCGGTCGCCCTCTTTCATGGGAGCTACCTGCCGTCCGCTGAAAGCCACTACATTTCCCGAGGGATCAATGATGGGGAACATGGCTCTGCCGCGGAAATAATCAAAGGGCGTTCCTTTTTTGGAAAGGGCGCCGAGAAAGGCTTCCTTGATCTCGGACATTTTATATCCTTTTTTGATCAGGTGCTGACAGAGAGTGTCCCAACCTTCGGGGGCGTATCCCAGGCCGAAGCGTTTGATAATGGGAAGGCCGAGGCCTCTTTTCGTCAGATAATCAAGACCGGGCTTTCCTGCAGGGGAGAGGAGGTAATTATGCCAGAAGCGTGCGGCTTCGGCATTCATATCGTAAAAGCGCTTGCGGTCTACTCTTTTTTCGTAGCCGACCTGCTGAGGCATGGTAAGACCTGCACGATTGGCAAGATATTCCACTGCCGCCATATAATCAAGATTTTCCATGCGACGGACGAAGGTGATCACATCGCCTCCCACACCGCAACCGTAGCAGTAAAAATGACTGGGGTTGGAATAAAGGGTAAAGGAGGGAGTCTTTTCATTATGGAAAGGACAGCAGCAAACGAGATTGCTTCCTGCCCGCTTCAGGGAAGAATACTGAGCGACGATTTCTTCCAACGGGTTTCTCAAAATGACTTCTTGTAAAAAGCTTTCGGGCAATGCCACGGTTCCACCTCCTTTTTTTCTCTGTTACTATATACGACAGAAAAACAAAAAACACTTTTTTTCGGGACAAAAAAATTAAATTTTTTGAAAAAATAAGAAAAAATGCAAAAAAGAGATGCCTGCGGAAAAAAGTTTTCCACAGGCAAAAAACATTTATTTAGGAAAAAAATCCTGAAAAATCAAGGCTTTTTCCCAGAATCCACAGAGTTATCCACAGTTATCCACAGGAAAAAGAGGATTTTTCCACAATAAAAATTTATTTTTTTAGACGAAATCTGTCGTCTTCGGGTGCTGTAATCAAAACTTCGGCAAGATAGGCCAGAGCTGAGTCTGTTTGGGGCGCAAAGGAAAGGCTTGCCGCCCGCAGTGCCTGATGAGAAAACATGGGGTCGCGATGATCGGTGCCGTATTTGGAATCGCCCACCAGGGGAAAGCCGAGGTGGGAAAAGGTTGCGCGGATCTGATGAGTGCGACCTGTATAAAGACGGACACGGCAAAGAGTTCGGTCCATAGAGCCGTCGTAAGAAAGGGGAAAAATCTCGGTGATGGCGGTGAGATGATCCTTTTTCGGAGTATCGGAAACGCTGACCTTGTTTTTCTCGCTGTCCTTCTTTAAATATAAGGTAACTTTTTTCTCCTTGGGAAAACGGCCGTGACACCAGGTAAGATATTCCTTGTTTACCAGGTGAAGACGGATCATTTCATTCATTTCTCTTAATGCTACCGCATTTTTTGCGGCAATGCAAAGTCCTGAGGTATTGCGGTCGATGCGGTTGCACAAAGCAGGGGCAAAAGAATTTTCCCGATTCGGACAAAATTCTCCCTTGCGGTAGAGGTATGCTTTGATATGGTCAATGAGGGTGCCCGTTTGCTGCGCTTCGTCGCTGTGACAGGAAAGGCCCTCAGGCTTATCACAGACAAGCAGGTTTTCGTCTTCGTAAACGATATTTAAATTCGGCTCTAAGGTCAAAAAACGTTCTTCTGCCTCACCGAAGAAATCGGGGGAGAGAAAAAGCTGCAGGCTGTCACCTTTTTGAAGGATCTGCCCGATTTCACAGCGTTTGCGGTTGACCTTGATCTTCTTTGTGCGGATCGCCTTGTAAAGAAGAGAACGTGGGAGTCCCACCGTAACTTTCTCTACGAATTTATCCACTCTTTGGCCGGCGTCGTTTTCCGTGGCGATGAATTCTTTCATTCTTTATAGGCTGTGACGGCGTTGATCGTCAGTCCCTTTCCTGAAAAATTGATCTCGTATTCTGTTAAAATATTGTCCTTTGCCCATGGAGAAGCGTGGAGATCGCGGCAGATATCTTCGCATCTCCAGCCGCAAGCGGCGTAGTTTTCCAAAGAGGATTCAAACAGAAGGACGTTGTCTGTCTTTTGGCGGATAAAGCCGCCGTCCTTTAAAATTGTGCGATAGGTTTCAAGAAACGAGGGGGCGGTCAGTCTGCGCTTGGCGTGACGTGCCTTAGGCCAGGGATCGGAGAAGTTAAGGAAGATGCGATCCACTTCTCCTTCGGCAAAGTATTCCCCGAGCTTTGCGGCGTCGGCATTGAGAAAACGAACGTTTTTGATTTCTTCCTGAAAAACCTTCTCCACGGCAAGCAACATTGCTTCGCGGCAAAATTCCACGGCGACAAATAGAGTGTCCGGCTCACGCTTTGCCATTTCCAGAATAAATGCGCCCTTACCGCAACCGATCTCCAAAAAGAGGGGAGCATCCGCGGGAATGTTTTCTCCGAACAAACTGCGCCAAAGACCTTTTTTCGTTTCCGGCTCAGTGACCAAAAGCTCTGCACAAACCGCAAGGCGGCTATCGGTGTGCTTTTTCTTTCTCATTCTCATAACGAAACCTCGTTTCGATTTTTTTCTTTCCGTATTGTATCATTTTCCCCGAAGAAAAGCAACCGAAACCGGCCAAAAAAGAAAGAGAATGAAAGAAAAAGAGTCAAAGACAGGTGAAAAAGGAAAATTTTGAAACGTTTTTTTGAAAATTTGACCTTTTTTGACCTTGACAGAAAAACAGATTGTGATATAATATAATTGAAAGTCAAGGAAAGTCAAAGTCAAACTTTTGGAGGATATTATGATCTTATCACAACACATCGCACGGCTTCTGGAGGAAATGCTGGAGGAAGCAGGGGGCGAGGTTTCCATTGTCCGTAATGAATTTGCGCAGAAGATGGGCTGCGTTCCCAGTCAGATCAATTACGTTATCACATCCCGCTTTACTCCGGAGAGAGGGTACGTAGTAGAGAGTCGCAGAGGCGGCGGAGGCTTTATCCGTATTCGCAAGGTGCCCATGCAGGAGAGCGAATATCTTGCCCGCTTTTACCACGCTCTGGAGGAGCCTGTATCCCTTGAAATTGCAGGCGCCTATCTTTCCCGTTTGGTGTCTGATGAGATCCTGACTCCCCGGGAGGGCGCCCTGCTTTTGGCATCTGTCAATGACAGAGCTCTCCGCTTTGTTGCCCGCGAGGGGAGAGATACCATGCGCAGCGCCGTTTTGCAAAGCGCTATCCTTACTTTGATTGCAGAAAAGGAGAGATGAGAATGAAACGTATTTTGTGTGAACACTGTGGCGAAAAAGAAGCCAATTTCTTTTATGAAGAAAACAGAAACGGAACGGTGACCAAGGTCAGCCTTTGCTCTGATTGCGCGAAAAAAGCAGGCTTTGGAAAAAATCTCTTTTCCGAAGAGGATTTGTTTGGCGCGTTTTCCTTGTTCCCCTCGGTATCGGGAAGAAGATCGGCGGCAGAAACTTGCCCCGTTTGCAAAAAGAGCCTTTCCGAGATCCGAAACAGCGGAAAATTCGGGTGCAGCGCTTGCTACGATCATTTTGCGGGACGGCTGGATCTGACACCGTTTTTGGGCAAGGATTTTCACGGTGCGCCTTTGACGGAAAAGAGGAGTATAAAAAAAGAACCAAGCAAAAAAGATACGGTCCTTTCTTTGAAAAAAGAATTGGAAGCGGCAGTACGTGCCGAGGAATATGAAAAGGCGGCAGAATTAAGAGATCGCATCCGCGAAATGGAGGCAAAGTAATGTATTGGTATGAAAAGGTAAAAAGTGAGATCGGTCCTGTCCTCTCCACCCGCGTTCGCTTTGCAAGAAATTTGGAAAATATCCCTTTCCCCACCATGCTGACGGAGGAGGGAAAGGAAAAGGTCTTTCAAAAGGTGAAAGACGCTTTTGCCGAGAAAAGTATGATGGCGGTGCCGTTCGGCGGTCTGGATCCCGTCATCAAGGAAGCGTACGTTCAGACCCGTCTTGCCAGCCCTGCCCTTGCCAAAAAAGGAAAAGGCTCGGGACTTCTTCTATCCCGTGACGGAGAAGTTTCGGTGATGATCGGAGAGGAGGATCACATCCGCTTACAGGTGATCCAATCGGGAAAAGATATTTTTGGAACCACCCAAAAAGCGGTGGAATGGATGAAGTACGGCGAGGAGCGCCTGGAGATTTCCTATCGGGAGAATTTAGGCTATCTGACCGCTTGTCCTACCAATCTCGGCGCGGCGATGCGCCTTTCCGTAATGATCCATCTGCCCTGCCTTGGCTTGCTTGGAAGCATTTCTCAATTAAGCGAGAGCCTTGGGAAGGCAGGCGTTACCGTTCGCGGTCTGTTCGGAGAGGGAAGCCGCGGCAAGGGATATGTATATCAGATCTCCAATCAGAACGGCAGAATTTCCGATCCCATGGAGATCGCGCGGCAATTTTCTCAGCTGCTGGAAAAGGTGGAGGAAAAGGAAAAAGAAGCAAGAGAGATCCTTCTTTCCCGAGATCGCATCGGCCTGGAGGATAAGATCTGCCGTTCCTTGGGCATATTAAAATACGCTAAGAAAATGTCATATACGGAGTTTATAGACCATTTTTCTTTTGTTCGTCTGGGACAGGAAATGGATCTTGAGGAAGTGAAAAACATCGGTGGCTTGGATCGGCTGTTTGTTGAACTGCAGCCTGCACCCATGCTGCTTGGAAATGCTACCCTTTCCGAGGAAGTGGAAAGGGATGTGGAACGAAGCCGCCGCTTGAAAGAGGCGCTTTGGGAATAGGAGGATAATATGCAGGCAAATTTTTCGGAAGAAGCCCGTCGGGCTTTGGAAAACGCCCAGTCTGCCGCAGGCGAAATGGGCCATAGATACGTAGGAAGTGAGCATCTTTTGCTGGGTCTTCTTTTAACGGAGGGAAGCGGTGCGGAAACCATTCTTTCCGAAGCGGGGATCACCTTTGACGATGCCAAGGAAAAGCTTTCCGCCCTGGTGGAAACGGGTGAGCCCGTAGAAAGCGCAACCTTGCAGATCACACCCCGCGCACAGAGAATTCTGCAGAGCGCAGTGTATGAAAGCGCGAGAAATCACAGGGAAACGGGAACGGAATTTCTACTCCTTGCCATCGCTAGTGACGGTGACAGCCTTGCGGTGCGGATTCTGGTACTTCTCGGCGCCGATCCCTCGGAGATCTACCGCAAAACAAGAGAATATATCCGCGAATTGGATCAGATGGAAAATCCCCATGAAGAACATGGCAAAAAAAGCGGAAAAGGAAAACTGAAAAATCTTACCAAATACGGTCACGATCTGACGGAGGATGCGAAAAACGGCCGTCTGGATCCGATGATCGGCAGAGAAACGGAATTGGAGAGGGTGGTGCAGATCCTTTCCCGCCGCACGAAAAACAATCCTTGTTTGATCGGTGAGCCGGGCGTGGGTAAGACCGCCATTGCCGAAGGACTTGCTCAAAAGATCGCTTCGGGTGAGGTGCCGGAAAGCCTTATGGGCAAAAGGCTCTTTTCCCTGGATCTTGCCGCAATGGTGGCAGGCAGCAAATATCGTGGCGAATTTGAAGAAAGGATCAAAAACGTTATTGATGAAGTGACAGAGGCAAGTGACGTTCTTCTCTTCATTGATGAGATCCACACCATCGTAGGCGCAGGGGCATCGGAAGGCAGTATGGATGCTTCCAATATTCTGAAACCTGCCCTTGCCAGAGGATCTCTGCAGGTGATCGGTGCTACCACTCTGGCGGAATTCCGTACCATTGAAAAAGACGCCGCCCTGGAACGGCGTTTTCAGTCGGTGACGGTGGGTGAACCCAGCCCCGAAGAGGCGGTTCTCATTTTAAAGGGACTTCGGTCCAAGTACGAGGAGCACCACAAGCTTTCCATTTCCGATGCATGTATTGAAAGCGCCGTGCAGCTTTCAAGCCGCTATATCTCCGACCGCTTTCTTCCCGATAAGGCCATTGACCTGATTGACGAAGCGGCAAGCCGCAAACGTATTCAGACCATGACCCCCTCCGGGGAAGAAGCAGCTCTCCGCGAGGAGATCGCCAAGATGGAGGAAGAAAAGAAAGAGGCGGTTGCTGAGGAAAATTATGAAAAAGCAGGAGAGATCCTGCGCCTCATCAAGGAAAAGGAAGGGGAGATGGAACAGAAGAAAAACGAGAAGAAATGGGATCCCGATCTTGCCATTACCCCTCAGGATATTGCAAGGGTAGTCACCCAATGGACGGGAATTCCCGTGGACCGCCTTCTGGAGGAGGAGGCAAAGCGCCTTTGCGATCTGGAAAAGATCCTTTCCGAAAGAGTGATGGGCCAAAAGGAGGCGGTGGAAGCGGTCAGCCGCGCCATTCGCCGTAGCCGCACGGGACTGAAGGACCCCAAGCGCCCTTCGGGAAGCTTCCTTTTTACAGGACCTACGGGCGTGGGTAAAACGGAGCTTTGCCGCGCCATTGCCGCGGAAATGTTCGGCTCGGAAAACAAGATGATCCGACTGGATATGTCCGAATACATGGAAAAGCACTCCGTTTCCAAAATCATCGGCTCTCCTCCCGGTTACGTCGGTTTTGATGACGGTGGTCAGTTGACGGAGAAGATCCGCAGAAGCCCCTATTCGGTAGTGCTTTTTGATGAAATTGAAAAAGCCCACCCCGATGTATTCAATATTCTCCTGCAGATTCTGGAGGACGGCGTTCTCACCGATTCTCACGGCAAAAAAGTGGATTTCAAAAACACCATCATTATTATGACCTCCAACTGCGGCGCCTCAGGCCTTGCCGTAAAGAAGACTATGGGATTTTCCACCGGTGACGAAAGCCGCCTGCAGGATAAAGATGATGAAGAAAAGATCCACGAGGCACTGAAAAAGACCTTCCGCCCCGAATTCTTAAACCGTTTGGATGAGATCATTGTCTTCCATCGCCTTTCAGAAGAGGAGATCGCCCTCATCGCGCGGAAAATGCTCCGCGAGGTGGCGAGCCGACTGAAGGAGAGAAATATTTCCGTTTCCTTTGATGATAAGGTGGTGGAAAAGCTTGCCCGCGACGGCTTTGATCCCGTTTACGGAGCAAGACCTCTCCGCCGCGCTATTCAGAGAGCGGTGGAGGATACTCTTTCCACACATATTCTTTCGGGAGAAGTGAAAGACGGTGACGATCTTGTTGCTACTCTCGGCGAAACAGGGGAGATCAAATACAAAAAAGCATAAACAAAAAAGCAGAGTGAAATTCACTCTGCTTTATTTTGTGCCCGATAGCGGCCGGGAGAAATGCCCATCCAACGGCTGAAGGTGCGGATAAAATGATTGTAATTCTGAAAGCCGGCCCCCTCGCTTGCTTTTTGCACGCTCTCGCCTTTTTTCAGAAGATTCGTCGCCTTGGAGAGGCGCTGCTGAAGAATATATTCTCCGATGGTAAAGCCCGTTTCATCCTTGAACAGGCGGCACAAATGGTATTTTGTTACGTAACATTGGGAGGCGAGGGTGTTTAGGCTGAGATCCTCGTCCAGATGACTGTTGATCCAGCCTACCGCAAGGTAAACGGCGGAGGAAAGCCCGTGATTGGAAAGGGATACGGTCTGAGATTCGGGCAAAAGCTTTGCCACAAATACAAGCAGGGTCAAAAAAGCGCAGTCACGAAGAATATCATCTCCGAAGGCTTGCGGCTTCACAGAGCATTTTTCCATCAAGGAATGAAGCTTGTTAAAATCCTCTTCTTCCAGCTGAAGAAAGTAGTTTTTCTTAAACATACCGGAAAAATCCGTTTTCTCGCCTGACACATCAATTAGGGTTTTTCGGGGTACGTGCAAAACGTAACGCTCGTAGGAATTTTCCGTAACAATGCTTTGGTGGGGCGTGTTTTCCTGCATAATGATTAGAGAGCCTCTTTTCAGAGGATAGGCGCTGTCCTGGAGAAAAAAGCTTCCGCCGTCATTTAAAAACAAAAGCAATTCCACAAAGTCGTGTCGGTGGGGCTTTTGCATCTTCCATTTTTCGCTTCGGTTCAGCGTAATGTTGTATTTCATTTTTCAATCTCCGTTTTTTCTGTATATCAAGAAAAGAATATCACAAAATAGCAAGATATGCAAGCTTAATGCAAATATATGGATATAATTTTTTATAATTGCTATGTATAATTTGAATAGCGGTATGCAAAAAATGATATGGAGGTAAGCGTATGCTTGATACTCTTATTCGCAAGGTTTCTGCCGGAGATGAAGAATATCTTCGCGATGAATCGAAAAAACTGGGCACGGCTGAAAGCATTTCTTTCCCCAAGACCCATGAACAGCTGTGCAGTATCATAAAAGAAATGAATGAACGAGGCACTGCCGTTACCGTGCAGGGAAGCCGCACCGGTCTTGCGGCGGCAGCCGTTCCTTTTGAAGGTCACGTACTCAATCTCTCCTCTATGGATAAGGTTTTGGGTATGAGAAAGGAAAACGACCGCTTCTTTTTGAAGGTGCAGCCGGGTGTGATCCTGCAAAAGATGAACAAATCCATTGCCGCACGCTCCTTCGACACTTCCTTGTGGGACGAAGCCTCCAAAGAGGTTTATGCAGAATTTGCTAAGGCTCCCGTGCAAATGTTTACGCCGGACCCCACGGAGAACACCGCGTCCATCGGCGGTATGACTGCTTGTAACGCTTCCGGTGCTTGCAGCTACCTTTACGGTGCTACGAGAGAACATATTCAGTCCGTTCGCTGTGTATTGGCAAACGGCGAGACCCTTTCCCTGAAGCGCGGCGAAGTATTTGCCGACGGCAGAAAGATCCGTCTTACTACAGAACAAGGCGGTGTTGTGGAAGCTACACTTCCCGGCTACAAAATGCCCGAGTGTAAAAATGCATCCGGCTATTATTGCAAAGAAAATATGGACGTTATCGATCTTTTGATCGGTAGTGACGGAACCCTTGCCGTCATTACGGAACTTGAGCTTTCTCTTTTGCCTAAGCCCAAGCTGGTTTGGGGAACGACTGCGTTCTTTCCCACTCAGGCGCAGGCGGTTTCTTACACCAAGGCACTGAAGAAAAAAGAAGGCGGCATTGCCGCTATTGAGTATTTTGACGTTTGCGCTCTGGATATTCTGCGACGTCAGAAAGCAGGAAGCCAGGCGTTTGCAAGACTTCCCAAAATCGAGGATCATTACGGCTGTGCCGTTTACACCGAATTGCACCGTGATACGGAAGAAGAGGCTTATATGGATCTTGAATTTTTAAGCCTTGCTTGTACCGAGGCCGGGGGCGATCCTTGCCATACCTGGGTAGCGTGCAATGAGAGTGACTTGAATCTGCTTCACTTTTTCCGCCACGCTGTACCGGAAAGCGTGAATATGCTGGTTGAAAGATACAAGAGAGAATATCCCGAAATTACCAAGATCGGCGGTGACCTTGCCGTTCCCGACGATCGCTTTGAAGATCTGCTTGCCGTTTATGACAGCACCTTGGAAAAAGAAGGTCTTTCTCACGCTGCGTGGGGACACATCGGTGACAATCACATTCACGTCAATATTCTTCCTTGTAATATGGAGGAATACCACCGCGGTAAGGCGCTTCTGAATCAGTGGGCAGCCGCCGCTTCCCAAATGGGCGGCGCAGTATCTGCCGAGCACGGCGTAGGAAAATTGAAAGCGCCTTTCCTGGAATTGATGTACGGCAAGGAATATATTGAAGAAATGGCAAATCTTAAGGAAGCCTTTGACCCCAAGTGGATCTTGGGTCGCGGGAATTTGTTTGCCCCCCGTCAAAAGGAGGAAATGTAATGAAGCTGATCGTATGTATGAAGCAGGTTCCCGCTACCGCTACGGCAAGCGTAGACCCTGTAACAAAAACCATCGTTCGTACCGCCCAGAACGCGGTGACCAATCCTTTTGATCTGTACGCTCTCCAGACCGCATTGAATATCCGCAAAAAGATCGGCGGTACGGTAACGGCTCTTACCATGGGAATTCCCGCGGCGCAGAGAGTTCTGCGCGACGCCATCGCCCGCGGTGCCGATGACGGCGCCATCCTTTCCGACCGCGCTTTCGCAGGTGCCGATACCCTGGCAACCTCTTATGCTCTTTCTTTGGGCATTGAAAAGCTTGGCGGAGCAGATCTTATTGTTTGCGGAAAAATGGCCATTGACGGTGATACGGCGCAGATCGGCCCCGAATTGGCAGAGAGAATGGGCATTGCCCACGTTTCCGATGTTACCGGAATTCTTGAGGTTGGGGAAGATTACCTGGTGGTTCGCCGCCGTTGGGACCGTTTGGAGCAGGATTTGCGCCTTCCTTTGCCCGCTTTGATTACGGTAGATAAGGACACAAATCCCACGGATATGCCTACCATTCCCGGTATGATCCGCGGAAGAACTGCCGAGATTCCGCTTTTTGATGCCGAGGCGCTGAATGCCGATAAAAGCCGTTCCGGTCTTGCCGGCTCTCCTACTCAGGTAGTGAAAACCTTTACGCCTCCTATGAAAGGTCAAGCAGAGGAAATTTTAGGTACGACCGAAGAAAAAGGAATGAAAATCGCACAGATCTGCAAGGAGGTTCTCCATGGAGCAAATTAAAAAAGCTGCAGTTTGGGTTTATTGCGAAACGCAAGACGGCAAGTTCCTGCCCGTAGGCATGCAGCTTATGGGAAAAGCAAAGGAGCTTTCGGAAAAATGCAAGGCGCCCCTGTATGCCGTGGTTGTCGGTGCGATGCCGGAAAACGGCGTGCGCTCTTTGCTGGAGTGCGGTGCCGATGAGGTTCTTCACAGCGACGGAGCTGCTTTTGCCAACAAATTGGAAAAGCCTTACGCCGATTGTGTCATTGAATTGGCGAAAAAATATCAGCCCGAGATCCTTCTTGTGGGCGCTACCGCGTTTGGCAGAGCTTTTGCCCCCAGAGTAGCTTCTGCTCTCGGTACGGGACTGACGGCAGACTGCACCCAGCTTGATATTGATGAAGAAACGGGTCTTTTGCATCAGACCAGACCTGCCTTCGGCGGAAATATGATGGCCACCATCCGTACGGTGAATGCGCGTCCTCAGATGGCAACGGTGCGCCCGGGCGTGTTCTCTCTTCCTGAGCCCGTAGCCGTTTCCAAAACGGAGGCTATCTATGTGGAAAACAGCTGCTCTGCAGGCCCTGTTCAGCTTTTGCGCGAAACGGTAGCGGAGGCAGTGGAAGACGTTAGCCAAAGCAAGATCATCGTAGCGGCAGGCAGAGGCATCGGCAGCAAAAAGAATATGAAGCTTGTGGAAGCCTTGGCAGAAAAGCTTGGCGGCAGTGTAGGCGCGACCCGACCCCTGGTTGATATGGGTTACTGCCCGTACAGCTGTCAGATCGGTCAGACCGGTGTCAGCGTAGCTCCCGACCTTCTCATTTGTTGCGGTATTTCCGGTGCGGTTCAGCATTTGGCAGGCATTGGCGGCGCAAAAAATATCATCGCCATCAATCAGGATCCCGAAGCGCCGATTTTCTCCGTTGCCGATTATAAGATCGTGGGAGATTGTATTCCTGTTTTGGAAGAGCTCATCGCCGCTTTGGATAAAGAATAAAAATAAAAAAAGCAGTCCGATCGGACTGCTTTTT
>JAZSDQ010000060.1:0-35538 GCA_045531235.1 Eubacteriales bacterium
CGAATCCCTGAAGGTGCACCAGTCAGTGTCTTTGTTGCGAAGGGTACACCCGTTCCCATTCCGAACACGGTAGTTAAGCTTCGTTATGCCGACAATACTTAGACCGAAGGGTCTTGGGAAGATAGGTCGTCGCTGACACAAAAGAGCCTCAGATCACTCTGAGGCTCAAATATTCCTCGTTAGCTCAGTCGGTAGAGCGCATGACTGTTAATCATGATGTCGCTGGTTCGAGCCCAGCACGGGGAGCCAAAAAATCCTGAATGCGAAAGTGTTCAGGATTTTACTTTTTCACTATTCACTCTTCACTTTTCACTAAAATTCGCAGTCAGGATTTTTTGAAAGTAATAAGTAAGAAGTAATAGTGAAGAAGTAAGGTTGATTTGCTTCGCAAATCTTCTTTTTAATAAGTTGCAATTTTATCCTACGAGCACAAACAAAAAGTCGCACGAAGTGCGGCTTTTTTTTGTTTGTTTACCAAGAAAGTGCCATAGATGAATCTTTGATATTCAAGAACTTTGGCACGGAAACAAAATTTCTTAAGAGGACAGCCGAACAAACTCCAAAGAAATGAAAGAACTGCTTGGCTATATGTCAAGGCGCCACGAAGATTTAGAGAAAAGCTTCGCCGATGAGCTGAAAGAGATCTTCTAAAAGTTTTGCGGTTGTTGGTATGAGGGCTTCCTACGTACCTACATCTCATAGCTCAAGTCCGGTAGGCACTGTCTGTGATGTTTTTAGTTTAAACTCGCCTTGCGCCAAGATTTGGAAAGAATCAATAAGCAAGATATAAAAGCAGTGCTTATAATTAGTCGCTATTTTGCTTGAATTGATTTTCTCATCGTGATATAATTACGTTGTCTGGTATGCTATCATATTCATTTAGGAGGCTGCAATGAAGGAAATCCTTGATAAAAAAGGTTTTATATGCGACATGGATGGTGTGATCTATCACGGTAATGAGATTCTGGAGGGTGTTAGAGAATTTGTCAATTGGATGATTGAGAACGATAAGAAGTTCATTTTCTTGACTAATAGCCCCGAAAGAACACCTCACGAGCTAAGCATGAAGTTGGAGCGCATGGGGTTGAGCGTTTCGGCAGATCATTTTTATACAAGCGCTATGGCGACCGCGGAATTTTTGCATTCGCAGGCACCCGGCTGCACGGCGTACGTCATCGGTGAAGCGGCACTTTCCAAGGCGCTTTATGATAGGGGAATTTATATGAACGACATCAACCCTGACTATGTAGTCATCGGTGAGACGCGCACTTACTGTTTTGAAAAGCTTGAAAAGGCAATCGCGTTGGTCAATAACGGTGCAAAGCTGATTGGTGCAAATCCCGATACGATTGGCGTGACAGAAAAGGGCATTATGCCTGCAACCGGTTCGCTTGTGGCACCTATCGAGATTGCGACGGGCAAAAAGCCATATTTTGTTGGAAAACCTAACCCTTTGATGCTTCGTCACGGTCTGCGCATGCTTGGTTGCCACAGTAGCGATATTGCGTTTATCGGTGATAGAATGGATACCGATATCATTGCGGGGATCGAATCCAACGTGGATACCGTGCTGGTGCTTAGTGGCGTGACCTCGCGCGAGGACATCGATAATTTCCCCTACCGTCCAAAATATGTGCTCAACAGTGTAGGGGATCTGATCAAATCATGAAGAGAAGCGGGAAGTAATTCCTGTTTTCGGTGATGTTTTCCTTAGGCAAAAACGCTGTTGCGACTTTGTCGTGAAGAGTGGAATAAAAAAGCCGTGAATTTCACGGCTTTTTTGTTTCTCTAGTAGGTTTGTGTATCAAGTAGCCATTGAAATGTCGTATTTCTTGTGCTATACTATCCCAAAGGCGGTGATGATATGGAACAAAGAGAAATACGGATTCGTTCTTCCATGGATGGCACGCTTCAGCCATCATTATTTTACAAATCAACTTCTTCGGGAAAGCGCCCGTTACTTGTGGGACTCCATACTTGGAGTTTTGATCGCTTTAATCAAATCAAAAATATGTTGCCTGTAGCGGAAAAGTACGACTTTCATCTGCTTTTGCCGGAATTTCGCGGAAAGAACCTGAAAAGCAATCCCCATTGCACCTTTGCCTGTGGTTCTGAATACGCCAAGCAGGATATTAAGGACGCTATAGATCATCTTCTGGAAAAGGAGGAGATCGACAGAGAAAATATCTTTTTATTGGGTCTTAGCGGAGGCGGACACATGGCGCTTCTTATGGCAGGATTTTGTCCTGAATATTTTAAGGCCATCGCTGCTTATGTGCCCATTACAGATCTTGCCCGTTGGACGAAAGAAAATCCGAATTATGCCTCCCACGTGTCAGCCTGCTGCTCCAATGATACCGATGAAATGCTCAAGCGCTCGCCCATAACTTATTTGGATTCCATAGCAAAAGCAAATCTGAAAATTTTTCACGGCAAAAAGGATCCTATCGTTCCCGTGTCACACAGTATGACTTTTTATAACGCCATAACAGAAAAATATCCAAATGCTTCCGTATATCTTGATATTTTTGACGGCGGCCATGAAATTGATATGCAGACTGCCGAGTACTGGATCATGTCGCAATATAAAAAGGCTGATAAAACTAAAATAACAGGATAAGTCGGCAGCTTTTACGAAACGATACAGAATAAATATATATAACATAGCAAAGAGGAAAGCTTTCTATGCTACTTGACGATTTGAGATCACTGAAAGAAACTTGCTGGAAGAATCCAAAATATATAGATTTTGATTCCGCCGCCGCGCAATGCGAATTGAAATATGCGGATATTGAAGAAGCTTCTGAGAGACTAAAACGCTTTGCCTCATATTTCAAAGTGGCATTTCCCGAAACTGTAGTCTCCAACGGTATCGTGGAAAGTCCGTTCTGTGAAATTCCTTTGATGAAAGAAGCGCTGGAAGCCGAACACGGCATTTCCCTCAATGGCCGCCTTTATTTAAAAATGGATAGCCATTTGCCTATTTCCGGCTCAATTAAGGCGAGGGGCGGCGTGTACGAGGTGTTGAAATTTGCGGAAGATATTGCTTTGAAAAGCGGTATGCTAAAGCTTTCCGACAATTACAGCGTGCTTCTGGAGGAAAGATTTTCCAAGCTTTTTTCCAAGTATTCCATTGCCGTAGGCTCTACAGGAAATCTCGGTTTATCCATCGGCATCATGAGCGCAAAGCTGGGTTTCCAAGTAACCGTACACATGTCAGCCGATGCAAGGCAATGGAAAAAGGATATGCTTCGCAGCAAAGGCGTTTGTGTGATGGAATACGAATCCGACTATTCCGAAGCGGTAAAGCAGGGAAGAGTTGCAGCGGCATCTGACCCTACCTGCCATTTTGTTGATGATGAGAATTCTCGCACTCTTTTCCTCGGCTATTCCGTTGCCGCATTGCGTTTGAAAAAACAGTTGGAAGAAAAGAACATTCCCGTTGACCGCGATCATCCGCTGATGGTATATCTTCCTTGCGGCGTTGGCGGAGGCCCCGGCGGCGTGGCGTTTGGTTTAAAGCAAGTTTTTAAGGACAATGTTCATTGTTTTTTTGCAGAGCCTTGCAATGCTTGCTGTATGATTTTGGGAATGTCTACGGGGAAGCACAGCGATATTTCCGTTCAGGATATAGGAATTGACGGAAAGACCGTGGCAGACGGACTTGCGGTAGGTCGCCCTTCCGGATTTGTAGGAAGACTGATGGAGCCTTTTATGAGTGGCTGCTATACCGTCAGTGACAAGCGGATGTATCAAATGTTGGCAAAGCTTGCCGATACGGAGAATATTTATCTTGAGCCCAGCGCCCTTGCAGGAATGCTCGGCCCTGTGCTTGTGAACAACAATGAGGAGTTTTCCGACTACAGAAAACTAAATAATTGTGCCCATATCGTTTGGGCAACGGGCGGCGGCATGGTACCTCCCGAGGAAATGAAAAAATATTATCTTTCCGAAAAGGAAAACAAAGAAAAGGCATAAGATCGAAAGGATAGAAAAATGAAAAGCAAGTGGCAGCTTTTTTCTTCGGTGTTTCAAATTACCGTTGGTGTTTTGGCGATAGGCGCGTTTCTTGTTTTGGCGTGGAACGGTGAAGACCTTCTCCGCTGGACAGTAACGCTTCTTCTTGCCATTGCCTATCTTGTGTTAGGCGTTTTAGGTGTTGTTGACTATTTAAAAAATAAACGATAGAAAAACAAGGCTCTTTTGAGCCTTGTTTTTTGTGCTGTTACTTTTTCTCCTTTTTGTGACAACAAATATTCGTAAAAAGAGGTCGAGTGCTGATTTGAACAGGCAATATTGCCTGCCGAAAACTAAATTTTTATAAAGTCTTCTTTCCACGGAAGAAGAAATAAGGATTTTTTTGTTTGCTATTCTATGAATTAAAATGAAAATAAATATTGCAATACAGAGCTTTTTGTGCTACAATGTCGAGTGGAAAATAGGGTTTTAATTTGTTCAAGAAAAATGCAATTGAGAAACAAATATAATCCAACTTATAAAGTTTAGAGTTTTGACAACAATATTGTTTTAAAAAGGTAAATTATGATCTTAAAAAAATGGGAAGATCTTCCGGAATCTCTCCGTACTGATGCGGTGCGCCCTTATTATGAGGTTCTGAAAAAAAAGAAATTCAGTCTTGTTTGTAAGCGACTGTTTGATATCGTCGTTTCTGCGGTGCTGTTGCTTCTGTTGTTGCCGATATTTTTAATTTTGGCGATAGCAATCAAACTGGATTCTCCGGGTACGGTATTTTATCGTCAGGTGAGGGTTACTCAATACGGAGAAAAATTCAGAATTTTCAAATTCCGGTCCATGGTGTCTGATGCCGACAAGATCGGCAGTCAGGTTACCGTGGGAAATGACAGCCGTATTACCAGAATGGGAAGCTTGATCCGTAAGTGCAGATTGGATGAGCTTTGTCAGCTTATTGATATCTTACGTGGAACAATGACCTTTGTCGGTACCCGTCCCGAAGTGCCGAAATACGTAGAAGCCTATACCCCTGAAATGATGGCAACACTTCTTCTGCCTGCAGGAGTTACCTCTCTTGCAAGTATAATGTATAAGGACGAGGATCGATTGCTGGAGGGTGTTGAGAATGTTGATCTTGTTTACACCCGAGATATTCTTCCAGACAAAATGAAGTATAATCTCAAGTCACTGCAAGAATTTAGCTTTTTTTGTGATATTAAATTGATGTTTATGACTGTTTTTGCAGTGCTTGGAAAAAAGTATAGTGATGCAGATTTTGCTGCAAAATGACATTAGAGGAGATCGAATGGAAATGCCGAAACTGATTTCTGTGATCGTTCCTGTATATAACGAAGAGCGTTACATTGACGCCTGTCTTGAGTCAATGCTTGCGCAGGATTACCCCAAAGATGCTATGGAGTGGTTTTTTGTAGATGGGATGTCTTCCGATCGAACTTTGGAAATCCTAAACGGATATCAAGAGCGATTTCCTGAATTGATCCGTGTTTTGAAGAACCCAAACAAGACGGTTCCGTTTGCAATGAACCTTGCCATCAGAGAAGCGAAAGGGGTTTATATTATTCGTTTGGATGCTCACGCAGAATATGAAAAAGACTATTTTTCAAAGTGTGTGGAAGTGTTGGACGAAACCGGCGCGGATAATGTTGGCGGTGTGATGGAAACCAAAGCGCGCACATCCATTGGTCAAACGATCGCGAAGATGCTGTCTTCAAAATTTGGCGTTGGTGATTCTCAATTTCGAACCAACGGGAAAGACGGCTATGTAGATACCGTTCCTTTTGGTGCCTTTCGAAGAGAAATCTTTGAAAAGGTTGGTTTGTATGACGAAAGATTAACTCGCAATCAGGACAGCGAGTTGAATTATCGCATCATCCATAACGGCGGAAAGATTTATTTAAGCAACCGAATAAAATTAGCGTATTATTGCCGAGATTCGGTAAAGGGCATTGTTAAAATGGCAATGCTCAATGGAAAGTGGAACATTATTACCTCGAAGTTTTGTCCCGGATCTATGCGTCTGCGCCATTTTATTCCTTGCTTTTTTGTTCTGTCTTTGATAGGAATGCCCCTGGCTACAATGCTTTGGCGGCCTTTCGGAATCCTTTTTGCTTTGGAGTTGTTGGCTTATTTTGCCTTGGACGTGATGTTTTCAGGAAAGTCTGCGAAAAATATAAAAGAATTCTTTCAACTATTGTATTTGTTTCCACTGTTTCATATTTCGTATGGATTTGGTTCCGTTTTGGGAATTGTGAAGGTGTTGACAAAAAATTATTAAATTCTTCTGTGTAGGAGGAAGGAGCTGTTATGCAATTTATTGATCTGAAAGCACAATACCAGGTGCTGAAAACGGAGATCTTGGAAAATATTCAATCTGTTTTGGAGTCTGCTCAGTTTATCGGCGGTCCACAGGTGAAAGAATTGGAAGAAAAACTTGCCGCGTATGTGGGGAGAAAGTACTGTATTACCTGCGCCAACGGCACCGATGCTTTGCAGATTGCATATATGGTGTACGGAATTGGTGAAGGCGATGCTGTGTTCTGCCCCGACATTACTTTTATTTCTTCTACTGAACCTTCCAAGATGTTTGGCGCGAGTTCTGTTTTCTGTGATATTCAGCCGGATACCTACAATTTGTGCCCTGAAAGTCTGGAAAGGCAGATCAAAGCAGTACTCGCAGAGGGAAAGCTTGTTCCCAAAGCGGTGGTTGCCGTAGATATTCTGGGAAATCCTTGTGATTACGATGCTATTATTCCCATTTGTGAAAAGTACGGTCTGATCCTTATCGAAGACGCTGCACAGAGCTTTGGCGCTTCTTACAAAGGCAAAAAGTGCGGTGCTTTCGGTCAGATTGCCACCACTTCCTTTTTCCCTGCAAAACCTTTGGGTTGCTACGGTGACGGCGGCGCAGTTTTTGTTGACGATGATGAGATTGCCGCAATTATTCGTTCCATCTGTGTTCACGGCAAAGGTCCCAAAGGAAAATATGACAATATCCGCGTGGGTATGAACTCCCGTTTGGATACCGTTCAGGCGGCAATTTTGCTTCCCAAGCTGAAGGCTCTGTCTGAATATGAGGTGGAAAACCGTCAGACGGTGGCAAAGCGTTATGACAAGGCGTTTTCCGCTGATTTTACTACACCCTTCGTGCTGGAAGATTGTGTCAGCGTGTATGCGCAGTATGCCATTTTGGCAAAAGATACGAAAACACGCGATCGCGTTATCTCCCATTTGACGGAAAAGAAGATCCCCAATATGATCTATTATCCTACGCCTCAGCACGCCCTGCCTGTATTTAAGGATGAGCCTTGCTACGGCGAAAGCTTTCAGAACGCAAACGATTATTGCGCGCGAACCTTGTCCTTGCCGATGCATCCGTATTTGAATGAGGAAGAACAGCAGATAATAATTGATGCGGTGTTGGAGGCTCTTTGATGGATAATAAGTATTTTGTGCACGAATCCAGCTATGTAGATGAAGGGTGCGAAGTTGGAGAGGGAACAAAGATCTGGCATTTCTCTCATGTTATGAGCGGAAGCGTCATCGGAAAAAAGTGCAATATTGGTCAGAATGTTGTGATTTCTCCCGGTGTTGTGCTTGGCGATGGTGTGAAAATTCAGAACAATGTTTCGGTATATACAGGGGTAATTTGTGAGGACGGTGTTTTTTTAGGCCCGTCTTGCGTGTTTACCAACGTTATCAATCCGCGTGCATTTATTGAACGGAAAAGCGAATATCGGAAAACAATCGTAAAAAAAGGCGCCAGCATCGGAGCCAATGCAACCATTGTTTGCGGTCACGATATTGGAAAATATGCGTTCGTTGGCGCAGGCAGCGTTGTAACGAAGGACGTTCCCGATTACGCCATGGTTTACGGAACACCTGCACGTGTGCAAGGATATGTTTGTCAGTGCGGCGCAAAACTGAAATTTACAGACGGCAAGGCTACTTGTTCCGTTTGTGGAAAAGAATATCAAATGAATGAAAATTCAAAAGTAGAGGAGATTTAAGCGATGTCAATTAAGCAGGAATTAATTACAAAAATCCAAAACAAGACTCTTTCCATGGGTGTTTGCGGCCTGGGGTATGTAGGATTGCCTTTGGCTGTAGACAAAGCAAAACACGGTTTTAAAACCATTGGTTTCGATGTGCAGAAAGAAAAGGTTGATCTGGTTAACGCAGGCAAAAACTATATCGGTGACGTAGTAGATGCGGATCTTAAGGAGCTGGTAGCTTCCGGCATGCTCAAGGCTACTACTGATTTCAGCTTTGTTAAGGATGTTGATTTTATTGCCATTTGCGTTCCCACTCCTTTGGATGCTCATCAGCAGCCTGATATCAGCTATGTTCGTTCATCTGCTGAGGCAATTGCAAAATACTTGACCAAAGGAACGATGGTTGTTCTCGAATCTACCACCTATCCCGGAACTACGGAAGAGCTTTTGAAGCCCATTCTGGAACAGGGAAGCGGTCTGAAGTGCGGCGAAGATTTCTATCTCGGATTCTCTCCCGAGCGCGTAGATCCCGGTAACAAGACCTACAAGACCAGCAATACTCCCAAGGTAGTCGGTGCCATCGGAGAAGATGCTGCCGAAGTAATTTCTATGGTTTATTCTGCTATTTTGGATAGCGATGTTCATACCGTTTCCTGTCCTGCTGTTGCAGAAATGGAAAAGATTCTGGAGAATACTTACAGAAATATCAACATCGGTCTTGTAAACGAATTGGCTATCCTGTGTAATAAAATGGGTATCAATATTTGGGAAGTTATTGATGCTGCAAAGACAAAGCCTTATGGCTTCCAGGCATTTTATCCCGGCCCCGGACTGGGCGGACATTGTATTCCTTTGGATCCTTACTATCTTAGCTGGAAGGCTCGTGAGTTTGGTTTCCATACCAGCATGATTGAATCTTCTATGATGATCAATGACCGTATGCCCGAATATACGGTAGAGCGTGCAGGAAAGATTCTCAACCGCCACAAGAAGGCCCTCAACGGTTCCAAAGTATTGGTGCTTGGCGTTGCTTACAAGCAGGATATTGATGACTATCGCGAGAGTCCTGCTATTCACGTAATTGAAGAATTCCACAAGACCGGCGCCAATGTAGATTTCTACGATCCCTACATTTCCAAATATCGCGAAAAAGGTCATTGGTTTGAAGGCATTTCCGAGATCAACACCGAGATCTTGAATTCTTATGACCTCGTTTGCATTACCACTGCTCACACCAATGTGGATTATGATATGGTTGCCAATGCAGGCGTGCCTGTATTTGACTGCAAAAATGTAACCAAAAATATTAAAAACAAGGCAAACATCGAGGTTCTGTAATTATCAGATTGCTTGATGGCGAAAACAACATTCAGGAATGAATGAATTTTTGAACTGCTTTGTGGAGCAAAAACATGAAGATTTTGCACGTCTGTAACAATTTCATTTCATCTACCGTGCATCAGAGAATGGCGCAAGCTTCGCGAAAGCTCGGAATTAGAAACACGGTGTTTGCGCCGGTGGTCACCTTGCACGGTCGCGTGAAGCCGGAAGAAGATGAATATGCCGTTGGCTGTGTCAATTCCATAGATCGCTTTTTCTTCCATCACAAACAAAAAAAGACCTATAAGGCTTTAAAAAACACTGTGAACGTGAATGATTATGATTATTTACATACGCACTGTGTTTTTACTGACGGAAACGTTGCATTGCGATTGAAAAAAGAACTTGGATTGCCGTATCTTGTTACCATCAATAATACGGACCTGAATCATTTTTTTAAGCTTCGCTTTTTGCTACGGAAACGTGGAGTTCGCATTATGCAGGAATCCTCGGCGATCGTGTTTATCGCAGAGCCTTATCGCAAGGCGGTATTTGAAAAATATATCCCCGCGCATCTTCACGCGCAATTGCTGAAAAAAACATACATTATTCCGTTTGGAATGGATGACTATTGGTTTGATCATCTTGCAAAGACAGCAAAAGTGTTGGAGAATCCTCAGAAACTCCGTGTTTTCTATGCCGGAGATATCAATGCCAATAAGAATATTACTCTGACAGTAGAAGCGCTTCGTCTGCTTCGGCAGGAAGGGTGGGAAGTTCTGTTTCACATTGCGGGAAAAGTTCACGATGAAGTTCTTTTTAAGGAACTTACCGCAGAACCTTTTGTGAAATATCTTGGGCTCCTTAACCGTGATGGCTTGTTGGAAGAGTACCAAAAAGCGGATATTTTTGCCATGCCGTCACATCGCGATACCTTTGGTCTTGTGTATGCTGAGGCTATGAGCCAAGGTACGCCGATTCTCTACTCTCGCGGTCAGGGATTTGATGATCAATTTCCCGATGGCACCGTAGGCTTTGCCGTATCTGATCGGGATCCCGAAGAAATGGCAGATCGCATTAAGCGCATTGCAGAAAAATACAAGGAGTTTTCTGCAGCCTGCATTGAAAATGCACATAAATTTAATTGGGAAAATATTGCGAAGCAATATGAACGGATTTATTCCAAAACGGAGGAATGAAATGAATTATGCACTGATCGGCTGCGGCCGAATTGCCACAAATCACATCAAAGCGGCGGTAAATAACAAACTGAATATTGTTGCGGTTTGTGATGTGCTTCCCGAAGCGATGGAAGTGCTTCTGGGAAAGCACGGCTTAGAAAAGGATAGCTCTATCAAGCGCTATACCGACTACAAAAAAATGCTCAGCGAGAATGACATTGAACTGGTTTCCATTGCTACGGAGAGCGGTATTCACGCAGAGATTGCCCTTTATTGCATTGATCAAGGGGTCAATCTTATTATCGAAAAACCGATGGCAATGTCTATGGCTGATGCGGAAGAAATCATTCGCCGCAGTGAAGAAAAAGGCGTTAAGGTTTCTGCTTGCCATCAGAACCGATTCAACGTTGCTGTTCAGGAACTGCGTCACGCAGTAGAAGGCGGCCGTTTCGGCAGACTTTCTCATGGTTCTATCCATGTTCGTTGGAATCGCAATGAGGGCTATTATACACAGGCCCCCTGGCGCGGAACATGGGCGCAGGATGGCGGTTGCTTGATGAATCAGTGTATTCACGGAATTGATCTTCTTCGCTGGATGATGGGTGACGAAGTAGAAGAGGTATACGGCGTAACCAAGCAACAATTCCACGATTATCTTGAGTGCGAAGATATTGGTATGGCTGTGGTAAAATTCAAGAACGGTGCTGTAGGTACCATTGAAGGAACCACCAACGTTTATCCGCAGAATCTGGAAGAAACTTTGTACTTGTTCGGTGAAACCGGTACGGTAAAGATCGGCGGTACTTCGACCAATAATATTGATGTTTGGAATTTTGCGGATGAAAATGCAGCCGACGAAAAGAATAAGGGGCTGCAGGAAGCTACCTCTAACGTTTACGGCAACGGCCATACGAGTCTTTTTGCCGATGTGATGGAGGCAATCAAAAACGATCGCAAACCCTATGTAGATGCAGTTGCAGGCAGAAATGCCTTGGAGATGATTCTTGCAATTTATCAGTCTGCCGCAACAGGGAAGGCGGTAAAATTGCCCCTTAAAAACGTTGCTTCTACAGATTTTACGGGTAGATTCGATCAATAACATCTTTGAGATTAAGCTTGTTCGGCGAATCAATTACCGGCAGATATGAGTATTGCAAAAAAAGATCAAGACAAATAGACTGCTTGCGGAAGCCAAACCAAGCTCTGTTCAGGCAGTCTTTTTGTTCAACCAAAGACTGCTCTGATTTCTGTGAAAGAAAAAAAGATCAACGTTTTTCAGTTACTTGATGATATCACAACCAACAAGGAGCTTTTCTATGAAAGTTTTAAAGATTTGTATTGGTACCTGGCACAATGCCAGCCACGATAAAAGGGAACTTGCTGTTTGCAGAGAATTGGGCGCCGATGTGCAGGTAATTGCAAAAGGCGACCAAAACGGTCTGAAAGAAATGGTGGATGGCTTTCCTGTGATTCGCTTGACTGCAAGACCTTGGGGAAACAAGGTTCCCGTGGCGATCAACCGCGTAGTATCAATTTTTTCATGGGCTTCTTATATTCGTAAGATGAAAGATGTGGATGTAATTACCGGTCACGATCTTTCGGGACTCGCCATTGGATATCTATCTAATTTCTTTAAAAAGAAAAAAGCAAAATTGGTCTATGATTCTCACGAATTTGCTGTTGGCAGAGATGAATTGTCAGGAACACTGATGCCTCGTCTGATTTATTGTCTGGAACATTTTCTTATGAAGCGCTGCGCCTTCTCTATTATGGTGAATGATTCTATTGCCGACGAGGTCTGCAAAATACATAAACTGAAGGAAAAGCCTGTAGTCGCACGAAATGCCGCATACTATTGGCATTTGGATTCGGAAAAAATTCAGGCAAGACGGGAAGAATTGAAAAAACAGTTTTCTGTTCCGTCAGATGGATTTATTATTATGTATCATGGCGCAGTAGCTGCCAATCGTGGAATTGAGCAGATGTTAAAGGCTGCTGCGGATCTTAAGGATGTTTATTGTGTTGTTTTGGGAAACAGCGAAACACAGCGTTATATTGATGAACTGAAGCAGCATTCAAGTGAACTTGGAATGGCCGATAGGGTTATTTTCCATTCTGCTGTTCCGTTGAGCGAGTTACCGGAATATGTTGCAGCGGTAGATGTGGGAATGATCAATATATTGGCTACATCCAGAAGCTTTTACTATATGCTTCCCAATAAGTTTTATGAAAACATTCAGGCGATGACACCTATTATTGTAAGCGATTTTCCGGAAGTTGGTCGAATTACCGATGAATACGGTATTGGTATTAAAGTAGATCCTGCCAATATTGAGCAGATTACCGAAGCAATTATTAAAATGAAAGACGATCAGTCTTTTTATGCAACCTGTAAAGAGAATATCCGCCGCGCGAAGGAGGAGTTATGCTGGGAGAAAGAAAAGGAAAAACTGAAGGATGCTTATCGGGCCATTTTGAAGTGACACGGGCATCTTTCTTGGAATGGTGCAAAAAACACAGTGGCATCATTTTGCTTTTTCTTGGAATGTTAGCGTTTAAGGTTGCCTGTGATGCAGGTTTCCTTTGGTTGACTACACAAGATGCCGTCAGTTATCCGTTGAACTTTTCTTTTTGGAAGTATCTTCTTGGCACTTTTTGCTGTGTTTTCTTGTTTTTTCTGATTCGTCACGAAGAACAGAAGGCGTCATCTTTTTTTCTCTATTTTGTGTTTTTGTTTCAGATTCTTCCGATCACAGCTTCTTACGCTTTTGCAAACAGGAGTACGGAGTATTATCTTGTGCTGATTTTTTCCTTTGCTCTATGTGCCTTGGCGGCATCTGTTTTTAAGAGCAAGAAAGGTTTTAAGCGCAGCGTTGTTTTTTCAAGAATTGTCGTTGCCGGTTATGCATGCATATTAGTACTCATTCTTTTGATAGTGATTTGGCGCAACGGAATCCCTTCTCTTGATGCGCTGAATATTTATAAGGTTTATGATTTGCGGCAAAGCGGTGATTTTACATTATCCAAGTATGAGCATTACCTGTTTTCTTGGGTAACTGCCGTCATTTTACCTGCGGGCATTGCCCTTACCGTTACAAAGAGAAAATACATTTTAACCTTTGTTTTGTGCGGAATTGTTCTTTTGCTTTACCTTTATTGTGCCCATAAAACAATTCTGTTTTCCATTCCGTTTGTTTTGATTTTCTCTTTTTGGTCCCGAAGAAAGAATTTCTATAAGGAATTTTTCACTGTTGTTTGCTTTGGGTATTTGCTTTTCGTGATTTTATTATGGTTTTCTCCTGTTTTTAAACAAGTGATTGAGAGAGTATTTTCTCTCTTAGCTCGTCGGACAATGTATGTTCCTGCGAACAACAAGTTCCACTATTTTGACTATTTCACGAAAAATCCAAAGATGGGCATTGGCGGCATTTTCCCAAGGTGGCTTATTCATATTCCCAATTATTATGAAAATATACCGTATACGTATGAAATTTCCGCGATCTACTATAATCTTCCGAAAATGAATTCGAATACGGGATTCCTCGCCGAAGGTTTTATGCGCTTTGGTCATTTGGGAACGGTTTTCATTATGCTTCTGTTTGCTTGGATTATGAGAATGACCGATCGTTTCCAAGCGCGCGGTGGATATCCGCTGACCATTGGTGTGTTTATCTATCAGATTTACAGCTTGGCGGATGCCCATTTGATAGATAGTATGGTTTTTGGACCTTGGATGCTTCTGATTGCCTTGCTTCTGTTTTATACAGGCTCAAAATCAGAACATAGTTAGTATTTTGGAAAGATAGAAAGGGCTTTGGATGTGTTAAAAAAATTGATCCATGGCTTCGGAGCCATTTTGAAAAAAGGGCTGGTACATATTCTTGCCGGCAGCTTTATGACCAAGCTGGTTTCTATGTTTGGCTCTATATTTCTTGTGCGTATTCTTACAAAAGAAGAATATGGCATTTTGGGATATCTTGAAAATATTTATGGATATGTTCTTGTTCTTGCGGGAATGGGAATGGCGAACGTGGTACTTCGCTATGTAGTGCTTGGCTCTGATATCGAAAAGAAGTACGGTTATTTCAGATATGCTTTCCGCCATGCGCTTATATGGAACATTGTTCTGGTAGCAATCTGCGCTTTGGTTTTTTCATTTTATCCTCACAAAGCGGAGTATACTCAGTATACCTGGCTGTTGAATATTATGTTCCTTATGCTTCCTCTTCAGAATATTACAGAGCTTTCGCTTTGCAATGAACGGGCGATGTTTGCCAATCAGAGGTACGCTCTTTTTTCGCTCGTACTTTCTGTAGCAGTGATTGTAGGTAAAATCGTTGCCGGTGGTGTTGCGGGAATACAGACCGTAGTATTTGGTCAGCTTCTGATCTATGGGGTGATGGCAGTTGTTTTGTATTTCTCCTCGCATAAACGTTATTACCACGGGGTAAAGCCTTCTGCTCCGGATACATCTGAATGTTCTGAAATAAACAAATATGCCTTTCAGTATATGATCACCAACGGACTTTGGACGGTATTTATGCTGAACGACACCTTCCTCTTGGGTAGGTTTTGTGACCCAAGTGTTCTGGCTGATTATCGGGTGGCGTATACGATTCCCGGCTGTGTTAATATTGTTAGCAATGCCATCGGCATTTTTCTGGCGCCGTATTTTGTTCAGAAAGAGAAGGATCTTCCTTGGGTGCGGAAAAATTTCAAGTTGGCTTATGGCGCGACTGCCGTAGTGATCGCCTTGGTGTGTTTGGGGATCGCTGTATTGGCAAAACCCATTGTTTGGCTTTTGTACGGGACTCAGTATCTGAATATTGTTCCTGTGATGCGGATTTTGCTTTTGGCGGCATTCTTCAATTGCGGACTAAGGTATACCACTGCCAATCTGCTTGCTGCTATGGGCCAGATTAAGTATAATATGACCGTTTCCGTCCTTGGAATGGTACTTCAGGTTGCCATCAATCTTTTTGTGGTTCCTCGTTTTGGTGCAATGGGGGTTGCCGCCACAAGTTGCGGTGTGTATTTATTTATGGCAGCGTGCCTTCTTATTGTTTTTGTTCGTCACTATTATTTGAAAAAAGAAAATGAAGAAACTGCGTAAGACAGTTCCAAAATAATCAAAAGAGGCTTTCGTTCAGAGAGCCTCTTTTTTTATATATAGAAAAAGGGGGTATACTACAAGAAAAAAATAAGAGGAGTAAAAATGGAATCTATATGGACAAAGACCGTATCTCGGCCAAAGTTTGAAAAATTACAAGGGGATATCTCAACAGATGTGTTGATCATCGGCGGAGGGATGGCAGGGCTTCTCTGCGCATTCTTTCTAAAAGAAAGAGGTATCTCCTGCATTTTGGCGGAAGCGGATAAAATCTGCAGTGGAATCACAAAAAACACGACGGCAAAAATTACCGTGCAACACGGCTTGATTTATAATCAAATTGCCCGCCGTTTTGGTATGGATGGTGCAAGGCTGTATTACAAGGCGCAAAACACAGCCTTGGAGAAATATCGTCAGCTTTGCAAAGAAATTTCTTGTGATTATGAAGAACAGCCCTCTTTTGTGTATTCCCGAAAGGATCTGAAAAAATTGGAGAGGGAAGCTGATGTTTTAGAAAGGATCGGATGTCAGGCTGCGCTGGTAAAAGAGATACCTCTGCCTGTTTCAGCTTTGGGAGCAGTGAAGATTTCCCACCAGGCAATGTTTCATCCCTTAAAATTCGCCTTCTGTCTGGCAAAGGGCTTACCCATTTTTGAAAAAACAAAGATAAAACAACTTTCCCAAAATATCGCTGTTACCGACAGTGGACGAATCCGATTTAAAAAAGCCATCGTTGCCACTCATTTTCCGTTTATCAACAAACACGGCTCCTATTTTTTAAAGCTTTATCAGCACAGATCCTATGTTCTGGCGTTGGAAAACGCGCCTGATCTTCACGGAATGTATGTGGATGAGGATGAAAAAGGCTTGTCTTTCAGAAATCATAACGGCCTTTTACTTTTGGGTGGTGGCAGTCATCGCACGGGAAAACAGGGCGGCAATTGGAAAGAATTGGAGAGTTTTGCTCGTAAATATTATCCTTCGGCGAAGATTCTTGCCCGTTGGGCAACGCAGGATTGTATGAGCTTGGATAAAATGCCCTATATCGGCCCCTATTCTGCCCAAACGTCAGATCTTTACGTGGCGACAGGCTTCAATAAATGGGGAATGACCTCATCTATGGTGGCGGCAAATGTTCTTTGCGATATGGTGGAAGAAAAGAAGAATGAATACGCTCATTTATTCTCCCCGTCAAGAACAGTGCTTCGCCCTCAGCTTTTTCTGAATGTTTTGGAATCCGCAATGGGGCTCGTTTCGTTTTCCACACCGCGCTGTCCCCATCTTGGATGCGCATTGAAATATAATCCTGCAGAGCATTCCTGGGATTGCTCTTGCCACGGTTCCCGTTTCAAAGAAGATGGGGAACTCATTGATAATCCTGCCAAAAAAGGCTTGACTTAATACTTTTTATGGTAAATAAAACAATCAAAGAACATTTTATGAAAAACTATCCGTTTCTATTGACAAACAGGGAAAAATAGGTTAAAAAAGAGGGGAAAGTAATTTGTTATGAAGTAGGAGGAAAAATTGTGAAATGGGAAGAGCTTCGCGCTGACCAAATGAAAGATGCCGTTGAAAAATCCGGTGGACTTTGTTTATTTCCTTTGGGTTGTTTAGAAAAGCATGGCTATCATTTGCCTCTCGGAGTGGATTCCATCCGTGCTAAGGATGTTTTAGAAATGGCGGCAGAGATTGAGGACGTAATGGTATTCCCCACGGGTATGTGGCTAGGGGATATGATTGGCTCCAAATCCGCGCCTGTGGAAAACAATCACGGTGCCATTTCACTTAAGCCTCACACCTTGATCACGGTAATCGAGGAACTTCTTGATGAAATTGCAAGAAACGGATTTCGTAAGATCCTTATTATCAATTCTCATGGCGGAAACAGCGCCCTCATCAGCTATTTGATGCGTAGCCATTTTGATAAAAAGAGAGATTACGCTTTGATGAGTACCGCCTTTTCTGATTCGGTTACTAAGGATCCTGCGAAGATGTATGAGTATCTTCTGGAGAATCGAAAAGATTATCCTATGCTGGGCGATGAGGAATTTGCCGTTTTGAAGAAATTTGCCGATCTGGGCAAGTGGGGTGGCGGCCATGCCGATTTTGTGGAGACTGCCCATATTTACGGATGTCGTCCCGAATTGGTAGAGCCTAAGCATTTTTCAGTGGCGAATGGTCTTTCTACCGGGGAGACCCGCTATCTGGCGGAACTTGGCGTTACCATTGCGGGCGGCTGGGGCGCAACGCATCGCCACGCCTATAACGGCTACGACCCCATCGGTTGCAATCAAGCCATCGGCGAAGCCTTTGTAAAATACGCGGCCGAGAGGTTTGCGAAGATCGTTCGCGTTTTAAAAGAAGACGAAGAGTGCGTTAATATTCAGCAATCAGCTTATGAAATTGTGGAGAGCCCTGTATGAAATTAAAAGAAATTGCCGAGCGTCTCGGCGTAGTAAGTTATCCTGAAGAGTATGAATTGGCGTATGAGCGCCTTGGTGAATTGAATATTGATATTTCCTGTCCCGACGCATTGGATACTGTGGAAAAGGAATATCATCTTTTTGGTGAGTATTACGATACGATTCGTGAGCTTACCCTCGCTTTGAAAAATGATCCTGACCGACTTTTGTGGGGAAATGTTGTTGCTACCTGCATCCGTTTGTATCCTTCTGCAAAAAGCCCGTTGCCTAAGACGGACGAGACCCCTCTCGGCGATTTTTATCCTTTGTTGGTGTTGATGCCTCTGCTCCCTTCCGTTGCGCCGCTTTACCGTAGCTATGGTTTTTCCGAAGATGAAGTGAAGTCGATTATGGAAAGCTTTGCGAGGATCATTGAAAGCACGAAAAAGCGCACAGGCCGTCCCGGATATACCCAAGGTTACTTCACTTGGCAAAAAAAATACGTCAAGGGCATTCTCTTCCGCTTTGGATCTTTTAACTATGAATTAAGAACCTTCACGGGAGCATATGTTCTGAAAAACCGTAGCACGGGCGAGCTTGTTCCTTGTCCTACTGCAGGTCGTTTTCATCGCGACGGTATGCTTCTCGGTAATGCAGGCTTTACCGATGAGGAAGGAGCTTTTGAAGCAAGCTTTGAAGAAACGGAAAGCGCTTTTTTGGCATATCCTGCAAAAAACAGTTTGGTTTCCGCTCAAAAGGAAAGCTTTTCCAAAACAGAGTGGGAATGCGCCCTTTGCCCCGGAGATTCTGTGATCAGCGTTCATATTCCTTCCTCCGTTGACCTTTCTCCCGAAACGGTAGAGAAATGTTATCGCGACGGCATCGGCTTTGCCCGCACCCATTTTCCCGATTTTCAGCCGAAGGCATATTACTGTGATTCCTGGCTCTTGGATCCCAATCTGGAAGACATTCTTGGCGAGAAGAGCAAGATCACTCAGTTTATGAAGAGCTATGTGAAATGGCCTTATTCTTCTGCAGGCAGAGAGATCTTCAGCTTTGTGTTTGTCGGTTTCAAAGGAGAAATTTCCGAGCTTCCCGAGAACACCAGCCTTGAGCGCGGCTTGAAAAAACGCTATCTTGATGGCAAATACATTCACGCATATCAGGGCATCTTATTCCGCTAAAAGAAAAACACCCCATACGGGGTGTTTTTTGCTTTTCCACTGTTATTTTCTTGACATGAATTTTTTTGAATGATAGAATGAAAACACTAATATCAAAGGAGAAGAACCATGCTTGATACTTTAATTATTGGCGGCACTATCATTGATGGCAGTGGCAAAAAAGGCTATCCGGGAACTGTCGGTATCAAAGACGGAAAACTGATTATGAACCCCGAGGAAACCGAAGCCAAAGAGGTTATAGATGCTACAGGAAAGATCGTGTGCCCCGGTTTTATTGATCCTCACTCCCATGGTGATTCCATAATCGGCACCGAAGACGGTCGACTTTTCAAAACTGTCCAGGGTATTACCACTGAGGTTACGGGAAACTGCGGTGGTTCCAGAGCGCCCATTCCCGAATTCGGCCGCGATAATGTTTATAATGCAATGAAACTTCCTTGGCCCCGTGAGATTACGGACCAATGGACAACATTTGATAAATTTCTTTCCTTTGTGGAAAAATCTGATCTTACCGCCAATGCAAGGTTTTACGTGGGTCACAACATTCTCCGTTTTGCAGTGATGGGCTTTGATAACCGTCCCTCCACAGCAAAAGAGCTGGATCAGATGAAAGGTCTTCTCCGAGAGGCTATGCAGTCCGGCGCTGCAGGTTTCAGCACGGGTCTTATCTATCTTCCCGGTTGCTATTCCGAGCCGGAAGAGGTTGAAGGGCTTGTTTCCGTGGTTGCGGAGTACGGCGGCATTTATTCCAGCCATATTCGCAATGAAGCAGAAAACGTCATTGAATCCGTGCAGGAAGTGCTTGATGTGGGCAAAAAGACCGGTGTCCGTCTGAATATCTCTCACCACAAGGTTCAGGGCAGAGATAACTGGGGCAAGCAGAATACCACCCTTCAAATGGTGGAGGAAGCCAATGCAAACGGCGTTTATACCACCTTAGATCTGTACCCCTATACCCGTTCTATGAATGATATGAAATCCTGTGTGCCTCCGTGGCATTTTTCGGAAGGAATTCAGGCTGTCATTGAGCGTCTAAAGGATCCCGCATACCGCGCTCTTGTGAAGAAAGAGATGATGTCGCCCGCGTCAAAATATGATAACTTCTATCGTAATTCTGGTGGCTGGGAAGGCGTATATATTGCCGCCTGCTCCACGAATCCCGAAATTGAAGGATATTCTATGGCAGAATATGCTGCTCAGATCGGCAAAGATCCTTTTGATGCTTATTTTGATCTTCAGATTGCAAACAATTTTACGATCAAGGGCATGTACAGCACGATGAATATGGCAGACGTATGCCAGATTGCCAAAAGCCCCTACTGTGTGATCGGTACCGACGGTTGCACACCCAGTTGGAAGAACAAAGGACATCCCCGTGCAAGCGCGGCTTTTCCCCAGGCCATTCAGACCTTTGTAAAGGATGAAAAGATCTTTACTTTGGAAGAAATGATCCATAAAATGACAGGCCTTACCGCTGAGCGCATTAAGGTTGAAAACAAAGGCCTTTTGAAAGATGGCTTTGATGCCGACGTTCTGGTACTTGATTTTGACGGTATGAAAGTTCATTCCACCTATACCGATCCCAATCGCAAGACCGAAGGCATTGACTACGTCTTCGTTGGCGGCGAGTGTGTTTACCACGATCTGGAATTTACCGGAAAATACGCAGGCAAAGTCATTCGCTTCGGCAAATAATGTTTTTCGGAGCCGCTGTTGCGACTCGGCGCTGGTTTTTCCCCAAACGGATTTTAGCTTTGACATTTACTAAGAAAACCATCTCAAACAAGTAAAACAATATGGAATCGAGTGAGAATTATGATCAGCGATTATATCATTCACATTACCGAATGGATCGGAACGGTATCTTTTGCCATTTCCGGTTCCCTTGTTGCCATTGCTTGCAGTCTTGACCTTTTCGGCGTTCTTATCGTCGGCTGTGTAACCGCGGTAGGCGGCGGTATTACAAGAGATATTCTCATGGGAAATTTTCCACCCCGTATCTTTTTTGATCCTGTGGTGCTGGCCCTGGCCTTTTTCACTTCTCTTATGGTTTTTCTCATTGCGGCGCATAATGCCAGGAAGTTTTCAAGCTTTCGCAAGAAGCTGGAAACTGTCAATGTGTTTTTTGATGCTCTTGGCCTTGCCGTATTTTCCGTTACCGGTGTGGAGGCAGCTTGTGTAGGAGGATTTCAGGACAACGCTGTTTTTGCTGTCACTCTCGGCGTCATTACCGGCGTAGGCGGTGGTGTTCTGAGAGATGTATTTGTCAATGAAAAGCCCTATATTCTCACCAAGCATATTTATGCGGTAGCTTCTATTGTAGGATGCTGCGTTTATCTTTTATTCCGCCAGTTTTTGGATCTGAAGCTTTGGGGTATTGCTGTTTCCGTGCTTTTGACCGTTGTTATTCGCCTTCTTGCGGCGCATTTCCGTTGGGAGTTGCCAAAGATCCATTTGTCAAATGAAGAAAACTAAAAAACAGTCGGCTTAGCCGACTGTTTTTTATTGCGATGGAAAAGAAGATGTGGTATAATGTTGGTATTAAAAATGCTTGTGGAGGTAGCTTCGTGAACGAAAGCAGCAGCGCCGTTCGATTTTTATATAATAATTTTTTCGGAAGAGCGATCCTTTTCCTTATTATGAAGCTTCATCTGGATCGCATTGCAGTGGCTTTTTTAAAAAGCCCTCTTTCTCGCGGCTTTGCCCGCCGATTTATAGAAAAGAATCATATTGATATGACGGAGTGGGAGGGCGTAGCGTTCTCCTCTTACCGTGATTTTTTCTGCCGCAAGCGGGAGAATCAGACTTTTGAAGCGGATCCAGACACCCTCATCAGCCCTTGTGACGGATATCTTCTTGCGTATTCCATTGATGAAGAAAGCGCTTTTTCCATCAAAGGATCTAGTTACCGCGTTTCCGATCTTTTGCAGAACGTAGCGGAAGAAAAGCGTTTTCTCGGCGGCACGGCTCTGGTGTTTCGTCTTTGTCCCGCGGACTACCATCACTATATTTATATCGATAGCGGTTTTCAGAGGGAAAACCATTTTATCCCCGGACTTCTGCACAGCGTTCAACCTATCGTTATGGAGAAAGTCCCCGTGTTTACATTAAATCGCAGAAGCGCTACCGTCATGGAAACGGAAAATTTCGGTGTGGTTGCTCAAATTGAAGTAGGCGCTCTTGTAGTCGGTGGCATTGTCAATCCTTTGGAAAATTGCCATGTAAAACGAGGAGAAGAAAAAGGCTATTTTGACCTTTGCGGTTCTACCATCGTTCTTCTTTTTGAAAAGGATAAAATTAGGCTTTATCCTGAAATATGTGAGCTTGTTTGTTCCGGTTCGGAAGTTCGAGTAACCATCGGAAAAGCCATCGGCGAAAAGCCTGAGGCTTGAGAAAAAACACTACTTTGATTGCTTTTTGACTGCCTTTGTCGAAAGCGTTGAATTTCCTTTTTTGCTTATGTATAATTGCTCCGTTATCACCTTTTGTCTTTGTTTTTAAGACAAAAGTTAAAAACGGAGGCTTATAATGAAAGCATTTGAAAAAAAGATCTACCTTTCTTCTCCTACCATGCACGGAGAAGAGCTTAAATATATCAAAGAAGCGTATCACACGAATTGGGTATCTACCGTTGGCGCCAATATTGATGCGCTGGAGGAAAGCGTTTGCAAGAAAACGGGGAGCGGCTTTTCTGTTGCTCTTTCCAGCGGCACTTCGGCATTGCATCTTGCTGTGAAGCTCGCAGGTGTAAAGCCGCAGGATACGGTGTTTTGCTCCGATATGACCTTTGCCGCAACCGTTGGCCCGATTCTGTATGAACAAGGAAAACCCGTTTTTATTGATTCGGAGTACGATACCTGGAATATGGATCCCGAAGCTCTTGAAAAAGCGTTTCAGCTTTACCCCGATACTCGCGTGGTTGTTTTGGCGCATTTATACGGTACCCCTGCCAAAATGGATGAGATTTGTGATATTTGCAAAAGACACGGGGCGGTATTGATTGAAGATGCTGCGGAATCCATGGGTGCGGATTTTTGCGGTGTAGCTACAGGCTCATTTGGCGATTTCGGCATTTTCTCCTTTAACGGCAATAAGATCATTACCGGTTCTACCGGCGGAATACTATTGACTTCCCGGGAAGATGCAGCAAAAAAAGCAAGGAAATGGTCCACGCAAAGCCGTGAGAGGGCTCTTTGGTATCAGCACAATGAACTTGGCTATAATTACCGCATGAGCAACGTGGTGGCTGGAATGATCCGCGGACAGCTTCTTCATCTGGAGGAGCATATCGAAAGAAAAAAAGAAATCTTTCTTCGCTACCAAGAGGGATTTAGGGATCTTCCCGTTCAAATGAATCCTTATGACAAAGAGCGAATGAAGCCAAATTTCTGGCTTTCTTGTATGCTTATAGAAAAAGATTCTATGTGTTATCAATACCGCAGCGAAACCGAGGCGTTTTTTACAAAAGAAAAGAATAAGACCTGCCCTACGGAGATCCTTCAAATACTTGACGAGAGCAATGCCGAGGGACGACCTTTGTGGAAGCCTATGCATCTGCAGCCGCTGTACCGTGATTTCTCATTTGTCACAAAAGAGGGAACTGTGTCGCAGATGGGAAAAAGTGTCGGAGAGGATCTTTTCGGACGTGGGCTTTGCCTTCCCAGTGATATTAAAATGACAAAAGAAGAGCAGAATCAGATTATTTCTCTGGTTCGTTCCGCTTTTCAATAAATATAAAAAAGGATGCTAAAAGCAAAAGGAGAAAGACAATGATAAAACGTTCTTGGGTGGAGATCGATCTGGATGCACTGAAGAATAATTATAAGATTTATGCTTCCAAACTCGGTGCAAGCCGTCAGGTCATGGCGGTGGTGAAGGCAAATGCCTACGGTCATGGTGCTCCCCGGGTAGCTCTTGCCATGCAGGAGGTTGGTTGCAGAAATTTTGCCGTTTCCAATATTGAAGAAGCCATTGAGCTCAGACAAGCGGGAATCGAGGGACAGCTTCTTATCTTGGGATACACTCCCATTGCTGCCCTGGAAAGTGTTATTGACTTCGATCTGACCCAGGCTGTTTTTTCCGAAGAATATGCGGAGAAGGCCTTGGCATTTTTAGGCGAAAAAAGTCACAAAATGAAGGTTCATATCGCCGTGGATACGGGAATGAACCGCATCGGTATTTCTGCGAAGAATCCCGGAGACTGCGATAAGTTTATTCGCAAATACAGAGAGCGTTTTTGCGTTACGGGTATGTTCACCCATCTATGCGTAGCAGATACCCCCTCGGAAAAAGAATTCACCCGTGCACAGATCAAAGCGCTCCAGGCAGTGGAAGAGCGCATTGAAGATCTGGAGCTTCCTTATGTTCATTGTCTGAATTCTGCAGGCGGGCTTTACCAGGAGCGCTTCGGTGATCTGGGCCGTCTTGGCATTGTGCTCTACGGCTTGAAACCCGATTATGAAAATATTCTCCCCGAAGGCATTCGCCCTGCAATGCAGTGGAAATCGGTGATTGCTATGCTAAAGACTGTTCCCGCAGGGGAAACTATTGGATACGGCAGAAGCTATACTACCGCAAGGGATACCGTGGTTGCTACCATTCCCACAGGCTACGGTGACGGATACCACCGCCTTCTCTCCAATAAAGGCTGTGTGATGATCCACGGCAAGAAAGCGCCTATCATCGGCAGAGTCTGTATGGACCAAATGATGGTGGACGTTACGGATATTCCCGAGGTTTCCTTTGAAGATGAGGTCGTACTTCTCGGGGACGGCTATACTGCAGACGATATGGCAAAAGAGATCGGTACCATCGGTTACGAGATCGTTTGTGATATTACAAAGCGCGTTACCCGTGTATACCTTGGAGGAGATAAATAGTGAAAACTACGCTGTATCTTATTCGCCACGGACAGTCCATTGCCAATCGGAACCGCTGTTTTCTCGGTCACGGAGATCTTGATCTGACCGAAATAGGTTTTCTGCAGGCGAAGAACGTTGCTGAGCATTTAAAAAACGTTCCTGTGGATACCATTTATTCCAGCGATCTTCAGCGCGCGTATCACACAGCCCTTCCTTCTGCAGAACAGCGCGGAATGGAAGTGATCAAGGACCCGCTTTTGCGTGAAATTAATGGCGGTGAATGGGAAAACCGTCCTTATGATGAGCTTCTTTTGAGAGAAAGCTTTCAAAGATGGATGGAGAATGATCCCGATGCTTTTTGTGACGGCGGCGAAAGTGTGAAGGCTTTAAGAGAACGCATTTCCAAAAGGATTGGAGAACTGGCGGAAGAGAACCTTGGAAAAACCATTTTCATCTTTTCCCATGGAACGCCCATTCGTTCCATGAAGATCCTTTGGGACGAAATTCCTTTGGAAGAAAGCCAAAACGTTCCCTGGCCGGGGAATGCTTCCGTTACCCACGTGGAATATGAAAATGGAAAATTCCGAATTTTAGAATATGCAAGAGATGATTTCCACGGAGAAAATGCAACTTTTTTCATTGTGAAATGATTTGTGAAAAGATGCGACAAAGAATACTTGTCGCATCTTTTTTTTGTGCAAAATTCAAGTTGACGAAAGCGAAGCGGAGGAGTATAATGACAAAGTTCACTAAAAAACGTGGAGGCACACAATGCATATCCTTTTATCTGTTTCTATTGCGCTTCTTGCAGGCCTTATGATGACAAGACTTTTCAAGCCGTTCAAACTTCCTTCGGTAACTGCATATTTGATTGCGGGAGTTCTCATCGGTCCGTATTGTTTGGGCGCTCTCGGTATTGATGGGCTGGGCTTTTCTAACCATGAATCCGTAGAGAAGCTTTCAATGATATCTGAGGTGGCACTCGGATTTATAGCCTTTTCCATCGGAAATGAGTTTCGTCTTTCCGATTTGAAACAAACCGGAAAAAAAGCCTTGATCATCGGTGTATGGCAAGCGATTTTTACAATGCTGATCGTGGATCTCGCCTTGGCGGCTCTCCACTTTGCCATTCCCGAAACCTTTACTTTGGCTCAGGTGCTTACCCTTGGCGCGATTGCAACCGCTACTGCGCCGGCAGCTACTTTGATGGTTGTTCGCCAGTACAAAGCAAAAGGCCCTTTGACCAAGCTCCTTCTTCCTATCGTTGCTCTTGACGATGCTGTAGGACTTGTGGCTTTCGCTGTCTCATTCGGTATCGCAAAAACCTTGGTCAGCGGTAATTTGGATCCTGTTTCCATTTTGGTCAATCCCTTTGTGGAGATTATTTGTTCCCTTGTTTTGGGGGCAGTGATGGGACTTGTACTGACTTGGCTGGAAAAGCTTTTCAATTCCAATACCAACAGACTGAATTTGACGATTGCCTTCGTGTTTCTCACGGCCTCTCTTTCTATGCTGGAATTCTCTGTCGGACCTGTAGAAATTCATTTTTCATCTCTTCTTGTATGTATGATGCTTGGCACGGTATTTTGCAATACTTGCCCCCTTTCCCACGATTTAATGGCAAGCGCTGACAAATGGACTTCGCCGCTTTTTGCTCTGTTTTTTGTAATCAGCGGCGCTGAGCTTGAGCTTTCCGTGTTCAGAAGTCTCCCCATCGTAGCCATTGGTCTTGTGTATATTGCTACACGATCTTTAGGAAAATATTTCGGAGCGTTCGGCAGTGCGAAAATTATGAATTGTACTCCCGAAGTAGCAAAATATCTGGGTGTCACTCTTTTGCCTCAGGCTGGGGTTGCGTTGGGAATGTGTACAACTGCAATGCAGCTGGGCGAAGAGGGAGCTTTGATCCGCAACATTACTCTGTTTGCCGTTTTGATCTACGAGCTCTTCGGTCCCTTATTTACCCGAATGGCACTCACCGCCGCCGGCGAGATTACTCCCGTCAGCGAAGAAGTGAAAAATCGTCGTCATCAGAAACTTCGCACAGCACACGAGAACAAACAGTAAAAAAAGAAAGCCACTCAGTGGCTTTCTTTTTTTGTTTCTTATAAGATTTCAGCGCCGCCGACGAGAGAAACGGTGCCTGCGGCTCTGGTGATGGTCTTCAAAGCGTGACCGTCATTCTTCTGGTCGTAGTAGCGCTCAAATTCCTGCTCGTGCTTTCCGAATTCATCGAAATATATCTGCAGCTTTTCACGGGCAGATTCATCATAGCCAAGAGCTTTTTCTTTCATAATATCGGCGATAAGAGAAATGTATTTGGTATGAAGATTCAAAAGACGCCAGGAAATGACCTGAGGACGGTAGGGCATTACCGTGTGATTCTTTGCCAGAGCTTTGCCGATGGCAGCCATTTCACGGATTCCTTCCAGATTTTTCGCCTGTTCGGGATTATAGAATTTGGAGACTGCCATATTTACGCTCTTTTCACCTTCCATAAAGCCCATATCAAAGATACGGCTGACTCTTTCCATATAATCCAGCGCTTTTTTCCAATCGGGTCCGTAAGCGTGGGAGAAGTAGTCTTTCACTTCTTTGTTAAAATCTATATTACGGTTGACCAAAGCTTCTGCATAAATGTGAATGGCAAAACCGTTGGGAAAGAAGCTTCTCTGGGATCCGTCTTCCACAAAGCCCTGTAGCTTTGCATATTTCAGACCAAGAATGTCTTCGTAAATGCGACGGGCAAGATCCATTTTACCGGGATCGCAGAATTGATGTCTCCAGAAATGATATTCATAGGAGAAGCAGGGGCCGTGCCAGGTCTTTTGCCAATTTCTCAAATGGGCAATATTGTCTTCTGCGCTGCGAGGCTTTTCAAAGTTGTTACGAACATAATCCTTTGCTTCGGGGAATACGGTGTCTTCGTGAATGCTCTCAGTGTATTTTCTGGTAATGGGTGCGTAAAGAAGAGAGAAGCGCTTGGGATTTTTGATTTTCTCCTGCAAAGGAGCAAAAAGCGTATCGTAGTAGGCAATGAAGACGAGTCTTGTATCCAGTTTCTTTGCGGTAAGAATCTCGTCAAGCTCGTTGAGCATCATTAGATAAAAGTCAGCAGGGCGAAGCTTTTGACATTCCTCGCACTCACAGTGATTGTTGGAGCTGTCTGCCAACCAAATATGGAGATAGTCTACATTCTGATGCGCTTCGGCGTATTTTGCAATGTATTCCGCCATCATAGTGCGCACCTTGGGATTGGACATACAAAGGTTGGTGTTCAGGGGTACTCCGCGGAACAGTCCGCGCACACCGTTCATTTCCGCGAGGAAAGACCTCTGTTCTTCGGTAAGAAAGCTTTCGTCCTTTACAGGCTTCCAGCCTTCCAAGGAGGAAATGCCGAAAGGCTCTGCCGTCCAACCGTGACCCATATCGTGGAACATCAGGCCGCGCTTTGCGATCTGTGCTTCGCACTGACGCTTCCATTGCATTACGTTTTCGGGAGTCACAGGCTCGGGAGGACGGTTGTTTTCATTGAAGGTATGGTTGTAGTAGTAATCGTAATAAATAAAGGGATTGTCAAACTCCATCATATATACATTGATTTCCTGCTTTGCATAAAAATCAATGGTTTCCAGCATGCACTGTTGGCTTTCCGCGCCTTCGTTGCAGTGACCGCGGAATCTGTGATCGGCAAGCTTGTGATATTTTGTGGGCACTACCTTTTGCATGGGGATATATTCTCCGTCTACGCCGGGATAAAGCCAGCGGCAACCGTTGAGTCGGAGAAAGCGGTAAACGGCAAAAAGTACGCTGCGGGGGTTAGAGCCTGCAAGAATACCGCCGTTTTTATCGGTATCAATGTGAACCACGTCGTCCAGTACGGGATCTTCTCCGTCAAAGGGAATGCCAAAATCCTCCAAAAAGCCAAGGCGGAAGCCGTCTTTTGCATCGGGCTCGTAGGAGATGGCAATGTCACCGTCTTCAGGCATCATCATGCGAAGATATTCTTTTAATTCTTCTGCGGCAAAATCTATGGTATGATCTGCGCGGATCTTCTTGATGGTAAACATAAAAACTCCTTTATTTTACGATTTTATCAGATAACATCGATCAAGGGATTTTTGCGAATAAGCGTTTCCAGGGACCAAGCCGCCAAAGGAATATCGCATAAACGGTCCAACTCAAATTCGTGCTTTGCGCCGAATTTTTCAAAGAAGCGAAAGAACATTTCAATGGAGCGCTTATTGTGACCGATGCATTTTTCGCCGAACACTTCTGCAAGTCCTTCGCAATATTCTGCGTGAAGGAGAAGCATTCTCCAAGCCGTAGACTGAGGACGGCAGGGAATAGACATGTGCTCCTTTGCAAGATCTCTCATCTCTGCGGCAAGCTCTTTTACGTAAGAAAGAGGCTCGGCTCTTCCGGGATTATAGAGAGCGCCCATCTTGGGATCTGTGCTCTTTTCTCCTTGGATATATCCAAAGTCAAAGGCTTTTGTAATGGCGCGGAGGTAGGTTGCCACCTTCTCCCAATCTTTGCCGTACAAATGGAGGAAAAAGTCTGCTTGTTCTTTTTCGTAGTCGATGGCTTTGTCCGTCATGGTAGCGGCGTAAATGTGTCCTGCAAAGCCGTTGGGCCAGAAGCTCTTATTGGATCCGTCCTGCATATAGCCGTCAAGCTTCAGTATATCAAGAGCGAGAACGTCCTTATAAACGCTTTTTGCAAAATCCATACCGCCGAAATCACGGTACTGCGGCTTCCAGAAGTGATACTCAAAGCCCCACCAAGCGCCGGAATATACTTTCTGCCACTCCCGAAGCATTGCAAAGGCTTGTTCCGTAGTTCTGACCGGCTCCCAGGCGTTGTATTTAAATTCAACGGGAGGGGGAACAACGGTATCCTCGGAAAGTGAGGTGGAATAAGAACGGGAAATGGGGCAGTATTGCATAATAAAGCGATCGGGATTGCGGAAGCGCTCTTTTGCAGGAGGGAAGAGAGTATCCAGATACATGGCGGCAACGATCTTGGTATCCAGCCCTTTTTCCGTCAGCTTTTCATCAATTTCGTTGAGGATCATTACGTACCAGTCACTGGGACGGAGTTTTTTGCATTCCTTGCACTCGCAGTGATTGTGGTGAAGGTCTGCTACCGTAAAGCCGAGGAAGTCAAGATGCTTTCTTTCTCCCGCCGCCTTGACCACCGTGTCGGCGATCATGGTTCGCACCTTAGGGTTAGACATACAAACGTTGGTATAAAAAATGTTACTCTTGTGAAGACCGCGTTTTCCGTTCAGCTGTGCAAGATAGGGGAGGATATGCTCGGGAACTTCTTTCTTTCCCTCGGAATACAGATATCTCTCGTTGAGATCAAAACCAACTGCCATGGGAAGCCATTCGTGCTCACCGCTGAACAGAAGAAGCCCTCTCTTTTTCGCTTCGCTTTCGTAAAGCGCTCTCCACTGCTTATCTGCAGTTTCGGGATCTACTGTTTCTGCTTGCCGAATACCGTATTTGTGGCTGTAGTATCCTCTTTGATAAGGAAGTACGTTCAGACAACCAAAGGCATTGAGTTCTTCCTTGGCGTGATAATCCAGATAATCCAGAACCTGTTCCACCGAAGGGCGTCCCTCAATGGTATGGCCGCGGAATCGGAAAGAAGCCAGGTGGTGATAATTCTGCGCTTCCATATCCTTCAGGGGGATATATTCTCCTTCAATGCCGGGGAAAAGGAAGCGGCAACCGTTCAGCTTCAGAAAGCGGTAAACGGCAAAAAGTACGCTGCGTGGATTAGAGCCTGCAAGAATACCGCCGTTTTCATCGGTATCAATGTGTACTACATCGTCAAATTTCGCGTCTTTCCCCTCAAAAGGAAGACCGAAATCCTCCAGAAGACCAAGACGGAAGCCGTCTTTCGCTTCGGGATTGAGAGAAATTACAATTTCGCCTTTCAGCGGCATCATCATACGGAGATATTTTTTCAGTTCTTCTGCGGCAAAGTCTATGGTGTGCTCTGCGCGGATCTTGTTGATTGTAAACATGTTTTCCTCCCAAGTTATGAGATGATTTTCTTTTTACAATTAGTTAAAGATGGTTCCTTTGGGATTCTTTACGTAATAGCCGACGGTGTGCATGGACAGATAGTGATCGTAGTAGCGCTCCAGTTCATATTCGTGTCTGCCGAAGCTCTTTTTGAATTCTTCTGCCAATTCCACTGCCTTGTAGTTTTGTCCCAACGCCTTTGCCTTTACGATATCGCAAAGATTGTCGCAGAATTCAGCGTGACGGCGAAGCAAACGCCAGGAAACTGCCTGAGGACGGCAAGGAATGGAGAGATGTTTTTCCACAAGAGCTCTTTCTTCTGCAGCAAGATCGTGAACGGATTCCAATTGAGGCGCGCGGTGAGGACCGTAGTATTTGGAAATAGAGTAATCTTCCGATCTCTTTCCTGCAAGGAATTCATAATCGAAGGCTTTCTCAATGCGGCTGAGCAGATCGTAAGCCTGCTGCCAATCTTCGCCGTAAATGTGAGAGTAGTAGTCTTCCAGAAGCTCTTCAAACGTAATATCGCGATTCAAAAGAGTTTCTGCGTATACGTAAATCGCAAAGCCGTTGGGCCAGAAGCTTCTCTGAGAACCGTCTTCCACGTATCCGTCCAGACCCATAAATTTCAGACCGCGGATATCTTCATAGATTCTGCGGGCAATGTAAAGACCGCTGGGGTCTCTGTGCTGATGATGCCAGAAGTGGTATTCGTAGGAGAAAGCAGGGCCTTGCCAGATCTTCTGCCAAGTGCGGAACAGAGCCATGCTCTCTTCGGCGGTGGTGGGGGTGGTCCAATCGTTATAGCGGTATTCTGCCGGTTCGGGCAATACCGTGTTTTCATTGATGCTGGAAAGGTAAGAACGGGAAATGGGTGCGTACAGAAGAGAGAAACGATCGGGATTTTCAATCTTGAATTCCTTGGGTGCAAACTGAGTATCTACATAAGCGATGAATACCACGCGGGTAGAAAGGCCTTTTGCCGTCAGCTTTTCATCGATCTCATTCATAATGAGCATATACCAATCGCTGGGGGTCTTTTTTTTGCACTCTTCACATTCGCAGTGGTTTTTATCAAGGTCTGCCAGCCATACGTGAAGGTAGGTAACGTTGGTATGCTTTTCCGCGTAATCTACAACCGCATCTGCCATTCTGGAGCGAACGTAAGGATTGGAGTAGCAAAGGTTTGTCCAGTTGGCGTGACCGCGGTAAAGGTCTCTCTTTCCGTTAACGAGTGCCAGATACTGACGGGATTCTTCGGGGATATCGGTGCTGCGGTTGGTCATACCGAAAGGCTCGGCAGTCCAACCGTGGCCCATATCGTGGAACTGAAGACCGCGCTTTGCGATTTCTACTTCGCACTGACGCTTCCACTGAAGCACCATATCGGGAGTGATGGCCTCGGGGCTGCGGTTGAATTCATTGTACTGATGGCTGTAGTAGTGATGATAATATCCGTAAGGGATAAAGAACTCAAGCATATATACGTTCAGTTCCTGCTTTGCATAGAAATCAATGGTTTCCATCATGCACTGCTGGAATTCAGCGCCCTCGTTGCAGTGGCCGCGGAATCTGTGGTCAGCTTTTTTGTGATACTTCTGCGCCTCAATGTCCTTCATGGGAACGTAATCGCCGTCTACACCGGGATAGAGCCAACGGCAGCCGTTGAGACGAAGAAAACGGTAAACGGCAAAAAGAACGCTGCGAGGGTTGGAACCTGCGAGGATTCCCCCGTCCTTTTCTGTGTCGATATGTACTACGTCATCCAGTACGGCGTCTTCCACTTCCTCGGTAGAAAGACCGAAATCTTCCAAAAGACCGAGGCGGAATCCGTCTTTCGCATCGGGATCCAAGCGGATCTCAATGTCACCGCATTCCGGCATCATCATGCGAAGATATTTCTTCAATTCTTCTGCAGCAAAATCTACGGTTTGATTGACGCGAAGTTTATTGATCGTCAGCATTTTTTAACCTCCAAAGATTCGGAAAAATTTACAAATTTATCATATCACGAAAAGAATTCTTCGTCAAATTTTTATTAGCACAAAATACCCCCATCTTTCAAAAATAAAGACAAAAAGTGGATGCGATCTTTTTTGTTTTGTTTGGTCAATGGAAGAACCGCTTTCCTTCTTTTCTGTTTTATGGTATAATTAGTTTGATAAATGCGTATTTGGCGGTGAGATAAATGAATTATATTAGACAAGCAAGATATGATGACATAGAGAGAATTGCAGAAATTTTAGTATTCAATTATAGGCTAAATTTCTATCCAATATTTCGTGATGATTGTTTCTATTTCGAAGAACTAACGGTTGCTAAACAAACGGCTAACTATATGAATGAGTTGGACAGCATTTGGGTTTATGATGATGGTGTTGTAAAAGGATTTATTCAAATAGAAAATGCAGAAGTTAAAAAATTGTTTGTAGAGCCTGCACTTCAAGGTAATTCTATCGGAGCGAAATTGTTGGAATATGCGATAGCCGAAAGTAATGTCAATTTTTTGTGGGCTTTAGAGAAAAACACAAAAGCAATAGCATTTTATAAGCGACATGGTTTTAATATAACAAATGACAAAAAATATGAAGAAGATACAACGGAATTTCTTGTTCGTATGGAACGATAAATTCCAATAGGTCGAACAATTAGGAAAATAAGAATTTGACGAGGTGTGATATGGCTTCAAATAAAGAGTATTTGGATTTTGTATTGGAGCAGTTATCCGAATTAGAGGAAATAACATACAGAGCAATGATGGGCGAATACATCATCTACTATCGCGGCAAAATCGTTGGTGGAATTTATGATGACAGATTACTTGTAAAGCCGGTTAAATCCGCAGTTTCTCTTATGACAACCGCAACCTATGAATCGCCTTATGATGGAGCAAAAGAAATGCTGTTGGTCGATAATATAGACAGTAAAGAGTTTCTGACGGAACTGTTTAATGCGATGTATGCTGAACTTCCTGCACCAAAGAAAAAGAAATAAACCAATCCCAATTTGCAGGTGAATTATATGAGAACAAGAAAGGTTGTTGTACTGCCATACGATGTGGCATGGCAATCTGCTTTTGAAAAAATTAAGAGTGAGATTAAAGAAGCAATTGGCGATTTAATCATCGGTATTGAACACGTCGGAAGCACCTCTGTCGAAGGAATGTCTGCCAAGCCTTGCATTGATATTGATGTAATCATTAAGGATTACTCGGCGTTTGCTGCGGTAGTTGAAGGTTTGAAAGGAATCGGCTATATCCACGAGGGTGACCTCGGCATCAAAGACAGAGAAGCATTCAAATACACGGATAAACTCCATTTGATGATGCATCATTTGTATGTATGTCCGCAGTATTCCAAAGAATTACATCGTCATACCACATTTAGAGATTTTTTGCGAAGCAATCCCGAAGCGGTTAGAAAATATAGCTTGATAAAAGAAAAAGCCGCCGAGCTCTTTCCAAATGATATAGACGGATACATAGAGTATAAATCACCGTGTATTGAAAAACTGTATAAAGAATGCGGTTTGAAATAAATTCCAATTTATCGAACTGAAGGAGGTGCAGTATGACTCATAAATTTCCTTATGAAGATATAATTAATCTTCCACCACATATTTCTAAAAAACATCCCCAACCTACAATGCTGGAGCGTGCTGCACGTTTTTCTCCATTCGCCGCAATTACAGGATACGAAGAAATGGTTAAGGAAGCAGCACGTGTCACTGACAAAAAGATAGAACTTGATGAAGGTAGCAAGGAAATCTTAAATGAAAAGCTCCTGTTTGTAACAGAAATGTGTGAGAGTGATGCAATTATTAATATCACATATTTTATTCCAGACAATCTTAAATCCGGTGGCAAATACACAACTGTTTCAGGGACAATTAAAAGAATAGATGAGTACGAAAGAAGAATAATCCTTGTTGACGGTACTATAATTCCTATAGACGATATCTATCAAATAGATGGCGATATGTTTAGCGGAAATGAATTTGTCTGGTAGCAGAGAGAAGAAATTTTTATAATTATAATAAAAAATGTATCCTAAAACCCCATTTAACTTGTTGTATATATGAGGACAAAAATTTAATGTCACAAAAAGTAAATTTATGTCGTTATTATATATGAGGGGTTGTTAAAGTATGTCAACTACGAAAATATATGCAAAAGATTTTCTGAGGAATTTTGATTTTTATCATCTTGCAAAGCAATTCTATAAATATATCTATCGATATCCCGAACTTGAAAAAGACAAACAATGGGAAGAACTAAAAATAGAGACGGAAGATTTTCTTGTCAGTTATAGAATGAAAAGAGACTCGGAAATGAAACCAGATGATTACAGAGATTTTTTGCGTTTCTATACGAGTCTTGAGGTAAAATACGAAGATCCCATACAAGATTTTATATTTAGTGAAAGTGAAAAAAGTATCTTTTGTAAAATAATCAA